>AQRS01000033.1 GCA_000402355.1 Candidatus Iainarchaeum andersonii SCGC AAA011-E11
CTCATGTTCGGATGCTTCTTGAACAACTCGTATGCCGAGCGACCTTTCAAACGGAATAGAATGTCGCTCGGGTTCTCAGGTTTGTGCGTCCTGAGAATCACGTGTACGTGGTCTGGCATCACAGCCAGCTCCAGAATTTCCCAATCGCGCTCACGCGCGATTTGCAAAAGGATTGCTTCGCAATCCTCTTTGATGCTCTGCTTGCGCAGAGCATTATAGCGATACTTTGGACACCACTCAACGTGGTGTTCCCGACAACCTTTTATGTGATGATAGCTATACAAGTTACTGTTACTCATGGCGTAAAGCCTCCTGATGGCGCGCGGGCACGCGCCTCAGGAATTATTTTAGATAAACTCTCAGAAATAGGTTCGCTCTCATCCCACAGCTAAAGCAGTGGGATTTCCCGCTCACGCCTTAAAATTGTTTAGGGGGTAACAAAACATGGACAAAGTTGATGAAAAAATACACGAGTTAGAACAAGAAATAAAAAATCACCAAGCTATGAAAGAGCTTGACAAATTCGGACATAGCTTGATGGAGAAGCCTCTTTCAATAGAAGCGCAAAAAATATTCTTTGCAACTATGAGAGACTTTTTCAAGGAAGTGCCGGGAGGAATACTTGGACTTGCTCTGCAAGTGAATGATGAGTGGGAGAAAATAGAGCCGTATGAGGCAACACACAAAGCGTCGTATATTCTCTTTGCAGATGTGGATGAGTTGGGCCTCCAAGAACAGCACAAAGGAATACTGCCTTCGCATCACCAGTTGTTCAGAGATTTGTGCGGGCATCTGGGAATCAGCGAGAAAGATCTCGGGAATAAAAAGAATATCCTTGAAGAAGGGACTAAGTTGGGAATTGAAACATATAAGTATTACAGGGAAAAAGGAGTTGCAAAAGGGTTAGGTTTCCATCTTTCTTCAGAAACAACTTCTAACAAAGAGTTCAATCATTTCTTGAATGGCTTTAAGAAATATAAGCAGCATTATAAAATTAAGGATGATAAAGATCCTGTGCTAGACTTTTTTGCAGTCCACACGATTGTAGAGCCATTGCACAAAGCAAACGGCAAAATAATGATGGGAATTTATTTGAAAAAGAATCCCCAAAAAATGAAAGAAATAAGAGAAGGCGCCCTAGAGTTCATGGATGGATTCTATGAGTTATTCAAGGCACTCAATAACAGGCTTTATCCAGAGGCAAGCTGATGAAAAGAAGAAAACTACTACAAAATAAAAACATAAGAAGGTTCAGAAGCTCAACTGAACAGTTCTTTGAAAGGTGGGCAGATCATTATGATTCCCACCTCCCAAAATTCCCAGAGTACCGGATTCTCGTGAACAACATTGTGGATGAAATTGTACTGCACTCAAAAGGGAAAAAAAGGGCCCGTGCCCTAGAGCTTGGCATTGGCACCGGGCTCATTGCCAACATTCTCAAACACAAAAACCCGTCACTAGAAATTTATGGGGTGGATGTTTCAGAAAAAATGCTTTCAATCCTGAGAAAAAAACTTCCGGGAAAAATTACCTTGCTCAAGGGCAGGATGGAGGACATGAATTTTCAGAAAAACTCGTTTGATGTTATTTACGCGAACTTCGCCCTGCACCATTCAGAACAAAAAGCCCTTGTCCTGAACAAAGTCAAAGATTTTTTGAAACCAGGAGGACTATTCATTCTCGGGGAGGTTGTAGTTGACGTGGAACCTGAAAAGAAGATTGCGTTTGCCGAACACGTGATTAAGAGATGGACTTACACTGCAAAGCACGCCATGAAACACAGCGGCCCAAAAGCTGCCCTGACCGAAGCTGAGGTAATGGCAATGGTTCTGGCAAGAAAGGGCGAATATCTGGAAACACCTAAAAAATGGGAATCCTTCATACGCGAATCCGGACTAAAACTGGTCAAACACAAAGTAATTGACGAAAACCTTGGGTATCATTTATTCGTGGCAAAAAAATAAAGTGGCAGAATTTGAACGAAAAGTCAAAAACCTTTGAATTCGGGAAAGTAAGTTCTATCGAAAGTTTTTTCAAAAGAAGAACCATTTGATGATTTTATTCTATTGGGTCGGTGAGTCAGTTAATTTTAACTGACAAAGACAGGAAAAGAGATTATGAGAAATTGCACGGAACACTTACAAGAACAGAAATACGAGAAAGGATAGGGGAAATTTTCAAAAATTGTCTATAGTTTTCATAACTAGAATGCCGATTTCTGGTATTTCAAGCAATGAAACTATATAAGCCTCTTAAATGAACAATCCCGGTACTTCAGGGTATGTGTAGCGTTACATAAATGTAACAAAATAACCCATTTTCGTTACAAAAGTGTAACGATTTTTAAATTGTTCCTTGCACCATTAATGCATGGAAACAGAAAAGATAGTGAGCCGCGTGCTTGAAGCAAGCTCAGAGGGCATGAAGAGGGTTGGGCAAATTGAAAAGAAAAGGTTCGCATATGAGAACCTGCTCAAGGTCACCAAAGAAAGCGAATACTTCCTCGGAATAACAGGCCTGCGCGGCATAGGAAAAACAGTGCTCCTCCTGCAGCTTGCAAAGGAAACTAAAGGCGTTTATTTTTCGGCAGACGACAGGGAGCTGCGCGGAGTTGACCTTTATGATATTGTAAAAGCACTCTCCGGAGCCGGGCACAAAAGGCTTTTTGTTGATGAAATTCACGCAAAGGCAAAGTGGGACGGGGATTTGAAAACAATTTTTGACGAGAAACTTGCAAGTATAGCATTCTCAGGCTCTTCAGCAATACAACTCAAAACCCTCAAGGCAGACCTCTCAAGAAGAGTGGTTATCGAACACCTCAGACCAGCAAGTTTTAGGGAGTGGCTTGCAATAAAAAAAGGATTGGAAGTCCCAAAACTCACCCTAAAAGAATTGCTCAAAAACAAAGCCGGCATAGCAAGGCAGTACGGCCACATAAACAAGCACATGGAAGAATACTATTCAACCGGTGGAGTCCTGTATAGCGCAAAAACATATTTTTACAAAACAATAATCTCAACCATCGAAACTATTGCCGCAAAAGACCTCCCTTCAGCAAAAGGATTCGGAAAAGATACCGAAGAAAACTTTTTCAAGCTGCTCCAGGTAATAGGGACATCAAAACCGTTGGAACTGAGCTATTCCAAAATAGGCGAAACAATAGGAAAGAACAAAGTATGGGTAATGAGATTTCTCTACAACGTTGAAAAAACCGAGGCAATAAAAAAAGTCTACTCCTGCGGCGCTTCAGCAAAAAGCCACAGAAAAGAAGCAAAATATTACCTGCCATTCCCCTACAGACACGCACTCTGCACCTCACTTGGAAAGCAACCAGACATCGGCGCTTTGAGGGAAGAGTTCTTTGTAAACCATGTTGACTGCTGCTACTTTCGCACAAGCGGCAACCCAACACCCGACTTCAAATATGAGGGCATGACATTCGAAATCGGCGGAAAAAACAAAAAAAACAAACAAGGCGCAGACATAATAGTAACCGACTCCCTCGACACAAGCGAAAACAAAATACCATTATTCGCAATCGGGCTTCTATAAAAATTATTATAACTGAAAGATGAAATTATGGGCACAAGTACAATATTCAAAAGGCAAAACGACCTGCATGTGCCACTCAAGTCAATGACCAAAAATGAATTGAAAAAAATCACCCTAGTATCTTTCTTTTAAAAGAAAGATTTTGACACTAATTGTTCTTTCAAAAGAAACAAAAAAACTAGTCAAAAAACCGTCTATTCGGATGTCTCAAAAAATTTTCAACATCCTGCTCATAATAGTCAAAAGAACCATCTTTATTCAAAGCCACTGTCTGACCCACCATAAATTCTTCAAATTCGTTCCAGCGATTTTTACCAATCCGTTTGATAACTTCTTTTTTCCTCATAAAACCACACCCTACCTATAAACCGCCCACTCCTTTAATTTTTGCCTCTCTTCTATCTGTTTTTCAACAGCCTTCTTAATCTCTATCAATTGTTCCGTACCAGCATCCGCCCGAGTATTTTTCAAAATAAGCCTCTGCTGACCCCCATCTTTCTTCACAAGATAAAGCTCCCCGCTCAACCCAGAAGAATTTTTCAAAAGAGATTCAAGCTTTTCCTTCCCATACTCAAGCTTGGCTGCCAATTTCTTTGCATGAGAATTATAAACCTTCAAGGGCTCGGCAGCATAATAGCCAACTGGCTTGAAATTAGTTTTATTCACAAGCCCTAAAAGTATAAGCTCGTGCAAAACCTTGTAAACAGTAGCCTTGGAAATCCCAGTATCCTTCTCGATTTGTTCCCCTGAAAGAGGCTCCAAACGCCACAAAAGCTTGTAAATTTGCGCATGCTTTACACTAAACTCCGGGAAAATGTGCTTGAAAAAATCCCACACCAAATCAACATCAGGATCCATACGCCCCTCTAACTCCCCACAATAACAATTGCCAATCTGCAGACTAATATACCTGCGATTGATTCCAAATCAACTAAAAAATTGATTCTTTTTTCGGCGGATATCATAGAAGTAGATATACACTAAGGCCTTATTCTTATTAAAAACATAATTGAACGCAAAATGGCTTACTTTAGTTAACTTAAAAAACTCTTTTACTTACTAATCAATCAAAATCAAGGTATTTTTGCTAAAAAACTTACTTTTTAACCAAAATTAAGGATATCCTTGGATATCCTTAGTATCGGAGGGTGGAAAACATGCCAAGCAGAAAAGTGGAAGTTACAAACAAAGAATTCAAACTCACGGACAAAAAAGTGGTTGCCGTTCTAGACCGAACGGTAACACCGTTCGGCAACTCAGCCAAAGCCGACGTGCCAGTAAAATATGTTGGAAAACGGGCATACGTGGTCATTTTGGGCTAAAAAAGCCCAAAAACCACAAAATCACCCAATTTTGTCCCAGAGTCCGAAGAATGGATGAAATAAAAAGTATTAGAAGCAATAAAGCGTTCAGAGAGGGATTTAAACTTGAAAGTGGACGCAAACTAAGAGGATGGCAAGGAATGCTAACCGCGGGAGTGATTGGAACCGGGGCATTTGCTTTGGGGGCAGGGGCATCTCACGCTGTTCAAAGGGGTTCTGGTAAGATAGGGAGGCGCACGGTCGCAACCTCTAAAAGTGTTAAAATCGGGAGATTATTTAGATTGGGGTTTATGATAGATTTGCAAAATACTTACAATTTGCTAAAATTCCAACAATTTGCTAAACGTACATGAAAAATCTAAAAGTAACCTATATATACAAAGTCTGACCAAAAGTATCTTGTTTAATTTATTAATTTTGTGTACCTTGGGATACTTATGGTCGATGAGACAAACAAAGAAATTGTCCCAAGTTCTGTTAAAAGTGTTTCTGAAAATATTTCTATATCCCCTAATCGTGAATGGTTATTTTATAATTACGGAGAAATAAACAGGACACTGCATGTTATTTCTGAGATTTTAGCGAATAAGCCTGCTTATTTATTAGATAATGAACTTGAATTTTTATCTCTTTATAAAAATGATTTTAGCAAGCATAAAGAACACAACCAATTCAAATTAGCGACAACGGACTACATTCATTTACTAACTAAGGCGTTAGAAAGTTTAGAGTCTAGATTGGATGCTGAAGAAGACAAAGTTATACGAAAAAATATTGATGTGTCTCTTAAAGGACAATTAGTTGTTTCTTTTTCTCAAATTTCTAGTTTAATGAAAGACATAAACCGTACTTTTTTTACAAACTTTGAAATGATAAAACAACAGCCAAGCAGATATGTAAAAGTTATGAATTATTTAGTCCTCGGCATTAATTATTTACTTAGAGCTTATGTTTACGAATATAGAATTTTCAGCAAGCCAAAAGAATTGTCTGTTCAAGAAATGATTAATTTTAATTCAGAAATAGACCGATTATATGTTGATTTCAATTCACAAGATTACGCAAGCCCCGATTACAAAGTAGATTCGGAAGTTTATGAAATTTACTCTTGATACCAATGTTTTTCTCGGCGGCTTACTTGAAGAAACACAATGTAGAGACGTTATACAAGAGTATACTAAGTCTTCTAATTCGTTTATAACTGAAAAAGTTCACCTCGAATTGGCGACAAAAAGAGGGCAATGGGCTATGATTATTGGATTCTTAGCACGTCGCTGGGACGGACAACAAAAATTAGAAGATTTATTTGAAGAAATAAAAACTTTCGTTGGAGATGTAGACGATGAAAATCCTTTAATGCGGTGCACTAATTTGATTGAGTATTTAGAAAACAAAAAAAATAATGCACGAAATTTTGACCTTAAAAAAGAAAGGGAGCGAATAAATACGTATCTTGGGGGATATTTATCCAACATAAAGCCACGCCATCCAAGTTTAGAAACTACAGAAAAATTTAAAACTGATTTAGAAAATATTAAACGAATTATTAATCAACACGCTTTAGTAGATGGACCACAAGATAAAAAAATAATTTTAGAGATATTTTTAGTTACAAAACTTTTTTCTGACTCGGTAACTTTTCTTACAAAAAACATTAACGATTTCAAAGTTGGGGAGTCTGAATGGAAAACCCACCTTAACAACATTATTATAGTATATCCAAACACGACTTGTTTTTCGAAGTGACTTTTAGTTATGGCTTAATGTTATATTCCTAGAATTGATAATGCACGCAGCAAGAGCTATGATAACAGGCCATAATGCCTAAGGTTATGCTAATCGCGCCTACAACTCGGGGGCCTAGACTATTTAGAATATTTGATTCCATTATACATATTGATATTCCATCGTTATTAGGGTCTTGTGGTAGCCACCGCTACTACTTTAAACAGTTCTTTATCATATGTTTGTATGAGTAAAATTCTTGAAGAACTTGGTTTATCTCAGAATGAATCAAAAATCTATTCATATTTGCTCGCCTCAGGTTCAAGTACTGCTGGGGAAATAATTAACAAAATCAAAATCCATAGAAGAAACACTTATGATGCGTTAGCAAGACTTATCGACAAGGGGCTACTCTCTGAAACTATTCAGGACAACAAAAGGTATTACGAGGCAACAAGCCCGGAATACTTAATTTCACTCCTTCAGGAAAAATTTGAAGTAGCACAACACGAACTACCTTCTTTAATGTCAGTGTATGAGAAGTCAAAATCCAGACAACAGGTCAAAGTACTCCAAGGAGTGGCAGGAATGAGGGCCTGTTGGGAAGATATGGTGCGCAACGCAAATTACCTATACCTGCTTGGAGCTACAGGGCTTCAATACGAATATTTGAGAGTTTATACTCCAAAATGGGTCAAAGCACTGAATGAGAAAAAAATTGATATGAAAGTCTTATGGAATTCTGATGCAAAACACTTAGATTATTTTCTAAAAGAATGGAACGTAAAAAGCAAGAAACTCCCCTCAAACTTCATTACAAGAACCCAAATATTTCTATATTCAAACAAATCCGCAATAGTAATCTGGTCCAAAGAACCACTAGCAATACTCATAGAAAGCAAAGAGATAACTGAAGGATTCAAAAAATATTTCCAATTTATCTGGAAGATATCGAGGAGGATATAACCGCCAATAGTTCTTTTTGCTAAATACAACCTCCCAATTTTAACTCCCGGATTTAACAACCTTTACCTCCCGAAGACTTACCAGAACCGTTCAAAGGGCAAAAGAATGGAGAAAAAGAAAGCAAAGCAAAGGCAACCCACAACAGAGAAGGCTTCCAAAGTAAAAGCATGTGTGTTGATAATGTTCTTGTTTTTTATTGCTTTTGAATAAATAAGATGTTGAATGAACTCCAAGGAGAGAAATGACCTCATAATAAGCTGGCTGACCATCAGCATAGCGTTTTCATGGATAGGGCTCAGCATATTCAATTTAAGGGGCGTTGAGGCGTTTCTCTCAAACCTCGCAATAATGCTTGTCGCCGTCGGAACAGGCTTCATCCTGCACGAATTGGCGCACAAGTACGTCGCAATAAACTACGGCGCGCACGCGGAATTTAGGGCATGGAAACAAGGATTGCTTCTCGCAATCGGCCTCGCGGTGTTCACTAATGGAAACTTCGTGTTTGCCGCGCCCGGCGCGGTGTATGTTTACGGCAATAACATTTCCGTGAAGCGGAACGGGCACATTTCAATCGCTGGCCCGCTCACGAACATCGCAATAGCGGTCCTGTTCATCGCGCTGTTTTTCGGCCTCGGCTTCACCGGCCTTTTGCAGCAAATAGTGGTTTCAACCATTTACGTGAACTTCCTCCTCGCGGCATTCAACATGCTGCCGATATTCCCGCTGGACGGAAGCAAGGTTTTTGCGTGGAGCAAAAGCGCATGGCTCATCACAACGCTTGTCGCGGCCGCAGGAGTCCTCGTATTCCAGCTGTTCCTGAACGCATTCTGAATACAGCGAAGTTTGAAAATTAACGGAACTGCCAACAATTAAAAACAGGTAAAAACAATATCTATCCACATGAGGAATATTTTCATTGCACTTATTGCGCTGGCCGCACTTTTGCTTTCAGGCTGCACACAGGGCAACGGAAGCGAAGCGTGCGCACAGATAGTTACGCCCGCGGTTTCTCCGGATGGCAACTGCACGGCATTCGCAACGCCATGCGACGTGCCCAGCGGATTCACGATTGTCGCGAGCTGCGAACCTTACGCACCGAACCAGCCTGTGGAGGAAACACAGCAGCCCGAGCAAGAAATTGATTTGTGCAAAAACATCAAATGCGAGGACACGTGCACGGGAACCTCGTTTTACGGCGACGGCAGATGCAGCGAAGGCCAATGCGTTTATTCCGTGAAGCAGGAAAATTCCGATAAATGCGGCTACATTGAACCGCAGCCGACACAGGGCAACTGGGCTTTCGACGCAAACCTCCTGCTGTGCGAGTACATTTCACCGCCGAACGAATACGACTTTATTTACAAAATAAGGAACCTCAGCGACAAGGCACTCCCTTACCAGTCAACCATATGGCTCATGGTTCCGGACTTCAATGGTTATGCACAGCAAAGGACCATACAGGGAAATTACGGGCCGAACAGGATTCTCTGGGAGGAAAACGTAACAAGCTACCTGGGGCAAAACTTCAGGGGCGGGCAGGAATGGAAAATAAGGAACCTAGATTCGAACAAATCCCTTGACTTCCAGCTTATTTTCTGCACACCGGAAAATTCCACAAAAGAAAAATGCACCGCGGAAAGCGGCGTAGTGATTGCCAGCGGCAACACAAATACCGCGTGCAGAATAACGGGCCAGGCATAAATTACCTGAACAGGACCAAAACAACAGTTTCGTCTGTTGCAACGAATTAGGCAAGGAGAAAAAAAGGGCAAAATATTCTTTTGCCAAATTCGTTGTGGGTGCGACAACTATCTCATTGCAAACCTTTGGCTTTGCAATGCCTCGTGCCCTTGGGCACAAGGTCGCTGCTGCTCGATAGTTATGCTATCATCGCACGTACGAAGGCCTGAACACCTGTGAAATCGAATTCCTGAACGCATCATAAGCCTCGTTGGTTTCCTTGGTAACCGAAGGCACCATCTTCTTCATTGCTTCCCCGATGTGCGAAAGCCTTATCTCCGAGCCCTTGAAATTGGATTCCGCCAGGGCAATCAAAGCGCTCTCCCTTATCAGCGCCTCGAGATCCGCGCCGCTGTATCCCTCGGTCTTGTGCGCAATCTCCTCCAAGGAAATGTTCTTCGCGAGAGGAACGTTCCTGGAGTGAATCCTCAATATCGCCTTTCTCGCTTCAACGTCAGGGGCGGGAACCTTAATTATCTTGTCTATCCTGCCGGGCCTCAGAAGCGCCGGGTCAAGGAGGTCAGGCCTGTTGGTTGCGGCAATGAAAACAACGCCCTTCAACTCCTCGATTCCGTCAAGCTCGGTAAGCAGCTGGTTAACCATGCGCTCGTTCACTCCCGAATCTCCGTTCGCTCCCCTTCTCGAGGCAATGCTGTCAATCTCGTCAAAGAAAATTATTACCGGAGAGACTTGTCTTGCTCTTTGGAATACTTTTCTTATTCCACGCTCGCTGTTGTGCGCAAAAATTCCGCCAAAGCCGGCAACGAAGTTTTGACATGGTTCAACCGCAACATCATAAACAAAACCACTACAACTGATTTCATTCACTTCCTCCACAACATCCCAGTAAATATCGGCTTCAACAAGCCTCCAGAGAGAAACATATTTAGAGCGCGTCAAATCAACAGTCTGCAGAGCCTCTTTGAGCTTCTTGATGCCAACCGACGCATTTTTCGGATATGACCCGAATGCATCTTCAAGAATGCCCTGCATTTTACTGTTTATTGGAATAGTATTGCTGCGCTCCCGGGATTTCTCCTGGATATATGCGGAAATCATGAGGTTTCTTCTTGAATCGATAAACCCTATCGGCAAAAATTTTCTGAAATTCTCAACGCCAAAAATCCGCACGCAATGGCTAATGCTGCCGTTCCACTCCTTCTTTTCCCTGTAAGAAGCCACTATTCCCGCCTTGAGCAAGAGGTAAAGCAAATCATTAGCCAGCTCCCTGCTTACCGTAGACGACTCAATAACATACCTTCTTTCGCTCTTGCTTATCGAACCATCGCCGCTAAAATACCCCTTGAGAAAACCGTACAATTGTGCATTCGAACCGGAAAACAAAAAGCCTGGCGCTTTTTTGTTGAATGCGCCGGTCTCCAAACCGAACACTTTCTCCAAGACACGCTTGAACATGTAAGAATTTATGATTATTGAGGTCTGCGTAAAAGTTGCAGGAATATCCAAGAAGGAAAGCGTTTGAGCAGCGTCCTTTCTTATCTCGTCGTTTGCATTCGTTATCCTGACTACTTCATTATTGAAGTCCCCTTCCGCAACAAACAAGCCGATGAGCCTGCATAAAGCATCATTTATTTTCAGCAATACCGGCACGTGGTTTCTTGACCCTTTCACGCCAATGGTTACATTGGAAAAATCGGGCTTGAAGCCTTTTTCAATTAGCGCATTGAAACTTTTTGTTGAAACAGAAAGATTTTTCCCCTTGATTTCATAAAGATATTTTTTTGACACCCCAAACATGGCTGCGGTTTTGGCAAAACCGAATTCCTGCACCGCCTTTTCAATGTTCTGCACGGCATTTGAAAGCACATATCCGCCTTCGCTCTTGAAATAGCTAAACAAATTTATTTGATTAATGCCTGAATCTATATTCGGAATCCTTGCGGGAACCGCGACCACGCTTTCCAAAGGAACAAGGTTTCCTGCAGCTACTGATTGTATTTCACAGTCAACAAGAGTAAACAAAGAGTGCTTATCAGTAACAGTGATTTTTCTGCCTGTCTTGGTTTTCACTTCAAGCATTTTCCCATTCAGCTTGTGCTTCATAAAATCCTTGATTTCGGAAAAAAGCACTTTTCCGTCGGAATCAAAAGTCACTACCTTCAAATCAAGCCTTTCCTCAACAATTCTGCCTATCTTTTCCCTGAAAACTTTTTTGCCATCAAATACAAGCACCTTTTCATCATAAGGGAGGCTTTCCCCCACCCACATGCTGACTAATTGCGGCCCCTTGATGCTGATGAAATTCGCCTCGGATTCCGTCGCAATGGCCTTCGCAATCGCGGTCTTCCCGCAGCCCGGAGGCCCATAAAGCAGAATGCCGCGCGGAGGCCTGATGCCCATCTTCTGGAAGCTCTCGGGATTCCTCAACGGCCACTCAACGGCCTGCTTCAGCTCCTCCTTGAGCTTCTCAAGGCCGCCGATGTCGCTCCACTTTGTGTTCGGCACCTCGATTGCAACCTCACGCAGGGCGGAAGGATGCACGTCCTTCAGGGCGTCAAAAAAATCGTCTTTATTCACCTCGAGCCGCTCAAGGACTTCGGCAGGAATGGTCTCCTCTTCCCAGTCTATTTCGTCCGAGTAACGCCTGAGCGCCTTCATTGCGGATTCCTTCGCAAGCGCCTCCAAATCAGCGCCAACAAAACCGTGCAGCTTGCTGGCCAAATCATCGAGAAAAAGGTTCAGCATCACGCTAATCACTTCATTGCGGTCGTTTTCCGCAAGATTGGAAAGCCACTTCTGCCGCTCTTCGGACTTTACTTCCTGCAACCTAGCCAGAATTCCCCTGATTTTCCTCACGGCACCCTCATTGCCCTTGAGATTTTTTATTGCCTTGTCGATCTGCATGTAATCCATCGGGGGGCTAATCGGCATTCCGCGCGTGTGAATCTGCAGAATCTTGAGCCGGCCCTCTTTTGAAGGAACCCCAATCTCAATTTCCCTGTCAAAGCGGCCCGGCCTCCTCAATGCCTCATCAATGCTGTTCACGCGGTTCGTTGCGCCGATTACAATAACCTGCCCGCGCGCCTCCATGCCATCCATTGCACTGAGAATCTGCGCAACCACCCTGCGCTCGACCTCGCCGACAACCTCGTCCCTTTTAGGCGCGATTGCATCAATCTCGTCAAAGAAAATTATTGAAGGAGCATTCTTCTCCGCCTCCTTGAAAACTTCGCGGATGCGCTCCTCCGCCTCGCCCACAAACTTGCTCATAATGGAAGGAGAAGAGATAGGAATGAAATGGGCCTGAGTTTCGTTGGCAACCGCCTTTGCAAGCAAAGTTTTTCCGGTTCCCGGGGGGCCATAAAGCAGCACGCCTTTCGGGGGATTGATGCCGAGCTTCCTGAAAATCTCCGGATGCTTCATCGGATGCTCAATCATTTCCCTCACCCTTCTGATCTCCTCATCCATTCCCCCGATGTCCTCGTACGCGATTTTTGGAATTCCAGAAACCCCGTCCTTGACGGGCTCCTCGCGCAGAATGAACTGCGTGAAATCCGTGACCTTGACTATTCCACGGGGATTGGTATCAACAACCTGGTAAACAAATCCCGAACCGAAAACGCTTATCCACACACTATCCCCTTTTGTCAGGGGCCGCCCTATGAAATTCTTTTTGAGTATCCTGTCGTAACCGGAAGCTATTATGCGCACGTCCTGCGTCGGCGCCAGAACAACGCGCTTTGCCTCGGCAAACTCCGCCCTACGCACGAGAACCTTGTCGCCCAAAGCAACGCCGGCATTCCGCCTGATGAGATTATCCATCCTTATCAGGCCCTTTTCCTCATCCTCCTGGCGCGCGGGCCAGATGACCGCGGCGGTTTTTTGCGAACCCTGAACCTCCACAATGTCGCCCGAAGTAACGCCAAGTTCCTCCTTGCTCTTCCTGTCCAGGGTAATGATGTTCCTGCCGACATGCGAAGGGTCAGGATCCTCAACGCGCAGCGAAATCTGCTTTTTGGGCTTGCCGATCATACAAGAAAAAATCTTATGAAACAAATAATAAGCTATCTCAACAGTTTCGGCTGTGTTGGGTGCGACAACTATCTCCTTGTACCCGTGGGGTACGAGGCCTCGTGCCCATGGGTACAAGGTCGCCTCGAGGCTCGATAGTTAGAGAGCTTTCATTGTGCCGTTCGGCAGCAAAGAAACTATTTCATCAAGGGAAACGGAAACCCCAAACCGCGCCTCAAAGCGCTTCTTCAGCATTTTTCCCGCATCGCCCTTCGAAAGGGCGCCGAAAACAATTTCCACAAAAAAATCGGAATTGGCTTTCACCGCATCCAAAGGCCCGGAAATAAGCCCGAAAGAATCCGCCTCTTTTTTTGCCCCGACCGCAAATTTCAGCGGGGTTTTCCTGAACCACTTCCTCTCGCCATAAACCATGAAAGCGCCCGTGCCGATTGATTCACCCGAGGGCGCGCTCTTGGAAACCTGTTCCGGGGATGCCGAGTAAACGTCAACCGCGGCCAATTGCGAATCCCACGCCTTGGAAAAAACCGCGGCAAAAACCGCGGCTTCGCGCAATGAATTCTCCGAAGGCTTTTTCCCCGCGGTTTTCAGAACAACATGCGGCGCGCCGTGAATGTCGGCGTGAAAATAAACGTCGTTCTTCTCCGCGTTCTTTTTCACCACGGCCTCGTTGCTCTTGGCGTCCCTCCCGCCAATCACAAGGAAACCTTCGCTCGTGAAAAACCAGTGAAACTTTTCAAACCACTTCTTTTCCTTTTTCCTCGCGTGCACGACTTTTTTTTCAGTGGCAAAAGCCTTTCCCGCAAGTATTTTTTTGCGCAGTTCCTGCTCGCCCTTATCCAGCCCCGCCAGTTTTTTCCTGGCCTTTTTTGCGAGCTCATAATAAGAGTCGGCGTTTTCGCGGATTGTTTTGCCCATGCTTATTTCAATCCTCATTTCCGACACCCTTGGATTTTCTCACCAGCTCAACCAGCGAATCGGTTCTCGAGGCGAGCTTGTAGAACGGTTCGGTCACGTAAAAAATTTCCCTTCCCTTCATGAGGTCGTGCATGCCGGGAATCTTTTCAAAGTACTTTGCGTTCACCTCCCTGTGATAAGACTCGATGTCCCTGTACATGTGCCTCGCCATTATGTTCCAGTTGCCCGAGCCGACAACTCCCGAAAGGAAGTAAATGTTCGGGTCTTTCTTTGCCTCCGCCAAAAATTTCGCGAAAAGCCCCTTTTCAGTGAGATCGGCCTGGAAAAAGCTCAGCACCTCAAGCCTGTACCCGAACTTCTGAAAATCGAATTTTGGCCCAAAGCCCGTAAGCAAGCCCTCCTTCGAAAGGAAATCCAGCGAGGACTTTATCGTTGCCTTGTGATAGCCCGTGTAGCGCTGCAGCTGCCTAATGTTCGGGGAAACCGAATTTTGTTTGAGTAGTGCCGAGAGAATTTTGAGCCTTATTTCATCATCCAAGCGCATTACAGAAGACATAAACAACAATATACCAAAAGCACATTCAATTTAATAATAAGTATACACAAGGCATAGCCAAATTCAACGAATCTATAAAAAGCCGGACGGCACCTTATTAGTTTGGACAGAAAATCCGGGGGGATCCAATCCTAAAAAGTGAATCCAACCAAACAAGTTTGGAGCGGGGTTAGGCTCACCAAGCTAATTGAAGAAAAAAAGAACCCCGTTCCCAACTCCAATCCCCAAAAAGATTTTGCAGAAACCGATTTTTCAGAAATCATAAAAAAATTTATGTGAATTGCCCACACCTAAAGGCAGCAAATTGTTTTTGGTTGTTCACACTTTCCGTCAACGGAATGCCCGTTAGGGTATTGGGTTGTTCACGAAACAGTTTGCGCACCCTCAGCCTTATTCTCTTTTGCAACCGCAGCCTTTTCCTTGTTCGCCTTCCACTGCGCCTTGGTTTCACAGTTCGGGTTCACGCACATTTCAAACCTGTACCTCTGCCCGAAAACCTTTATGACCGGGGTTCCGCATTTCCCGCACAGGCCGCTTGTGGGAACAATTTTCCCCTTCTGCGGCAACGGATAGGTGTTCGTGCACTTCGGATAATTCGTGCAGCCGAGGAAGCGCTTCTTGTTCCTGCTCATCAGCATCCTCAATTGGCCGCCGCACTTGTCGCACTTGCCGACAATCGAGTCCTCGCGCAATGCTTCCCTCAAATGCGAACCGATTTTATCCTTGTTCTCAAGCATCCTTTCAAGTATTTTTCCCAAAAATTCGCGCGATTCCTCGACCACCTCGGCCTTTGTTTTCTTGCCCGCCGCAATCTTGTCCATTTCCTTTTCCAGTTCGGCGGTCATCTCCGGCTTCACAGCATCCACCTCGTTCTTTTCAAGCGCATCCACAACAGCAAACGCTATTTTGTTCGGCTCAATGGCCTTGCTCCCCATGATATAATGCCTCGCAAAGAGCTTCTGTATTATTGTGTGCCTCGTGCTCTTCGTCCCTATGCCCAGGTCCTCCATCAGCTTTATGAGCGTTGATTCGCTATAGCGTGAAGGCGGCTGGGTTTCCTTTGAAAGCAAATCAAGCTTTTCAAGCGCGACCTTTTCACCCTCGGAAAGCAAAGGCAAAAAAACCTCCGAAATGGCGGAATACGGGTAAACGTCCTTCCAGCCGGCCTTCACAATCTTCTGGCCGTGCGCAACAAACGGCTCTTTCTCAACATCAATGTCAACAGCCATGTTTTCAGTGACCGCATCTTCACTAAGAGTCGCGAAGAAGCGCCTCACAATCAATTCATAAATTTTCCACTGCCTCTCGCTAAGCCTTGATTTCGGCGCCGCGGTAACCGGGTGTATCGGAGGGTGGTCCGTGGTTTCCTTTTTTCCGCGCGAAGGATTCAACACATCCTTGGAGAGAAATGCGTTCGCATCATTCGAAAATTCCGGGACCTTCGCCATTTCCGAAAGAATTTCCTTTAAGTCAAGGGTTGCGGAATAAACAGTATTATCCGTTCTCGGATAGGAAGTGAAACCCTGCTGGTAAAGGCCTTCGGCAATCTCCATCGCCTGGCTCGCGGAAAAACCTATAGTAGTAGCCTGCCTCAGAAAATCGGTTGTATTGAAAGGAGTTGGCCTGCTTAAGGTGCGCCTGGAACTCTTGATGGATTTCACGATTCCGAACTTGGCCTTGAGCCTCGAAATTTTTTCCGCTGCATCCTTTTCCCAGAACTTCCCGTTCTTGTGCTCGGCAACAAAGGCAATGGAATCCTTTTTGAAGTGCGCGAGCACCTCCCAGTACGGCTTCACCTTGAATGCAAGGCGCTCCTTCTCCCTATTGACTATGATTGCAAGCGTGGGCGTCTGGACGCGGCCGACGCTCAAATAATCCTTGCCGAGCTTCCCCGAAACAAGGGAAATGAATCTCGTGAGCACGGCGCCCCAAATCAGGTCTATTTCGCGCCTCGAGTCCGCGGAATCCGCGAAATTATAGTCAACCTCCGCGAGGCTTGAAAATGCCTTGTCAATGTCCTTCTTTGTGATTGCGGAGAAATAGGCGCGCTTGAATTTTATTTTGGGGTTCGCCTCTTTCAGGTAATTCAGGGCCTCGACTCCTATGCTTTCGCCCTCGCGGTCGGCATCGGTCGCAATAATTACCTCATCGCATTCCTTTGCAATGCCCTTCAGGCCGGCAATGATTGCGGTTTCCTTTCCCGCGTACTCTATTTCGGCGTGAAGCAGCTTCTTCAAATCCGTGCCGACCCAGTAACTGTACTTCTTCGGGAACTCGACATCGCTTATGTGGCCGCGCAGGGGAAAAACAATGCAATCGTTTCCATTTGCCGCGCGGAACCGGAACGCCTGCGCCGAGCCAACGCTCGAGGCGGCAACATTTTTGCCCGCGAGAATCGAGGCAATCGTCTGCCCGGCAATCGCCTTTTCCGCAATAATCATTTTCAGCAAAGCTAAGCACCCAGACCCAAAAAAATGACATCCGTCAACCGACCCCCATTTGGAGGCGGGTTGTCAAACTTCCCGTCAACCGACCCCCATTTGGAGGCGGGTTGTCAAACTTCCCGTCAACTGAACCCCCTTCGGGGGTTGGGTTGTTAAAGAAGATTTGTGGCATCAACAAATTTTTAAAAGAACCACAAAAAAAACTGAATTCAAAATCTCACGCGAGCTTCTTCTGGAAT
The DNA here is from genome assembly GCA_000402355.1 of Candidatus Iainarchaeum andersonii SCGC AAA011-E11. Classification (GTDB taxonomy): domain Archaea; phylum Iainarchaeota; class Iainarchaeia; order Iainarchaeales; family Iainarchaeaceae; genus Iainarchaeum; species Iainarchaeum andersonii. The sequence goes on from AQRS01000033.1 coordinate 17,453, forward strand.
GAAAATGAAGGAAGCGACTTTGACTTTTTCACTTCGGAAATGACGACGAGGGTCTTGATGTCAAGAACGCCGTCAAGGGTTCCGAGGCGCTCCACAAATTTTTCCGCGGAATCAAGGTCAGGCACCACGATTTTCGCGACAAGGTTGTATTCGCCGAGAACCTGGTGCAGCTCGAGTATGTAATCCAGCTCTTTGAGCTTTTTCACGACATCCTTGTTCTTCGAGAGCTCGCTCCTTATCTGGACAAAAATCGGGTTTTCATAGCCAAGGGTCCTGAGGTTCAAATCCGCTGAAATCGCGGTAATCACGCCGCGCCTCTTGAGGCGCTCGAAACGCTTCTTTATCGCGACATCCGTGAGCTTCACGTCCTTTGCAATTGCGCTGAACGACGCGCGCCCATCCTCGAGAAGCAGCTGGATAATCTTGTGGTCAATCTTGTCAAGCACCTCCACGAATAAAACCCCCGCAAAAAACAGCCTATTAACTATTCAAACACCCAAGGCATTAAAAAGTTAAGTTTCCAAACAGCAGTTTCGGCTGTTGCAACGAATTAGGCAGGGAGAAAAAGAGTAAAATATTCTTTTGCCAAATTCGTTGTGGGTGCGAGCACTATCTTCGCTTGGGCTCGATAGTAAGAAATACAAGTGGCTTGCGGCAATTTAAAGAACTTTTTTGAACTAAAAGCATATCTGTGGAAGAGAAAAAACCCATCAGCGAAGTAATACAGAGGATAGCCTTCGAATGCCAGGAGAGCGGCGCCACCAAGTGGGAAGTGGTGAAGGTAATCAAGGAGCTCGAATCTTTTGAAGGCGGGGAAAAGCAGCTCAGGAGAAAGGCCGCGGAAACGCTCGAAAAGCTGAACCCCGAGGCGGCAAAAACATTCATTTCATTCGAGGAGCTCAAGGTATTCACTTCGCACGAAAAGCTCGAGTCTTTCGACCGTGGCAACATAATCAAGTCGCTCCTAAAGGAAACAGGCATCAGCAGGCACGTTGCAGAAAAAATCGGTTCCGAGGTCGAGGACAAGATAAAGGATCTGAAGATAGGCTATTTGAACACTCACATAATACGCGAAATGGTGAACGTGAAGCTGCTTGAGTATGGCCACGAGCCGATACACAGTCAGTACGTGCGCCTCGGCCTCCCGGTATTCGAGGTGAAAAAGAGGCTGAACGCGGGATTGTTCGAGGACAGGGAAATACTCAGGGAGTACAACTGGCTCTCGGCCATAACAAAGGACGCGAGGGAACTGCATTTCAACGGCACGATACATGTTTACGGTGCCGAAGATTTTTCCACGAAAACTTTTGCGCATTCGGAATTCTTTGCAGGGGAAAAAACTTATGCGACGCCTGTCGAGGCCGCAAAACTCGACAGGTTCTGCACGAACCCGGTTACGCTGAAGGCATTCAATTTTTCCATCGCGCCGGAAAAGCCCGTGAACCAGAGGAAACTCCGCGAAGAAATTTTGGAGACAGAAAAAATATTTTCAATTACGGGGAAGCGCTGCGCCGAACTTGCGCTCTTCAGCGGCTACGAATGGGAAGGCCTTTCAAAGAGAAAGGAGAACGCGACAGCCATTGCGGCAATGCTGCTTTCCTCGAACCCGAAAGAGTTCGAACTTAGCGTATCAATTGACTCCAAGTACCAGCTCAAGCTGCTCGAAAAAAACGGCCTCAACAACGCACTGGTGCTGAACAACTCAAGTGAAAAAACCACCGCGTACCAGTTTGGAGTATTGACCGGGAACGCGGACGGCGTACTTCAGCTCACCGCAATAAACCTGGAAAAAATCGCTTTGGAATCAGGAAACGAGGGGCGCTTCATTGAAAGGCTGGAGATTGTTGCGGAAAAAATTTCGGGATTATGCGAAAAGAAAAAGGAGGAGCTGAAGGCAAGGCCTTACTTTGAGGAATGGATGCTCCTGAAAAGCCTCGGCGCCGTAAGCCTCGCGGGAATGCAGCAGTGCGCCGAAACAATGGAGGTTGCGGACGCGCCGAAACTCGCGGACGACATTATTGCGCTGATTCACAGGCACAACCTGGCCGCAATGGAAATGCCCCCATCTGAAGCCGAACGCAGGTTCGGCCTGCACGAGGACAGAAAACTGGCGCAGGAAATGCTGTTCGGCATGAGGGGCACAAGGCAAAAGAGAAAATACGGGTTTGTTTACGCGGCCGAAACAATGAAGGAGGCGCTTGAACTGCTGAACGACTGCCCGGCCGTAAAGCTTAGCCTGAAGGATGATAGCTCTTGATCAGACCGAACCTGTGCATATAAATCTGGGTCTTCACAACCTCGATGAAAGGCACGAGGAAAATAACCCCGATGAGCAGGGAAACGAAGCTCCCGACAAAAAAGAAGTAATCAAGGGCAAATTCTATGAGCTGGAGCAGGAACAGGCTCACGACTCCGAGAGCAAGGACCTGCACAAAAGAAAACATGTTCTTCGAAATGAAGTCCCAGTTCCTGGAAATGGAGCTGCCCAGGCTTTCCTCGTCAACCACGATTGTCTGAGGCAGGAAAAGGAACGAAGCCGACAAAAACATCAGCAGCAAATTCAGCGCCCAGATAGGCAGGCCGTAAGCAATGAGGATTGCCCCCGCAATGGACGCAATAATCGTGAAGAGCGCGAGGAACCTGAAGTACCTGAAAGCGAACTTCCCGATTTTTTCCGCGAGGTAATTATTCATCTTCACGTTGCTCAAATCGCCCCTCACCGCAAGAACCATTAGGCAGACAAGCAAGGAGTAGCAAAAAAGGAAAACAAACGCCAGCGCGAGAAGAAGCGCCGAGTTGAGAAGCGGCTCGTTGATGAACCCATAGTCAATGAAAACGGTTGCCGAGGAAACAAAGGAACTCGCAAGAAACTCGCCTTCCTTGCCGAGAATGAACGGAAGAACGAACACCAAAAGCAAAACGAAAGAAAATGCGGTGGAAAAATTCTTCAGATACCTGTTCAATGCTCCGCGCAAATCCATGCCAATAAACCCCGAAATACGTGTATTTGGAAGATATTAAAAACATTCACCCCGACCATGCTCGTCGGGAGGGAGCAGTTGTCGAGGCATCGTAGATGCCTCATAAATCCTTAAGGCTAAAATTATAGCATATAATTGCTCATTTGGCAGCCAACAAGCCCCTGAGAACAGGCTTTTCCCTTTCGGCTGAAATTACCCTCGCCTCGAGGTAAGTGGGGAAAACCGAGGTTATTTCCACATCAGCAAATTTGCCCCTTAAATCCTCGCTTATGATTACGGGCTTGTAGTTTGAGGACCTGCCCATAAACCTGCCCTTTACCCCTTCCTCGCTCACAAAAACCCTTTCAGTTTTGCCGAGCATGCGCCCGTTCTGCCTGAAAGAAATCGCCCTGCACAGCGAGGCAAGCCTCCTGCTCCGCTCCTTCTTTATGCGGCCGTGCAGCTGCCCATTCATCGAAGCCGCAATTGTTCCGGGCCTCGCGCCGAATCTGGAAATGTTCACGATGTCCGGCGCGGTTTCCTTTATTGCCTCCAGGGTTTCAGAAAATTCCCCCTCTGTTTCCGTTGGAAAGCCCGCAATCACATCCGTGGCAATAGTAATGTCCGGAACATCCCTGCGAAGATTCTCAATAAGTTCGTAGTACTGTTCAACCGTGTAGCCGCGCCGCATGAGGTTCAGTATCCTGTTAGAGCCGGCCTGCAATGGGATGTGCAGGAACCTGTAAACGCGCCTATCCGAAAAAAGCGGCACAAGCGAATCATAAATGCGCCTCAAGTGATGCGGATTCATCATCCCTATCCTTATCCTGTACTCGCCCTGAACCAAGAGAAGCCCGCGCAGCAATTCAGGGAGCGAGGTTCCGATGTCAAGGCCATAGGCGCCGGTGTCCTGGCTCGTGAGCCAGAATTCCTTTGAATCCGGAAGCGAAGAAACAAAACGCCGCTTCAAATGTTCAATGGGAAAGCTCTTCACGTTCCCCCGCGCGAATTTGGTGCCGCAGAAAGTGCAGAAATTTGTGCAGCCCCTGTTTATCGGCATTATGGTTACGTTAGGGTTGTCGCGCAAAGCATTGATTGAAGGCGAGAAAGGCGCCTCCTTTATTCCGAGAACCTGGGAAAGCTTTTCAAGATCGGGGCCCATGTGGATTATGTTGGGCGAGATCCCCTCTATCAGATGCGGGCTGACTTTCGGCAGGCACCCGAAAACAATGAGTTGCGAACCATTTTTTTCCGCGGCCTGATTGAGTTTGCGTATTCTGCTCAGCATCTTGAATTCGGTCTGCTCCTTCACGGCGCAGGTGTTCACGACAAGAAAATCAGAATCCGGAACAGAGCCAATAGAGGCGCCGTTTTCCTTCGCGTGGCCGCGAATCATCTCGGTTTCCGCGAGATTCATGGAACAGCCGTAGCCCTCCACGTGAATTCTCATAGGTTAATCACCTGTAATAAGTTTCGAACTGATTTCGTGCCCGCCTTCGCCGCGGGATTTTTTCCCCGAACCTTTTTCCTTGGGCAGTTCATCGAAATTCTCAATCAGCATGCGCGCGGCCCAGCCGCCTATTCCCGCAAGGACAAAGTAAATGTAAGAGGACTGGAGGAAAAGCGAAAAATAATCCAGGCGGAAAAGCGAAATGTCGACCCCGGAAAGCGAGGCCTGGTTCCCGAAATAATAGTAAACCGCAACCACAAAAGCGGCGTAGGAAAAGACCGCTAAAAGCGCCGGAAAAATGTACAGGAAGGTGTTTCCGAAGCCGAGCTCCTCGCGCATCCACGGAACCAGCAAATACACGAAAAAGAACCCCGCAATCGGCAGGAAGTAAAGCGTGTAATCAAGCCTCGAAAAATCAAGGGAAAAATTCCAGTCCTGCAGGGGCTCAATGATTATTCCCAGCGCATAAAGCGCGGCATACACGAGCGCGAAAACGAACAAAACCTTCAGGTGCTTCGAATCCATGAAAAACCTACTAAAAGGGGTGCGAATCGGTTTAAAACTATTATGATTTCACATCCAATAATGGACGTAGGCATAGAGCTCCCCTGGATTGAAAAATACAGGCCAAAAAAACTGAGCGAGGTGGTGGGGCAGAAAAACATCACGCAAAGGCTCCAGTACTACACCCAGAGCAACACCATGCCAAACCTTCTCTTTTCAGGCCCCGCCGGGGTAGGCAAGACAAGCGCGTCCGTTGCCCTGGCAAAGGAATTCTTCAAAGAAAATTTTTCACAAAATTTTTTAGAGTTGAATGCCAGTGATGAACGTGGAATAGATGTTGTTCGCAACACAATCAAGAACTTTGCGCGAACACTCGCATTCAACTTTGGGTTCAAAATAATCTTTCTGGATGAGAGCGACGCGCTAACCTTTGACGCACAGCAGGCATTGAGAAGGACAATGGAGATGTACTCAAAAACCTGCCGCTTCATTTTGAGCTGCAATTATTCCAGCAAAATCATAGAGCCCATACAGTCCCGCTGCGTTATTTTCAGGTTCAACCAGCTCTCCTCAAAGGACATCGGCGAGCGCGTGAAAGGGGTTGCGGAAAACGAAAAAATAGATTTGAGCAATGAAGCGGTTGAGGCAATAATTTACGTGAGCCAGGGGGATTTGAGAAAAGCAATCAACGTGCTCCAGGCATCGGCAACAACAGCCCACAAAATCACGGACAAAACAATCTACGAGGTCAGCGCAAAAGCGAGGCCTGACGAAGTCAGGGAACTCATCAAAGTTGCCTTGAGCGGAAAATTCCTCGAAGCGCGGGCATTGCTCGATAAATTGCTCTACGAGTACGGCATGAGCGGAGAGGACGTGATTACACAGCTGCACCGCGAAATGGTTGCGATGGACGAGAAGGAAGTCCCCGGGAAAACAAAAATAGAGCTGATTGACACGATCGGAGAATACAACTTCAGAATGGTCGAGGGCGCGAACGAGCGCGTTCAACTTGAGGCGCTGATTGCGCAGTTCACGAAGTACAAGAAGTGAGTGTAAAACTCATTTTTCCACAAAGTAAATCCCGTCAGGGCGCTTTTCAAAAATCCAGCCGGAGTAATTGAGCTTAGTTTCCAGGGGCGTTATCATAAATTTTGCCAACTGAAAAAAGAGGCTTTCGGTGAAGTTTACTATGCCGCCATTTTTGGACTTTACCAGCACCCCTTCATTGAAAAAAACTAATTTGCCAATAGGACTGCTATGAGCTATATTGGTGGCTTTCTCCCTGCTAGGGAGCCTTGGGTCTTTCTTTCTGGCCTCTGCAAATTTAGAGCTAAAATCTTTGACTTGGCCAGGCTCGAGTACAACAGTTCCGGTTCTGGTTCTCCCTATATGTATATCCTCATTTCCTAAATGCTTGACAATAACTGTCCCGGGTGGCTTGTTGTGCATTTCCAAAAAGGCTTCTCCGCGCAAGTCCCTCATTTCATGGCTGTTTGGGCCGAGGCGCTTCTCAATCCGTTTTTTGGGCTCTCTTGGCGGCATGAATGAAATAATTTTTGGAAGTTTTTAATGATTTGCATTGCGCAAAAACGGATGCTTAAACTGCACTTAGGAAAATTCACGCAGCGTCCTCTGGTGCGCGAGCGCATCCAGGATTTTGCTCTGCTTCTTGTAATACTTCATCGGCACCGTGAGCTTCTTCTCCAAGTATTCGAGCGCGAGGTTCAGGTGGAGAACGTTAGGGGCTTTAGGTGCGGCAGATTACTAATCATTTAAAAGTATTAATAAGAGTATTTGAATAGGATATTATTATGGAAAAAAATCAAAAAACTTTAATTGGCATTTTAATTGTCGGAGTAGCTGTACTTTTAGTTGCTACCTTGTTCCAACACCAATTATTTGACCCGTTCGGAGAGCCACCTACTGTTGCGGGCGGAAACTGCAGCAAGGAATATCGTTTCACCACAAGTACAAAATTTGAATCAAGCAATGACTTCTTAGAATTTTTAAAAAGTAAACAGTCAAACGACAAGCTATACAATTTTGAACCAACAGAAAATAAACTTGTCCCGGCACTCACTAACAACGACAATGCCACCAACTTAGACGATTTTGAAGGTAAAATTACTGTTGAAAATTCAAAAGGAATATTTACTAATGAAAAAATTTATTCCGTATGGTTAGGTAACGGCGATTTTAACGAAAATTATCCTTGGCGGATTAAAATTAAGGCAAGCTCAGGTGGGCAGATATCCTGGAATCATTGTGCTGGGATTTGATGACCCCCTGCGGTTATAAAAAAACGCACTTACGAGTTTAAGTCAAATGTTGATAAAATTTTCTAATTTTATCTCAACCACCTCCGCTTGGAGAATTTTTTCCTGCGACTCGGATTTTCTTGGCCTATATGCTTAACGGTTTGACGATAGACTTAAATAGTTTTGTATATCAATTGATATAGTGATAAACCGTGGTTTCAAAAACTGTTTTCAGGCCGAAAAATGTCCTTAGATACCCGAGGCTTGACACCGTGCTAATGGTGGAGGAGGCAATCCAGAAAGCCGAGGAATACCCGACAAAAGCAGAGTTGATGAGAAGCCTGCCGAAAAAAATAATGTACCAGACATTCAACACGATAATAGACTACTTGGAGTATTCGGGAAAGATTCTTGTGGACAAGGACGGCTCCATAGTATGGATTTGGGATCCTGAGGGAATCAGGAAACTGAAAGAAAAAGGCCTGATAGTAAAATGAGCAACGAAGACAAAAGAATCAAGCGCGTTGCGTTCATAGACGCTTCGCTCAAGGAATCCTTCGACAAATTGAGGAAAGGAAAATTCGAAGACAGGCAACTCGCTGATTTCATTGACCGCGCAATGGATGACTTGAAGGAAAACCCTTACTGCGGGATAAAAATACCGAAAAAACTCTGGCCAAAGGAATACTTCACAAAATACAAAATCAAGAACCTCTGGAAATACGACCTGCCCAACGCGTGGAGGCTTGCTTATACAATCAAGGGAGACAACATCCAGATTGTTTCGGTGCTACTGGAGTGGTTCAACCACAAAAACTACGAAAAAAGGTTCGGCTACTAAAATCATATCAGGAGAAATCAGTTAATCTCTTCTGATGATAAAAATTATCCAAAAGCGTGCTCTGCTTTACCCAGTATTTGAGCGGAATGGTCAGCTTTGTTTCCAAGTATTCCAAGGCTAAATCCAGCGTTTCAAAAGAAAGAGGGATTTTCTTTAGTGCATCCCTTGCAGTTTCACGGCACTTGAAAACACCTAGAGAGGGAGTTCCTGCATCTCCAATTTCCCTGAAAACAATTGCGGTTGCCTGTCTCTGGACGCGATTTAAGTATTCCGCAAGAGCAATACGAACAGCATAGTAACCACCGGCAGTATTTTCCGCGTATGAGTGCCGCCCCTCATAAGTTTCGTGGTCAGACATAAAAGTCGGTTCCTTTCCTTCAATATTCCAAGAAGCCCCGGGTTTCCAGACCTCCATCAGTTCGTAACTCCATTCGCGCGGCAGGAGCAAAATGTAATAATAATTTTCCAAATAACTTGAATGAAACAAGCGCACATCATCGATTTTAGTAAAATACTTTATTTTTTCATCAATGAAGTGTTCAGACAGGTTGCTATCGATTGAAACTATTGACCATCTTGTGGGAACAAACTTCCGATTCTTTTTAACGCCAAGCATTCCCGCGCTGAGGATTTTGTGCAATTGGTTCACTCCAACTTCCGCGTCAAACAGCTCTACCATCGCATCCTTGGCTTTCACATCGGTGTCGGAAACCAAATAATCTATTTCGGGGTTGATGCTCGGGTTCTCCGTCATCCTGAATTCCGAAAGGTCCGCACTAGGGCCCATCGGCGCGTGGAAATCCGAAAACGAGAGGCCGCGCGCGGTTGGAACGGATTTAAGTTTCATTTCAACATCAACCGGCTTCTTTGCCATCAAAGTTTCCTGGATCTCGGAAATCTGGTAAGAAGGGTCACGCGCCTTGTAGACATCAACAGGCATCGAGCCCCTCACAAGGCTCTCGCGGAAACCGATTATTTTTTCCGCGGGCATGCCAAACCATTTATCAGTATCATCAGTCATCCATGAATCCTTCGTGGAAAAAGCTGGCGCCATTGGCGACAAAGAAATTTTCGGATAACCTGTCCAGCCCACGAAAACGCCTGGAGGAGCCTCGCTCTGGAGGTCGCGCTTCCGGATTGAAAGCACGGTTTTCTGCCGCGTTTCGTAGCGCTCAAGAATAAAGCACTTCGGCCCGCACCAAAGCCTTCCTTTGCAGCGCACACAAACCTCGGGTGAAGGGGTCATTGAGCCCATCTGGATGTTCTTCATAATGAAAAACAGCGCAAAACGTCTTAAATAACTTAAAAAAGCGTGGTTTTTCGGCAGAAAACGTTATTATTCTTTACTGCACTTTAATCAATTTAGTCAAAAATGGCTGAAATTACACTCGAGTTCCCGGACAAGAGCAAAAAAAAGTTCAGCTCAGGAATAACGGCCCAAAAGATTGCGGAACAGATAGGCCCGAGGCTGGCGCAAGCGGCGCTCAGCGCAAAACTTGATGATAAAATTATCGAACTCGATTTGCCAATTAAAGAAAACGGGAAATTCTCGATACTCACATGGGAAGACATTGAAGGCAAAAAAAGCCTGTGGCACACGGCATCGCACGTGCTCGCGGAAGCAGTAACTTCATTATTTCCGGACGCAAAGCCCACAATAGGGCCCCCGATTGAAGAGGGATTCTACTACGATTTTTTCGTGAAGAAAAATTTTACTCCGGAAGACCTTGCGAAAATTGAAAAGAAAATGATGCAGATTATTTCCGAGAAAAGGAAAATCGAGCGCGAGGAAGTGGACAAGAAAAAAGCATTGGAAAAATTCGCGCAGAACAAGTTCAAGCAGGAACTCATAGAAGAATTCGCGGAAGCGGGAAAAAAGCTCAGCATTTACAGGCAGGAAAAATTCTACGATTTGTGCAAAGGCGGCCATGTTTCCAACACGGAAAAAATCAAGGCTGTAAAATTGCTGAAAACAAGCGCTTCATACTGGCGCGGGGATTCCAAAAGAGAATCACTCCAAAGAATTTACGGGATTGCTTTCCCGAAAGAATCGATGCTGCAGGAATACCTGAAGCAGAAGGAAGAAGCGGAAAAAAGAAACCATTTGAAGCTCGGCAAGGAACTCGATTTGTTCTCGATGCAGGATGAGGCTCCGGGAACGATTTTCTTCCACGCAAAGGGAACGCAATTGTGGAATACGCTCCAGGAATTTGCGCGCACGGAGCAGAAGAAAAGGAACTATCAGGAAGTCATTGCCCCGATAATACTCAAAAAAGAGCTCTGGCTCAAGAGTGGCCATTGGGACCACTACAAGGACAATATGTACTTCACGAAAATAGACGATGAAGAGTATGCCGTGAAGCCAATGAACTGCCCAGGGCATATTTTGATTTACGCGAACGCAAGGCACTCATACAGGGATTTGCCCATAAGGATGGCGGAATTCGGCTTGGTGCACAGGCACGAGCTTTCAGGAGTGCTGAACGGGCTTTTTCGCGTGCGCAAATTCACGCAGGATGATGCGCACATCTTCTGCACGCCTGAACAGATTGAAAGCGAAGTCAAGGGAGTGCTTGAACTGGCGGAACATTACTACAAAACATTCGGGTTCGAATACAGGGTTGAACTGAGCACGAGACCTGAAAAGGCAATGGGTGCAAAGGAAACGTGGGACAAGGCGGAAGCCTCACTCAAAAATGCCCTGAAGGCGAGTGGAAAGGAATTCAAACTCAACGAGGGTGACGGCGCATTCTACGGCCCAAAAATAGATTTCCACATCAAGGATTCTTTAGGGAGAAGCTGGCAGCTCGGAACAATACAACTCGATTTCCAGATGCCGGAAAAATTCTCGCTGAAATACATTGACAGGAACGACAAGGAAGCAAGGCCTGTAATGATACACCGCGCAATATTCGGCTCGATGGAAAGATTTATCGGAATCCTTATCGAGCATTATGCGGGAGTATTTCCGGTTTGGCTGGCGCCCGTACAGGTGAAAGTGATTTCAGTGAGCGACAAGCATGCAGCGTACGCGGAAAAAATCCACGAAGAGTTCGTGAACCAAGGAATCAGGAGCGAACTGGATGCGCGCGGAGAAACCGTTTCATTCAAAGTGCGCGAGGCGCAGATGCAGAAGGTGCCATACATAGTGAATGTGGGCGAAAAGGAAGAAACAGCCAAAACCATTGCAGTGCGCGACAGAACAGGCAAAGTCGAGTTCGGCATACCTTTAAAGAAGTTCGCGGAAAGGGTAATGCAGGAAACCGCGCAAAGGAAATGACCCGATAAAGTAATATTTATATAAAAGAAAACTGTCCTTTAGTAGGATTCCGAATGCCAGATTATCTCGACGCGCTATTTGAAAAGGCGAAGGCAAAAAAAGACGCAAAACAACCCGGAAAGCCGGAAGACGCCGCGCAAAAAAAAGCCGTGAAGCCTGAGCCTGCAAAAAAAAATCCCGCGCAGATTCAACAGGCCCAGGGGAAAAAGCCATGGCACACGGAACCGAAGCCGTTGCTGGGCAAAAAAAACCTTATACTTGAGCAGATGCGCAGCGAAGAACCTGAAAAGGCGCAAAGCGAGGACAAGGAAGATGAAGAGAAGAAGGCCGCCAAAGAAGTGATGCTGGCCAAGCAGAAAATAGCGGAAATAAAGAGCACGCTCCCGCCGCAGGAAAACATCAACGCGCCGCAGGACCCCGAAAGCGTCCCCGAGGAACAAAAATCCACCGCGGAAAGGGAACTGGAAACCTCGCAAAAAAAGCTCGTTGAATCCTATGGAAACGCCAAAATTTACGAATTGCCCGGGCAACCCCTGCTTTACTACTGGATACCAGTGCCCAGGCCTGTCGGAGCGGAAAAAACAATAATCAACACCATCAAGGAGGCCGCGACAAGGGTAATCAGCATTACGCCTTACAAGATCCGCGACCCGGAGCAGAGAAAGAACGTTTACTACCAGAAAGTGCTTGAGATTCTCCGCGACTCCCCGGAACTCAACATACCAAAAACGCGGTTTGATTTTTATGCGAACACGGTAATAAGGGAAATGGTAGGGTACGGAATAATAGACGACCTGATTCACGATGACAAGCTCGAGGAAATAATGGTCATTGCGCCGAACAGGCCGGTTTACATTTTCCACAGGAAATACGGAATGATGATAACGAACATCGAGTTCTACAACGACAATGAAATACAGGATCTCGTGAACAGGATTGCGAGGCAAATAGGAAGAAGGGTGGACATCAGCAGCCCGCTCCTTGATGCGAGACTCCCTGATGGAAGCAGGGTCAACGCAACAATTCCCCCCGCTTCGGTGCAGGGCTCCACATTGACAATAAGAAAGTTCCGCGAAGACCCTTACACAATAATAGACCTCATAAAAAACAAAACCATTGAAGCGGAAACCGCCGCATTCCTGTGGGCGTGCACCGATGGCTTGGGCACGAAACCCGCAAACATACTGATTTCAGGCGGAACCGGCTCCGGAAAAACCACGACACTGAACGTGCTCGCAACATTCATACCGGAAACAGAAAGGATAATTTCCATTGAAGACACGGCCGAACTGAACCTTCCCTTGAAGCACTGGATAAGGATGGAAGCAAGGCCACCCGGGCTTGAAGGAACCGGAGAGGTAACGCTTGACATACTCACGAAAAATTCCCTGAGAATGCGCCCCGACAGGATAATTGTCGGCGAAATCAGGCATGATGAGGCGTTCTCATTGTTCACGGCATTCAACACGGGGCATGACGGTTCTTTGGGAACGGTGCACGCGAACTCGGCACAGGAAACAATCGTGAGGGTGACAAACCCGCCGATGAACGTGCCGCAAGTGATGCTTTCCGGGCTCGACATAATAGTTGTACAGCACAGGCTGCACGACAGGAAAATGGGGACAATAAGGAGAATAACCGAAATCGCCCAAGTGACCGGCGCCCTTGAAGGCAAGCCGAAAACCGAAGCAGTATACCTGCGCGACCCAGTAACAGACTCCCTAAAAAGGACAAAAGCCCAGATAAATTACGCCCAAAAACTCCAGGAACTCGCGGGAATGTCCAAAAAGGACTTTGATGACGAGGTCAAGGACAGGGCGGCATACCTCGAAAAGCTCGTGAAGGAAAACAGGAGAAGCATGAAAGAAATTTCCGAAGCGGTAAAGCAGTACTCAATGAAAAAAAAGTGAACACCATGAGCACTTTGAGCGACCTGAGAAAAAAAATAGAGGAAAAAAAGGAAGAAAAAAAGCAGACGACTGCGGGAAAGGACGCGCAGGAAACCGTGGACATGGACAAAGTCGAAAAAATAGTCGACCGCATGAAAAAAAAGTACCGCGAACAGGGCATTGAATTCGAGGAAGTCGGGGGAAAGCTGGGGGAGCTGAGGGGAATAATTGCCGAGGGCGAACAGGCAAAAATAAACGTCCAGACCGTTGAAGATTTGCAGGAATTCCAGAGCCCTGCGATAAAGAGCCTTGGAAAACTTTACCTGATGCTCAGGCTGCCGCTTGACCCGGTTTCAGGCCTCATAAAAAAATTGCCGCTCGCGAATGATGTGCGGTATTACCTTTACTCCGCAAACATGAAGTACTCGCTCCAGCAGTGGCTCGCGCTTTCCCTTGCGGCCGCAACGCTTGCGGGAATATTTTCATTTGCAGTCATTGCCGCACTGAGCTTCGTGTACAAGGTGAACCTGCTTTACTCAATCCTCATTTCCGGCGCAGTGGGAATGTTCGCGCTTGTAGCGCTGATGCTCGTGCCGAAAAGCAACGCACAAAGAAGGGGCGACGCCATGAGCGTGGAACTGCCCTTCGCATTGAGGCACATGGCTACCGAATTAAAGTCCGGAATAGGCCTCTACAAAACACTGCAGACAATAGCGACCTCGGATTACGGCGTGCTGAGCGAAGAATTCGCGCGCACAATAAACGAGGTCGAGGAAGGGACAGACACAAAAGACGCGCTAAGGCACTTCGCTTTAAGGACGCAGTCAAAGGCACTGCGCAACGCGCTTCTGCACATAATACGCGCAATGAAAACCGGGGGAAACCTCTCGGACATAATGAACACAATTGCCGAGGACGTGAGCTTCGACATGCGCATTGCGGTCCGCGAGTTCTCGGAAAAAATGAACTTCTTCGGGGTAATATACATTTTCGCCGCAATAGTGGTGCCGGTTTTCATCGGAATAATAGGCTCCATAACCAATGCACCGATTTCCGTGGGAAGCGTTGCATTGTCCCCGATAGCAATAGCGGCAATTTATTTGGTTGCAATGCCGCTTGTGCTCGGGTTCCTCGTGTTCTACCTGAAAATAACCCAACCGAAGGTGGGATGAAAAAATGACACACGCAGATGTTTTTACTATCGAGCCCCACGGCGAAGATAGTAGTCGTACCCAACAGCCGAAACTGTTGCGCGGAGGCGAGATGAAATGGCCCTAAGGCTTGCAAGCAAGATACCGCTAATAAACAAAATCCAGTTCGTGCAGAAATACGCGGACTACCTGAGAAGCGCGGAATTCAGGGTGGATCCATTGCTCTGGATAATGCTCTCGGTGCTCGCTTCCGTAATTATCGGGTTGGGAGCCTGGTACTTTTTGGGGCAGGCGGGAATAACAAGGAACATACAGGTCGGCGTGCTCGCGTTCGTCGTGGTTATCGACCTCATGATTGGTTACCCGTACCTGATGGCGGTAAAAAGAATTGAGGAAATAGAGGAAGCGCTGCCCGACGCATTGAGGCAGATGGCGGACACCCTAAAGGCAGGGGGAACATATGAGTATGCGTTGAGGGAAATCGCGACATCAGAATACGGGCCATTGAAAAAGGAAATGAATGAAGTGCTCAGGAAGCTCGAGGAAGGCGAAAACTTTGACAACTCGCTCAAAACACTATCCGAAAACGTGGATTCGAGGCTCGTGAAGAGAACAATAACGATAATAATCGACTCTGTGAGGGCAGGGGCGGGCCTTGCGGGAGTATTGGAGGAAATTTCGGAGGATGTGCGCGAGGCATTCAGGATAAACAAGGACAGAAAGGCGAGAACCGCAATGCAGGTAATATTCATGTTTGCAGCGGGAGGCGCAATCGCACCCATGATTTTCGGATTTGTCTCAACAATAACGCACGTACTCCTCACCGCGTCAGCAGGGGTAGCCTCGGCCGCGGAACAGGCTTCAGCCATAAAGGCGCTCGGCATAATAAGCATCTCGATAGAAGCGTACATCTTCATTGAAACGGCGATCACAAGCGTGATGATAAGCATCATGCGCGACGGAAAGGCCGGGAAAAGTATTATATACTTTCCAATCCTCTTGTTTATCGCATATTCAGCTTACATAGCCGCGGAGATACTCTCAGGCCTGTTGGTTGGAGGTGCGGGATAATGCTTGAAAGAGAAAAAGCCCAAAGCTCCATAGAAGTGCTTTTGCTTCTCGGAGCCGCGGTCGTGGTTGCGGCCGCAATAGGCTTCTTCCTGAAAAGCCTGGTCGGCAGCATTGGCGGCGAAGCCAATAAAATCGGCTGAAAAAAAGCTTATGATACTAAAAAAAGGGAGGGAAAAGCAATGGAAAAGAAAGGACAAGGTGCACTGGAATATCTGCTCCTGATCGGAGGCGCGGTTCTCGTGGCGGTGATAGTGATTACATTGTTGCTGGGAATAACTAATACTGGTACAGGGCAAACCAGCAATACTGCAGCAGCAGCATTATGCACCCAGAAAATGGCGCTAACAAATCCAGCTAACGGCACAGCATGCACAGGAACTATAATAATTAGCACCAAAACATACACATGTGGCGGACTTTACCCCAATTGTACAGCCACATAAATGAAAAGTGATTTTTGATGGATGAGAAGGCGCAGGTTTCAATCGAATACCTGCTCACCGTCCTTTTTGCGGTGATGCTGGTCATTGCAGTAACAATCATCGCCTTCAACATCTCCCAAATAGCGGACAAGGCACAGGCACAAGTGCTTGAAAACAGGGACTCGGCCGTATCAACTCTAATGAGCTGATATGGTGTTTCCCTCCCTATACTTTTTTTTAACACTCATAACACTGCTCATTGCAACCTATACCGACCTCAGGAAACGGATTGTTCCGAACAGGCTCACTTACACAATAGCCGGAACCGGCATAATACTCAAAATTTTTGAATCGCTGAATGCACAGGCAATCGAACCAATATTATTTGCACTCGCCGCTGCCACAATTGCCTTTGCGGTTTCATACGCGCTCTACAGGATGGGCGCGTGGGCGGGAGGCGATGTCAAGCTTGTCACGGCGCTAGCAATAATCAACCCGGTAAATTATGGAATCCTCAGGGATGCGCTTGGGCTGCAAAGCCAGTTGCTTTCAACAACCCCACTGCCGATTTTTGCGGTAACGCTCATAGTGGCGTCAATATTTTCCATGCTGCCACTCGGAATCCTGATGGCGCTTACGGCCTCGTTGAAGCACAAAGAAGTTTTCGCGAGGACAATGAAGGCCGTAGCGGCAAAAGCGCTCGGCATTCTTGGCGCCGGAATTTTTGCGGCGGGCGCGGAAACCATTCTTTCAAAATCCGGGATTGAATTGTTCTGGGTGCTCCCCATAATGGTTGCCGCAGCTTTCATCCCGAAAAAGGCGAGGAACGCGGCAATAATAATTTCAGCCGTTGCCGGCCTGCTGGTTTCGGCGCAAAACCTTTTGTTCAACTCGATAGCGATAGCGGTTCCACTGGTGTGCGTTTATTTCCTGTGGAAACTTTATGCGGAGAGCCGCGAGTTTGCGTTCAGGGAAAAAATTGAGACCGCAAAAATCACGGAAGGAATGATTCCGGATTATTACCTTGTGGAAAAAGGGGGGAAAATAATTCCTGTCGAGGCACCGAGCATAAAAAGTGTTATTAAGCAGTTAATGGATAATAAAATTGAAAACGCCCTCAAGGCATACAAAGTCCCTGGGAACGTGTTTTCGAGCCCGCGCGAGGCGGGGGGACTTACGGAAGAGGCGGCGGAGGAACTCAGGAAAAAAGCTTTGCAGGGAAATGCGCCGAAGCAACTGGTTGTGAGAAAAACCGCGGCATTTGTTCCCGCAATCCTCATTGCGTACATTGCGCTTCAGTTTACGGGAGACTTGATATGGAACCTAATATTTTGAAAATGGAAAGGGGGCAGGCAAGCATAGAGTTTTTGCTCATACTCGTGGTTTCACTGCTGTACATAGTCGCGGTAATACAGCCGAACGCGGACATTGCGAGCAATGCAATGAACGACACCGCAAACCTCGCGAAGCTCCGCGCCTCTGCCGACAAGCTCGTGAACGCGGTACAATACGTTTCCATATCCGGCGCGGGAACAAGGCAGACCATAGAAATTGTTATTCCGCCGCAATCAAAAATTTACTGCAACACAACAAATCCGACCCAACAGAAAATAGGTTTCTCATACCTTGTTGTTCCGCCTGAGGCGGGGCTCGAACAGATTTCAGCCCGCGTTCCCGAAGAATGCAAAAACAATGCGGATGATGACACTGCTTTGGATCCTGATGCAGACAAAAAATGCACAAAAGAGCTCAACGCAGGAACCTCATTCTCATGCTCGCCGAGTGAGGTAAACACCGGAGTGCAGGGCGCCATATTCATTGCAAAAGTTGAAAAAACAGTTTCCGGAACAACAGCAGTAACATTCGGCCAGAGTGGGTGAAATGAACCCGCACTCGAGGGCGCAGGCGAGCATCGAAATAACGATAATCGCGGCACTCGTGATAGCGATTTCCATGCTGGTTGTCTTCAAGTATTTTGACGTCAGCGGCTCTGTTTATACTGTCGCGAACTACAGGCAGGGCCTAATACATGCAATAGGAGATATGGACAGCAAATATTACGTGAAAGACCTGAATTACAGCAAAGACGGGGAAACAACAATACAGCTCAAAATAGAGCCAAATCCAAGCGGAAGCGACCTGGATACTATTTGCGCCACGAAAATCGGGCATAACATACAGAAGCTAATTATAAATGGAACCCAATGCCCATAGTTCGTTAATCGACGTATTTTTATTGTTTTTTGTTTTACCTTAAATAATGCACCTGAACCTTTCGGACACCAAAAAAATCGCGTACATACTCGCGGTAATCGGCATCACTGCACTGATTCTGCTCTTGCCTGAGGAAAGACAGGTTGAAATAGCAGCAATAAACGAATCCTCAATCGGAGAAAAAGTTTCATTGTCAGGAAGCATTGCGAACCTCAAAATCAGCTCAGGAAACGCGTTCTTCGATCTCGAAAACAACGGCATAATAAGCGCGGCCTATTTTTCGCCGACCCTCGAGCAAGCCTCAATTCTCAAAAACGGGAGCGCAGTGAAGGCAGCGGGACAAATAACGAGGTACAACGGGAAACTTGAAATAATTGTCAAAAGGATTGATGAAATTGATTGAGGAACTCGCCCTTCTTTTCGCCGGAACAATTGCCGGGATATTCACGGGGCTGGCGCCGGGCATACACGCAAACACAATAGCCCTCGTTGCACTCTCGTTTCCGGAAAACCGCACAACAGGATTCGCAATATTCGTTGTTTCAATGGCGATAACGCATTCATTCCTTGACGCAATCCCAAGCATCCTCTTCGGCGCGCCATCAAGTGACATGGCGGAATCAATACTCCCGGGGCACAAAATGCTCCTCAAGGGAAAGGCAATGGAAGCAATAGGCCACACAATATTCGGCGGCGTCGCAACCGGAACGCTCGTAATAATCCTCATGCCATTCATGTACTCGCTCATAACAAATTACTCGCAATACTTTTCAACCGCAATACCCGCGATAATACTGTTCGTTGCAATCGGCATGATATTCAGCGAAAAAAACAGGAAAGAAACAATCGCAACAATGGTTCTCTCCGGAATTCTTGGAATTGCCGTGCTTTCATCGGCAATGCAAAACCCCATACTCCCGCTCGTAACCGGATTCTTTGCCGTGCCCTCACTGCTCGAGGCCATGGCGCACAAAGACAGCATTCCGGAACAGGAGAAAAAACTTAAGGCGCGGGCAAGAACAGGCGCGGCAGCACTCGGAGCATTGATTTCCGCGTTCGTTTCACTTGTGCCTGCAATAGGCCCGAGCCAGGCGGCATTCATCGCAAAAAAACTAAAGGGGAAATTAAGCCCGAGGGAATACCTCACAATAATAGGCGGCGTGAACACGGGGAACCTCATTGCGAGCATAGTGGCGCTCTTCACAATCGAAAAAACGCGAACGGGAATGGCGGTTGCACTGAAGCAGATAGTGCAGACCGACCTGCACACGTTCCTGATTCTTATCGCGGCCTCGGCAGCATCGCTCGGAATCGCGGCAATTGCCGCGCAAAAAATCTCGGAAGCGTCTATAGACGCGATGCAGAAAATAAGTTACCCGAAAGCAAGCGCCGCAATACTTGCTTTTCTTTTTCTGCTCACACTCTGGTTTTCGGGAATATTGGGTGTTGTTGCAATGCTGAGCGCCTCATGCATCGCAATCGCCGGAATAAAGACAGGAATAAGGAGGAGCAACTTCATGGCTTTCCTCATTGTGCCGACGCTACTCGTTTACTTCGGAATTAATTTAGCATGAATTTCAAA
>AQRS01000034.1 GCA_000402355.1 Candidatus Iainarchaeum andersonii SCGC AAA011-E11
TTACCGCAAATGCCCTGCCGATGGATTTCGAAACAGCTGCGGTTGGAAGGATACAGGGCGGTTCCTTGGATGACTTTGAGAAAGCGCTCGACGTCAAGGCAATCGGCATAAACGGAGCAAACTACTACACCGACGCGTTTATAGGCACTGATTTCCTGCCGCTCGCAAACACCCAGGAATGGCAAACCAAGAACGTGCTCAACGCAACGCACGGCCCGAACAACGTGAACACATACTCGTTCTTCTGGGGAACAAGCCTGCTCAAAACAAACAAGGTGCTCAAAAACAAGGCACTAATAATACAGGCAAAAGGCAAAATAGAAAACGGGAAACCCAAACTAGAAAAGGAAAACAAGCCAATCTCCGAACTTGGCCTGGATGAAGGCATAGAGGGCGGCAATCTGGTAATAAGCGACGTTGACTATTCAGGCGCATGGTTGCCCACAATGAGCCCAAAGGATTCGGTTGAAACACAGCTCGCGGGAAAAGCAGGCGCAGTAATAGCAACAAATGGGGCAAAAAACCCCGCACTCATAAAATCACTCGTATGCTCACTCGCATTAAGGGACGCTTCATTCGGAAAAAACAATTACTACAAATTTGAAACACTCGGAGACAGGCTCAGAAACGCCAAAAACAACCTCCGGGAATTCGGCTCAGGGGGAGCAGAATCCATTACAAGCGACCACCAGCTCTACGGAGCGCCCTACCTCAAAGTAGAAGGCCCAAAAGTCGACGAGAAAAACCTAAGATGGGTCTGCGGAGAATTCGCAAACTACAACACTTACCCCTTCGCCGACCAATCACTTGGAGTGCAGGACGAAAACTCAGGCCCTGTTTACACGAAAACTGTTTCACTGGACTTCTCGCAATTTGCCCTGCAGGAAGACAACGGCTACGAAATAATAGACGTGAACGGCGCGCTGCAGGAACTCTCAATAGGAAAGCAGGTTTTGCCCTACGCAATCTCCGAACTTGAATTCCCGCTAGGAACAATAATAAAAAGCGCCGAACTCGTTTCAAAAGGAAACCCGCTCGATTTCACCGCAAACGTGCCCTCATGGAACGGCGAAGAAACAGCGAAAAAGAACTGCGAACAAAACGCCCCAGATGCCAACGTGGAATTCTCGCAGCTCTACACCGAGGATAAGGAAATAATTGTTGCAAAAATAAATCCTGTTGAAATGCTCAACTGCGCAAACAATTCCTACAGGATTTACAGGAACATAGAATTGAAAGTCGGGTACACGCCCTACTCACCCATACTAATAAGGGGCATTGAAACGCAGAGCGAGAAACTCCCGAATGAAATCGCGGACATTAATGTTATTATAGAAAACATTACCCCGGGAACCGTAAGCGGAACCCTGAGAATAACGGACGGGAACGAAACAATAACAGAAACCCCCATAACAATCAATGGCTCCGCGGAGCAGAAGCACGCGCTTGCAATCCAGATGCCGAAAAATGAGGGTTTCTATGATTATTTGGTCGAGTTCGCGCAGGGCAATGAAGTGAAGACACAAAGCAATTTCAAGGAAAAGGTCGACGAACTGAAAACGAGCCTGGAGTTCGAGGGCTCGAAAATATACTATAAAGACCTCGGAGTGAGCGAAATAGAAAACGACTGGATTGTCGAAATAACCAGCCCGGGCAACAACAAATCCGTTTTGGTGAACAACGATGAAGGAAAAATCCACATGGGGGCGCAAACCATGGCATTCGCAGGTGGAGCGAACCAATCCTCAGTTGCCGAAGCGAGGATAACCCCAAAAGAGGGAAAAATCATTTACGACACTGCACTCGTTGGAGACATCACAATAAGCGGGGGCATGAATTTCACTTACGAATCCGCCGTTAGAAGGGACAATTTCCAGACATTGTATAGCGGCCCTAGAGTATTCAAGGGCAATATCGGAGACATACTGTTCGACTTCCCCGGAACCCAAAACCTCGGCGCATTCCCATCGATAACCTACACGTTCCCCTCGGGGGTAAATTACGGGGAAGCCGAACTGAGGCTCGTTACACTCGGGGTCTTGCCTCCGAACATTGACCAAAGCGACCCCGCGGTTGATTTTCCGCCCTCCTCAAACCCGTGGATAAACTCCGGCAGGTACTGCAGCCAGCATTATGGAACCAATTGCGACAACGCGTGGGGCTACTTCGCGTACGTGAACAACCAAAAAACGGAGGAACTCGGCACAATCAATGAATTCGTGAAAACTTTCCATGGAACAACGATCGCGCCACAGCCATTCGGATTCAACTTCACCGTACCGAGAAGCGAACTCGAAACAGGCTACAACACCATACAAGTGAAACTCGAATCACCGGGAAGCGGCGAAACACTTATAAGCACTTTCCGGGTTTACATAGAGCCCGAACAATGCACCGAAAGCGGCCTGGACAGGCGCGGCACATGCATGCAACAGAACAAGAGGTTCTCAATCAATGATTTGCCGCTCAAAATAGCCTTTGACAAGGCACAAACGGACGTTGATTACTACAGCAGCAGACAGAGCGGCCAGGTGAAAATAGGGGACGCCATTATACTGGATAGGCAGGATGAAAACACGATAATATGGAAAAAGGAATCAGATGAAGGGTGGAACAACCTAAATATCACCGGCTGGAACAAAGACAATTTGGGCACGGTTTTCAACATATACTCGCACACAGAATACAATTCCCCGAACCTTTTCACGGAAGCAAAGGCCAGGATTGACTTCATAGACGGGCCGACAGGGGCGCAGGGCCACAGCGCGACAATAGAATTCGGAAGCATAAGCGAAAGCGAGGAAACAACGGGAAACAGGAATGCCTCGAATGACACGCAAATCTATATAGACAGAATAGCAAAAGATTACGGCGAATCCGCAAGGGGCACGGCTTACTTCACCGCAACTCTCGAAAATGCGGGCAAGGAAAGCATGAACACGCAATCCAAATACGTTCTCTTGGACGAAAACATGAACGTAATTGAAGACGGCTCGTTCTCAACCCAGCTCGGCGCAGGGGCGAACGCAAAGAAGCCCGTAACAATCAACGGCCCATTCGACCCGAAACAAAGCTACTCACTCCTGATTGAAACGAGCAAGCAGAACAGCTCTGAAATAATTTCCATGAACATACCCGGAAACAACGCGCCGCAGATAAGCGCGCCATCATACATAAAAGCGGATGCCTACGATTTGGTGAAGCTTGACTACGAAATAAGCGACGCGGATGGGGATAAGCTCGAAACAAGCGTTTCGGCGCCGTTTGAATCAAGCACGGAGTGGCAGACAAGCGAAAGCGACATCGGAACACACACAATTACAATTACAGCTTCCGACGGGATAGAAACCGCGCAAAAGGAAATCACAATAGAAATCGGCGAACCCAAAATTGAGTGCTCCGTTGATTACGACTGCGGAAGCCTTGTCACGACAGAGCCAAGGGTTTGCGAGAACCATGTTTTGTACGCAAAAGAAACAAAGCCAATATGCCTGAATCCGGGAACTTACTACGCGTACTGCTCGACCCTTGACCAGAACACAGCCTATGGTTATTGTGATTTCAAGGAAACATTCAGCGACGAGCAGGGAAGGAAACTCCTGAAATTTGAAAACGCCGGAGAGCAAACCCTCAACATCGAGATTCCAAGAAAAGCAAGAATAGTGAACGCATTCCTGAAAGTCAAGGGAAGCGCGGAACAGCAAACGTGCTTCGACGCGGCGCAATCCTATGATGCCACGAACTCAACCGCAATAAAGCACAACTTCGCGAACGGAACAAACTTCATAGGCTTGCCGCTCGGGGACCAGATACTGGCAGCATCAAACGAAATAACTTCTAACCAACTCGAGAACTTCCCGCAAATAAACGCGCACCCCAGCACAACGGGAGTGATAAGCAGGATTGACGTTGTCGTTGCGGGCCCCGACACGGGACCGGCGGGATCGTTCATAGAAATAGTGGCTCCATGCGCGGCCGGAAGGGGAAGCGCGTCAACCCCGAACTTCAAAAGCGGGATAGATCGCAACATAAAGTGGATACAACTAGGCTTTAACCAGCCGACAGGCAACCCCAACATGAATTATTACTGCACATTCGAGGACGGGCCGCTCTCATTCCAGACAGGAAGTTTCCCAAGCTCATACACCCACGCCTATGGCTACTGGTCAGGGATAGGTGACCCCGGACAGCCGGCATACAGAATTTATGTAAACCAATTCCGGAGCGGAAAAGAGCTCTACTTGGGGGATGTTGCGGCGAACGTGAAAAGCGCGGGCTTTACCGCGAACGAAGACCTCTTCGGCCAGACCGTGAATTATTACTACACGCTTGACGGCACAAACTGGCTGCCCATTGCAAAGGGCGAAGCCAAGAACTTTTCAATCGCGGAAAGCGGCAAGGAATTCAACTGGAAAGCCGTGTTGAACACAAGCCACCCCGGAATCACGCCCAGAATATACTCCACGAACATCTGCGTGGACAACTGGGGCGCGCCGCAAAACCCAACCGTATCCATAGGCGAAGCACAGGTTTGGGAGTTCGCGCAGCAGAGCTCGTTCAGCCAGGAAATAGACATCACGCAAGCCCTTAACGATTATCTCGGAACTCTTCCCGTGCAGGATGGGAACACCTTAGTGCCAATAACATTCAGGACCGCTTCCGGCGGAATAATGGAAATAGAATCAATAGGATACGAGTTTGACGTGCATAACAACGAGGCACCGCAGATAATGCAGATTGAGGAGCAGTTCGCGGTCTCAGGGGAGCCATTCACCTTCAATGTCGACGCGAACGACTTCGAGGGGGAAACAATAACATTCAGCGATGACTCCGAATTGTTCGACATCAACGCAGAAACAGGGGCAATAAGCTTCACTCCCACAAAAGCTATGGCGGGAATCCACGAAATAACCATAACGGCCTCCGACGGCGAGCTCGAATCAAGCGAAACATTCACGCTCAACATACTGCACTTCAATGCGGCGCCCGTTCTGAGTGTCAGCATGGACAAAAATGTTTTCACTGAAGGCGAAACAATCACCATAGACTTTAACGCTTTTGACGCGGACGGCGACGCGCTGAATTACGGCATTGACAACAACAACTTCGTTTTCGAGCAAGACGACAACAGGTTCACCTGGGTTACAAACCAAAACTCCGCAGGAGACTATAACGTCACCATTACGGCAAGCGACGGGAATTTCAATGCAAGCAAATCGATAACCTTTAGGGTTCTGGAAGGCAACCGGGCACCCGTGATAAGCAGCGCGACCGCAACAACGCCAATAAATGAAGGGCAAATAGCGCAAATAACGGTTAATGCATCCGACCCGGATAACGATAGCCTGCAGTACTCCATCAACAGCGCTTCCTTTGACCGCAACCAGAACATCTTCAGATGGCAAACAAACTACACGTCGGCAGGAAACTACACCTTTACGGTAACGGCCTCAGACGGCAACCTTACGGCAAACAAGGATGTGAATCTGCAGGTGCTCAACACAAACCGCGCGCCAACCATAAACAGTTTAGTGGAAAGCCAGCCAGGCGAAAGCCTTGAGGAAGGCGAGACACTCAAAATAA
This sequence comes from Candidatus Iainarchaeum andersonii SCGC AAA011-E11, assembly GCA_000402355.1. Lineage (GTDB taxonomy): Archaea > Iainarchaeota > Iainarchaeia > Iainarchaeales > Iainarchaeaceae > Iainarchaeum > Iainarchaeum andersonii. Next base: position 5,584 of record AQRS01000034.1, read on the forward strand.
CGGTGTTCGCAACAGACCCCGACAATGACGCGCTCACTTACTCCATAAACAGCACCTTGTTTGACCAAAATAAAAACACGTTCACGTGGCAAACCGACAATAACTCAGCCGGAAATTATGTGTTCACGGTAAGCGTTTCAGACGGAAACCTCTCCGCAAGCCAGGGCATAAACATAACAGTGCTGAATGCCAACAAGCCGCCCATAATCGAGTCGTTTTCCCCCGCTGAAACGGAATTAAACATGAAAGAAGGGGAATCACTGCAATTTGAAATAACCTTCTCCGACCCAGACGGGGATTCACTCTTGGTTGCGGACTGCCACATTGTGCTGGGCCAACCCCAAATTGGAATCGGCCCGCTTTCAGGAGGCGGCTCCGGAGGCGGGGGAGGCAGCTGCAGCTCTCTCACACCGACAAACGAAAATATCACGAGAACATCATTCACAACGGGTTATGGTGATGCAGGCGACCACAACATCATGCTCACAGTAAGCGACGGAAACCTTGCCGTGACACAAGCATGGCTAGTGCACGTTCAGAACACCAACAGGCCGCCGCAGATAACCTTGTACTCGCCGCAACAGAACCAAACCATAGCGGAGGGAAGTTCGCAGGACTTCGGCGTTTCCGCCTCAGACCCGGACAACGATGAGCTTGTTTACATCTGGCGCATCAACGGGGCCGTTGTTGGAGATGGGAACTACTACTGGTTCAACACAAATTATGGCTCCGCGGGAATTTACGACCTGAACATAGTTGTTTCGGACGGCGGACTCAACACGAGCCACGCATGGAAGGTCACGGTAACGGATGTGCCCATAGCGTGCAGCAGCAATGCGGACTGCGGAACACAATCAACAGGCAACCTGTACTGCTCCTCGCAAAGCGGGATAAGCCAGGACACCATCACACCGACCTGCCTCAATCCCGGAACGGAGCAGGCACAATGCCGGGACATTGAAGAGACACAGAACATCCAAACATGCTCCACGGGAACCACGTGCAGCAACGGAGCATGCCTATCCATAGCCTGCTCGAATGATTCCGAATGCGACGACAGCAACCAGTTCACAATCGATTCCTGCTCCTCGCCCGGAACCCCTGAAAGCCTCTGCTCGAACCAAAACGCATTGAGGATGCGCCTGTCATTCGACTCGGATTATTCCGATGTTTCAGGCAACGGCCACAGCGCGGCATCTGTGAACGGGGCGCACATAGTGAACGACCAGCAAAAGGGCTTTGTTTTGAACCCGAACGGCGGGTATCTCCTTGTTTCGCCTTCAAGTTCGCTTGACTTCGGCACGAACAAGGACTTCACCGTCACTCTCTGGGCAAAGAGCCCCGCCAACGACAGGCCCCAGTTTGTTTTCGCGAACGCGTATTATGACATAGGGCCGGGATATGGCCTGTACAGGGACAGGTTCTTTTTGACCGATGGCGACACGAGGCACACTTCCCCGATATCGCCTCCACCAAACAACGCTTCCAGCGCATGGCTAGGCAACCTCGGCGGAACATGGATGGACGGCAACTGGCACCACCTCGCGTACGCGGTTGAAAGGGGAAAACCGGACAGCAACTCGCTCACAATAACAACCTACATCGACGGAGACAAAAGAGTATTCCCGGTAACTTATCCAAATTCATGGACGGATTATGACGAGGACGATTACCTGATACGCGCAGGCTCAGCCTACAACATGATAATCGGCGCAGGATACATGACATACCAATCAGGCGCCAACCCAACACCCGGAGGAAGCCTCAACGGAGCAATAGACGACTTCAGGATATACAAGGGAGCGCTGGCAAAAGAGGCAGTCAGGCAAGTAATGGAGGAATCCCCTTTATTGGCGCCGAACTTTTGCGGAGACAATGTATGTGGCCCAAATGAAACCCAGGCAAGTTGCCCGCAGGACTGCGGACCTGCACCCCAAACAGCCATAATCAACCCCAGTTTTGAAAGCGGCACAACCGGATGGGCAACAGATGCCAGCAGCGGAGCCGACCCGGCGCCATGCATAATCGGCACGGGAACCGCGGGAGCAGCCAACGGGCAGAACGCATTAAGCATCAACTGCTCATCAATATACAATGCGGATGCAAAAACATACCAAAATGTCACGGTCACGCCCGGCCAGGCTTACCATGTAAAGGCATACATCACGGCAAACTACAACCCCAACTGCGGCGGCGCAACACCAACACAGGTTTCACTCGAACTCAGCGACAACGGGCAAGCGGCATACAACCAAACGCAATGCGGCGGCGCAACAAGCAAAACCATTCCGCCGAACGGGGCCGCGGATTATTTCACGGTAAGCTGCACCCCCACATCAAGCTTCATGACCATAATCTACAGGGTCAAAACCAATCCCTCATGCTCCGGAAGCGGGACAATGGATGATGTTACGGTCTCGCAATAACGGCTAAGAAAGTCAACAGCTAAGCGAACCAATATATACGTATGTTGAGTACAATATAAGTAGATTGCATATGGGCAACATCACTATAGCGCTGGAAAACAAGGATGAAAAAAAGCTAAGAAGGATTGCAAGGCAGAGGTTCGGCGGAGGCAAGGGCTCAATGGCGAAAACGGTCAAGGCAGGGCTCGAAAAGCTCGAGAATGAGGACAGGCGCGACGAAGCCAGGAAAAGGCTCATAGCAGGCATGAAAAAAGGGTACAACCTGGGCGGCATAACATATAGGCACAGGTCTGAGCTTTATGACAGAAAAATATTTGGTTGACTCAAACATACTCATTTACGCGATGGATTATTCAGAAGCAGAAAAGCACGAAAAGGCCGTCGCGTTCATGGAAAAAGCCGCCTTCGACCAGCAGGCCTGCCTCAGCACCCAGAATCTCGTGGAATTCTATTCAAACATCACCAACCCCAAAAAAGGCAGGGCACTCGGCACTGAAATTTCGAAACAGAAGCTATCCGAACTGGCAGCGGCATTCCGCATTTTGCCTTATGGCACGCGAACAATAGTGGAGGCGGCGGAAATAAACGCGGCTCACAGGGCGCACTTCTGGGACGCGCTCCTCGCCGCAACAATGCTGGAAAACGGAGTGAAAACAATTTACACGGAAAACGTTTCCGACTTCAAAAAAATACCAGGAATAAAGGCATTAAACCCACTCAGGGGAGTCTACGAGTGAAAGATTGCGGAAACGCCGAAAACCGGCAGTTCGTTTACTTGACTTAACGGTTAAAAATAACATTGTTAAGAACAATCTAAAGGGGGCATGGGGGCAAATGGGTAAAGACCGCAGGCTATGGGTTGCAACTGCAGCCTTGTCAAGCATTGTTTTGGTCGTCTTGCTTGCGACGCTCCTCACAAATTTAGGGGTAATCGGCGGAGACCCAACCGGCTTAACAGTTCTCGAAGGCACACAAACGACTCCAGAAACCCTTGCAGAAAACAGCCCACAAAATGAAACACTTTCGCCCAACAATCCAACCGAAAACGAAGGCACGGCACCGGAAACCAATGGGCAAAGCATCCAAGTTCAGGCACAGGAAACAAAAGCAAGTTGCCCCGAAATGGAGCAATTCTACGGCGGAAAATGTTTAGATGAATTAAATCCTTTCCAGAGGCAAAAGGCCGAGGAGTGCCTCCAGCAAAGAATCACAACGCAAAAACTCGGAATTGACTGGAGAAAAGCCTGTGGCGGCTCCGGAGGAGGGGGCGGTGGAGGCGGAAGCTCCGGAAATGATTTCGGAAGCAATGCGGACAACGGCAATACAACAATCCCAAGCGCGCCCGCCCCAACCATACCGAATGATTCAGGCCAGGTTCCTCCCGAGGATTTTGATGTTTCCTTTTCCCCAAACAGCGAAACATTGAACTTGACTGAAGGCGATTCCGCAGGCTTTTCCGCAAGCGCCAACCTTGACGCCAATTTCGAGTGGCAGTTGGACGGAATGCAGGCCGGCAACGGGAAAGCATTCAATTTTTTGACAGCGAAAGGCTTTGAAGGAACTTATTTCCTGCAGGCTTTTGCAAAACGCAATGGCAAAATAAAATTCAAAGCATGGAACATCATAGTAGGGAAAGCCCCAGAAAGCGATTATAGCATAATGTCGAAACAGGCGTTGGAGGACGCTAACGCTTTCAAGAAAATGCATTCTTCCCTCAGGCTCTTGTCTTTGGCCAGGCCTTTGGAAGCGCAAACTGTTATTGCAACTGTAGAGAAAGGAAGCGCTGAAAGCGTAATTAGCCAGTTGAAAAGCCTTGGAATCAGCGACGCGAACATTATTCCTCCGGGGGTTTTGGTTGTCGCAAAGCTTTCTCCAAACAAGTTTTTGCAGCTTGCAAAGCTCAATGACTTGAATTTCTTGAACCCAAACTTCAAGTATTCTGCAATGGAAACAATAAACCCAAACATTTCACAAGTTAACGCCCCTTTGCTTTGGGCTAAAGTATTGAATGACAAAAACATTACAGGCCAGGGAGTGAAAGTTGCGATACTGGACACCGGGGTGAATTCAAGGAATAAATATTTAGGATACAAAGGTGTTAGTGGAGTTACTTGGGGCTACCTTGACCCTCAAGACATACAGGGAACGGGGCACGGGAGCCATGTCGCCGGAATTGCCGCCGGCGGGAGGCAAGGAACACAAGCAAATAACAATTATCCGTTGAATTATTATTTTGACGATGACAACTCCTCAAATGGCCTGATTTATTCAAAGGCCATGTTGGTCGATAATTTCAATTCTACAAGTTCGAGGAGTTTCTTTGGCGGAAGCTGGGACGTGAACACCGATATCAGAAAATATAATTCTTCCTTGCGCTGCACGCTCTCAAATGAGGATTTGTGCAGCATGATTTATCCCTATAATGTTGGCTCCGGGTATACTTTGGCAACTTGGCCTGCTGATGGAAACCTCGATATTTGGATTTACTTTTCTAACCCTTCAAACCTATCTTTTGTTGACGTTATGATTGGATTTGACCAAGTTAATTACCGCCAGTTTAGAAAAGACACGAACCTCCCTGCCGTACCAGGCTGGTCCAGGATTAGTTTCAATATTAATGAGCCATATCAATTCGTGGGAGCTTCACCCATTGGCACACCCTTGGATTTTAAAATGGTTAATGTGATTTATTCGGTTCCAGTCAGCACGCAGGACTTTTTTGATTACATGGTAATTACGCCCCCTTATTGCAATTACAACGAAATTACTCAAAAATTAGACTGCACCCAAACCCACGATATTAGCTCCATAGGGATCGCCCCTGATGCTGAAATTTTCAACGTTACCGTGTTGGATTCCTCCGGGAATGGAAATGCCAGTGACATCGCTTTCATGATGTTCGTTGCTGCTGGCGTGGATAGAAAGATTGAAAACCTGAGCCTCGGAAGAGCAGCCAACGACCCAAGCGACCCACTAGTCCGGCAAATGCAGTCACTGCATGGCTCCGGCTACGATGTTTCATTTATTGTTTCAGCGGGAAACTGCGGCAACGAAAACCCGAGCGGAAACTGCGGCGCTTACCGCGGCATTACAACCCCCGGCATCAGCCCCGAAGCCATTACTGTTGCAGCTGTCGATTCAAGCAACCAAAAAGCAGGGTTTTCAAGTTCCGGGGAAAATGTTTCCGGAAAGCCTGACCTGACCGCACCGGGAGTCAATATTTTGTCATCCTTTAAAGCAAGCCCTTACTATTATACCACTGATACTACAGCAGTATTTTCAGGCACTTCAATGAGTGCTCCGCATGTTTCTGGAGCTGCTGCCTTAATGCTGCAGGCAAACCCTAATTTGAGTTGGATAAGTGTTAAGAATTTGTTAACTTGGAATGCTTTAGACTTGGGAACTCAAGGTTTTGATGTGAATTATGGGTGGGGATTGCTTGACTTGAACAGGATTTTAGAACCGCATTTGTGGGCTAGTAACAAGAGTGTGTCTGGTTCTGTAAAGGCTGGCTCGTCTTTCAAGAAAAAAATCACGATTGGCAATGCGGGTATTGTAGAAGACTTAAATTCTTTTGTTTTAACTTTTGGAGATTCTAATCTTTCAGCAAGCTTTGACAAGACCTCCTTGATTCCTGGGGAGAATGCAAACTTGCAAATAATCTTGGACACTAGCAACGGCAAGGTCGCCATTGGAGACTTTAACTCTTGGATTGATATTAACTCTAATGCTGCAAACAATCGCATTTACATTAATGTTGCAGTGCTTCCAAACCCTTCGCCGACAGTGTTGCTTGTAAAGCCAAAAACTGCTGGCGATAAGCTTAGAAACCAAGCAAAAATTGATTTTAATTTTTCTAATGAAGAATATTTTGAAGATTCAGTGCGCGCAAGGTTTTTTTATTCTTCAAATAAGGGGATTAAGGAGAATCCTTTAAATGACTTTAACATCATTAGTGACATTAAAATAATTGACCCAATGGATGATTTGGGCGGCACTGGTTTGAGTTGGGGCGCTCTTTCATTAGAGGATATTGATAAAAAGCAAGGGGTGGCTGCAGTCAAAATCACGGCCAGCAATGCGACCGGACTTAATTTGATTAAAAATTTCAGTTCGCCATTTAACTTGTCGAGTTTTTCACAAAATGGAAGGTTTTCAATTTGGCTTAACTTTCCGTCAAAAGCAGTCTCTTATGGGGACTCAGAAATCCAATTATACGATAATTCACCAGTTGATTTGTGCAAGTTACAGATTCCTACAAGCCAAATCGTTCCAGGGTGGAAACAATACGACATCAACATGGATATTGGAGAATGCATAATTCAGGGCAGCTTCTCATTTTCGAACGTAACTGGCTTTGGTGTTGCGTGGAGTGGGTTTGATTCTTACACTGGTACCACAAACTTACTAATTGACCAAGCAGTAGCTTACAAGAAGAGTTCAAACTGCCAGTCTTTTGATGCCAATGTTGACAATAATCAGTCATGCACTATCAACTTGAACACTCTTTCAATTCCTTCCGGGAATCACTTCTTTGACTTGGAAGTGTGCGACACTTACTCTTGTTCTACTGACTCTACTGACGGCAATGTCTTCGTGAATTTCTTGTTCAAGCCCGACGCTAATTCTTTAACAATCACTGATGCTAACCAACTCATTAATTTTAGTGCTCTTGGAATTGACGCCGGCGAACTTGGCGCAGGAATCGACGTCAATTGGTTTGTCGACGGGAACCCAAAATCTTACGGCATCGACTTTAACTTTTTAGGAAACGATTACAGCAATGGCGTTCATGATGTTAATGCTATTATTACCGACTCAATAGATTCGTACCAAGGGCAGGATTTTGTCGTGACAGAAGGATGGATCCTTACTGTATCAGGGTTAGAAAGAAACCCCCCGGTCACAAGCTCCGACGCCAATTCGAACTGGCAGAACTTTGACGCTAACGTATCTTTAACTTGTGTTGACGACAATTCCGGCTGTGCTTTGACTCAGTTCAGGGTTGATTCAGACTCTTCAAGCAACATTTCCCTTGGTACCTGGCAGACTTACACGATACCAGTTCTTTTCTCAGCTGACGGCAATTTTGCTTTGGATTTTAATTCTACAGACAATGTTGGGCATGTTGAGGCTACCAAAAGAGCTTATGTTCTAATTGACAAGGTTTCTCCAGTTACAACTTCTGATGCTAACTCCAGCTGGCAGAACTTTAATGCTAATGTTCGCTTGCTTTGCAGCGATAGTAATGCTTCAGGCTGTGCCCTGACCCAATACAAGGTTGATTCAGACCCTTCAAGCAATATTAGTTTTGGAGCTTGGCGGAATTTGGGTGGGGCATATCTTTGGTGGGATAACTCTTGGGTTTACAAAATCCCGATAACAATCAGTGCCGGCGGGACATCAGGAAGATTATTGTTTCCAATAGACATTAATGCGAATACTTTAGGTGCTAACGAAACAACATTTTGGAATAACACTAGGGCCGATGGTTTTGATGTGAGATTCTTGAACTCATCAGAAACCACAGTATTAGAATCTCAGAGACTTCACTGGACTAATGACAATAATGCCTCTTTTTTAGTGGAGTTACCAAGCATAGTGGATGAAAATATTTACTTATATTTTGGTAATTCCGGGGCGACCGATGACTCTAATTCAGCAGTAATTGATATAATAGACTCTTTTGAGGATGGAGATTATACTTCTGCTCCCGTTTGGACTGTCATACTGGGTTCTTTTTCAGCCGCAACGGGTGAATTAGTTTCTAGTGCCAATGATTCTACCATAGATACCCCTAAGTCAATTACAAATTTTACATGGGTTGCCGCACAAGCCGATTTAAATGCCTCATTAGGTGGTGGTGCGACACTAAGATTCACCAATGTAACAGAAGGAACAAATGCCAATGGATACGGATTAAACCTAGACACTACTCAAGCCAGTTTAAGATTAAACCCGGGTGGAGCCGGAGATCTCCTTACTACTCCAATTGCAGGAGGTGGATTCAAAAAGACATTAACAGCAATTAGGGATTCATCTGGCTTGTGGAGATTCATAGTTGACGGGCAATATATAGGTCGGACTGCAGATACAACTTTTGATGATGGGGCAAGCATATTATTTGAAGCAGGTGCTGGTGCTCCAGACACAGTTGATAACATTAGAGTTTGGTTTTCAACCGTCAGCGGAACGCCAACATATACTTTTAGCGGAGCCATTTCAAATGCCGGTCTAGTAGATGGGAATGTGGCTTTAGACTTTAAAGTAGATGGGAATGTGGCTTTAGACTTTAACTCCATTGACAATGCGAGGAATGTTGAAGCAACAAAAAGAGCTTATGTTTTAATCGACAAGACCCCACCTTCTGGAGTTTCCTTAAGCTTAGGAGCAATTACAACTACTTCAGTCACTGCATTAGTTTCTGGAGCTTCTGACTCTTTAAGTGGCTTGCATTCCTTGCCTTATTGGTTTGACGCTGATTCCAATGCAAGGAATTCTGGCTGGACTGCAAGTGCTTCATGGAATGATTCAGGATTAAGCCCTAACTCTTTGCATTCTTACAGGGCAAAGGCAAAGGATACTTTAGGCAATGAAAGCGCTTTCACAGCCGCGCAGTCAAAATACACTTTAGCGAACAATACCTTAATTTCAAGCGTCATCTGCGGCGCTTCAAGCTGCTCCGTAAGCTTTGACCTCAACGCAAACCCAGCGGGAACTAATTACTTCATCGATGAAAACACCGGAAATCCCGGAAGCACCGACAGCGGATGGATTACGGCGGCCCCTCCTTACATTGATTCCGGCCTTTCTTCAGGCCTGCAGTATTGTTACAAGATTAAGGCAAGGAACGGCGACAATGCTGAAACTTCTTATTCTTCACAGGTTTGCGCTTTCACTCAAGGTTCAGTGCCGGTAAGTGCAGCAACAGCAAGTGCTTTACTGCCTTTGAATTCCGGATTGGCAAGCGTTGATGTCAATTGGTCTGATGTCAGCGGAGAAACGGCATATGTAGTTTACCGAAGCGTTAATGGAACAAGCTTTGCCAATTTAGCAATACTTGCAGCCAACAGCACTGGCTACACTGATAATACTGCTGATGATAACGTGCAGTATTGGTTTAAGGTTCAGGCCAATTCTCCCGGCGGAGACCAGAATTCTAACACGGTTAGCTTGTGGACTCCGGACAGGACTGCTCCTTCGACGCCATTAATTGATGTCAAGACTTTTACAGGAATAAATACTGCAGATGTTAACTGGCTTGCAGTTTCTGACAATAATACTGCTCAATCACAAATTGTTTACAAGATTTTCAGCTCTTCTAATAGCTCTTCCTTTGCCCTGAGGAGTTCACAAACAGGGATTGTTAACTATCACGACAGCACTGCAGTTGATTCTAATGCTCCGACAGTTCCTTCAAGCGTTAGTGCTGGCAGTCCAACTTCTTCATCCTTGAGTGTTGGCTGGAATGCAGGCATTGACCAAGGAAGCTTGTATTATTACTTTGTACAAGCAATTGATTCTTTAGAAAATGATGTTAACTCGCTTGTTGATTCAAACAGAGTTAGTGTTGGCTTAAAGGTTGCTCCGTACTGGGTTTTGGACGAAAACACTGGCCTTCTTTACGGCCCTTTCAATTCTGCTCCGCAAACAATTAATGGGTTAAGCACTGTAACACAGCATTGCTTTAAGGTAAAGGCAACTGATAACGCAGACAATAATTCTGCATGGAGTTCTTTAGCTTGTGCTTGGACTTCAATTTCAGCCCCGGTTCTTTCAGCAATTGCAAGGACTGACAAAGCATTGAACAGTTCTCAAGGCGCTGTTGATTTGAGCTGGGGTGATGTAGCTGGGGAAACTTCCTACACTGCTTACAGAAGCGCTGACGGCACAATCTATTCATTTATTGGCAATCTCGCGGCAAACAGCACCGGCTATACTGACAGCACAACCAACGACAACGCACAGTACTGGTACAAAGTGCAGGCTAATTCTGCAAGCGGGGACCAAAACTCCAACATTGCAAACTTGTGGACGCCCGACAGGACCGCGCCCACAAATTTCACGCTCGCAGTAAACGCAAACAACGCACTGAACCGCGAGGAACTCTCCTGGACTCAAAGCACCGACAACAACACTTTGCAAGCAAGCATTGATTACAACATTTTCAAAAGTTCTGATGGATTCTCTTACTCTTACATTAATCACGCAATAGGCTCTGCAGCCTATAATGATAATTCAGCAAAAGACTTTAACGCGCCTAATGCCGCAAGCATTTCTTCCATTAATGCAGCCTCGCCTGCAAGCATCGGCCTTTCTTGGAGTTCAAGCGCTGATAACGGAAGCAACTACTATTATTACCTGTCAGCAATTGACGAACAGAAAAACTGGCGCAACAGCAGCAATTCTAATGCAACTGTCTTGACTGGCCTGAAAGGCTATTATGCAAGGAACAACACCTCAAACACTGAATCCTTCACAACTTTAACTTCAGGCAGTTTCACAAGCCTGAATGTTAATTCGCAATACTGCTTCAGCGTTAAAGCAACTGACAATGCCGACAATAATTCTGCGGCAAGCTCTCAATCCTGCATTTTCACTCTTGCAAACAACCCAAGGATTTCCAGCGTGTCCTGCACCGTAAATGACTGCACTGTTTCAGTAGACTTGAACGCGAGTCCTTTAGGAACAGACTTGAATGTCGGGGTTGTGCAAGGAGCCGCGAATGGAGGAAGTGACTCTGGCTGGTTTGCTTCAAGCTCTAACCCACAAACTTTCACTGACACCGGTCTGCAGCCCGGAACACAATACTGCTATGTAGTGAAAGCAAGGAATGGAAATAGCATCCAGACTTCTGCATCTTCCCAAGTTTGCGGAACAACAGCCCTCGCGGGAAGCATTGTCCTGACAGCAACCGCCCAAGTGAACAAGCCAAAGAATTCTTCCTTGGGAAGAATCACCCTAAACTGGAATGACATTACAGGCGAAGTAAGCTATGATGTTTTCAGAAGCATTGACGGAGCAAGCTTTTCAAAAATTGCTTCAAGCCTTCCCGCAAATTCAACAAGCTTTGACAATGACAACTTGAGCGATAACACAACATACTATTACAAGGTTCAGGCTGTTTCAAGCACTACTCCGGTCGGGGATGCAAACTCTAACACCGCAAGCGCCGTGACATTCGACAGGACAGCCCCTAGCACAGTAAACAATTTGGGCGCGGCTTACACCCTGAACCAGGCCAACCTTACATGGGCACAGGCGACAGACAACAACACTTCACAGGCAAACATTGACTATAACATTCTGCGCTCTTTGAATGGAATCTCTTTCAGCAAGGTTGGGGCAGTGACTGGCCAAGGAAGTTATCCCGATGCGGCAGCAACCGACAATTCCGCGCCGCAGACACCTGGCGCGCCGGCGATTAGCGCGGANTCTAATGTTCAATTAAGCGTTTCATGGAGCAAGCCAATTGACAATAATTCTTCATATTATTTCAAGCTTAATGTTGTTGACAGGCAGCAAAACGATTCTAACTCCAACACTGCTTTTGTTGCGGCATTGTCCGGCTTGAAAGATTATAACATNTCAGTGTCCGGGGGAGCTTCTTTAACAGACTTGAACAACCAGTCTTTNGGCTATGTCAGAAACAACTTGGCCCCCAACTCCAGCTATTGCTTTAGAGTCTCTGCAAGAGACAATGCATTGAATTCGAGCCCTTACTCTGCACAAACCTGCAAATACACGCTCGCAAGCATTCCCACAATTGCTTTGGTGAACTGCAACCTGAACTCCTGCAGCGCGTCTTTCGACATGAACCCGAACCCCGCGGGAACGGAATATTTCATCGAAGAAACAACGGCAAATCCCGGGGCTTCAGGCTCTGGCTGGAGCACCAATGCGCCCCCATTTGTTGATTCCGGATTGTCTTCAGGCACTCAATACTGTTACAGGATTAAGGCGCGCAATGCGGAGCTTGCCGAAACCGGCTATTCCGCAGCAGTCTGCAATTCAACCACCGCAAACAACCCCCCAAGCCTTTCAAGCATCGGCCTTAGCGCAAGCTGCGTCAAGTCCGGAACCTCGCTAATTCTCAATGCTATCGGGGCTTCGGACAGCGAAAGTGATGTTCTAAGCATTTATTGCTCCACAACACCGAACCCAAGCGCAAGCAACAAGGACTTTTGCCAGGCAACCGGCTTTGCAAGCCCTTACTCTGCTGTCGGATGTTCTGGAAGCGCTGCGCTAGGCGATGGCTCAAAAACAATTTACTGCGCTTTATTTGACGGCCTCAATTACAGCGCCGCCACAACAGCGAGCTATTCTGCCGACAACACTCCGCCACAAGGCCTTGCGCTTTCAGCGAATGCCGCTTCGACAACAAGCATTAATGCATTGGCTTCCGGAGTTTCAGATTCCGGCTGTGCAGGCTTGAGTTCAACGCCTTACTGGTTTGATGCCGATAATGGCGCCAGGAATTCCGGGTGGGTTTCAAGCACTTCCTGGACTGACAGTTCTTTAGGAATTAACTCGCAGCATTCTTACAAGGCAAAAGCGCGCGATGCTTTAGGCAATGAAAGCGCCTTCACCCCGGTACAGTTGAAATTCACTCTCGCTGCGGCCCCCGCCATTTCAGGAATTTCCTGCGGCACCTCAAGCTGCACCGTGAACTTCAGCCTCAACGCAAACCCCGCGGGCACCAATTATTTCATCGATGAAAACACCGGAAATTCCGGCGGAACGGATTCCGGGTGGGTTACTGCGGCCTCGCCTTACGTTGACTCCGGCTTAGCCGAGGCAACCCAATACTGCTACAAAATCAAGGCAAGGAATGCAGAGAATGTTGAAACAGCTTTCTCTCCGCAGGTTTGCGCAACCACCGGAAGCACTCCGATAGCATGCAGCAGCGACGCGCAATGCAATGACTCAAATTCTTTCACGCAAGACTCTTGCATTAATCCCGGAACTCCGCAATCTTACTGTTCTTATCAGCCGATAGCCTGCATTTCAAGCACTGACTGCAATGATGCAAACGCCCACACTTTTGACTCTTGCATTAACCCGGGCACGATACAATCTTACTGCTCTTTTGAAAACATTGCATGCCTCAATGATTTGGAATGCGATGACGGCAATTCTTCAACAACAGACTCTTGCGTTAATGCAGGGACTGCTTCAGCATTCTGCCAGAACACTTACCAGGCATCCTGCGGGAATGGAATAATTGATTCCGGAGAGCAGTGCGATGGCTTGAACCTGAATTCTCAAACCTGCCAATCTTTAGGCTTTAGCACCGGCAGTTTAGCTTGCAATGCAAACTGCACTTTCAGCACTTCACAATGCGTTACAGCGCCACAGTTAAGATTGTTCTTGCCTTTAGAGCAAAACGCGCTTGATTCTTCAACATTTAACAATAACGGCAGCTTGCTTGGAAACGCAAGAATTTCTGATGATCCGACCAGGGGAAAAGTTCTAAGGCTTGACGCCAGCGCCGGAACTTATGTCAGGATTCCGGACAACAACAGTTTGGATTTTGGAAACAATAATTTTAGTGTAATGGCTTGGGCAAAAACAGGCAACAAACTACAGCAGTTCTTGCTTGCAAAAACATACTTTGACGCTGCTCCGGGCTATGGGTTTTACAGGGAGCAGGTTTACTTGAGCAATGGGCAATGGTGGAATCAAGGAGACCTTGACGAGAACAAGCCACACTTTGCGGCCGCCGCAAGCCCCCTTGATTCAACAGATTGGAGAGACGGAAAATGGCATCATGTTGCCGCTGTTTTCAACAGAGAGCAGACAAGAATTGACGTTTATATTGACGGCTCTTTGAAAACGGCCTGGCGCTATTGGAATCCGGCAAAAGAATCAAGCACAAGCAATGACCTGGACCTGCTGATTGGAGCAGGCTATGCGCCTTACATCAGAGAGCCTTCACAGCACGGCACTGTTTCAGGATACTACTATAACGGTTCGGTAGACAACGTTAGAATTTATGACAAGGCCTTAACGCAAGCCCAAATTCAAGAAATTTACAATGCAGAATTCCTGCCCGAAGCCCCGGCATTCTGCGGCAACGGAATTGTTGATGCTAATGAACAGTGCGATTTGCAAGACTTGGCTGGCCAATCCTGCAATTCTTTTGGCTTTGACTTGGGCGGAACTCTTTCCTGCAATAGTTCCTGCAAGTTTGATTTTGCAGGATGCTCTGAAACAGCCAACCTTTTGCCTAATGGCGGCTTTGAACTCTGGAATTCAGGGCCTTTCTCGCCTCCGACTGATTGGGGTAATGGCCATTGTGTTTATGGCCCGCAAGACTTGAACTCAGGCCAGTCTGCAGACTCAATTATCGGGAATTATTCCGTGAAAGTTGATTCTTCAGCGTCTTATTGCGGAATTTTCTCGAAAACAGCGGATGTGCTGCCCGGCGACACCCTGACTTTGACTTTCTTTGGAAAGACAGCAACTCCGGGCAAGCCATACTTTGCGAGGATTGTAACCACTGACTGGAATTACCAAAGCTTCATTGAAGGCGATAATACTGACTGGGCTTTTCAGACAGTCAACTTTGTAGTGCCTTCGAACGCGCACAAGGTTTTGGTTGGAATGGGCGTCGGCTACAATCCACAGTACGCCAAAGCAAGCTTGTTTTTTGACAAGGCAAGCCTGAGAATAACCAACAGGCCTGTTCCGTTCTGCGGCAATGAAATAATAGAGGACGGGGAAGAATGCGACACTTCAAGCCTGAACAATAAGACCTGCAGTTCTTTGGGCTATGCTGACGGAAGCCTTTCATGCACTAACTCCTGCACTTTTGATGTTTCACAATGCAATTCAGCGCCAAACTTGGTGCTGAACGGGAGCTTTGAAGACTGGAATGCCGGAATGCCTTTGAATTGGGGAAAAGGATACTGTGTCTATGGCGCGCAAGACCTGAATGTAAGCAAGTCCACTGACTCTTTGGACGGCAATTATTCAGCGATAGTGAATTCAACAGCAAGCTATTGCGGAATCTACTCCAACAGCATTGACGTTTCCTCTGGAGAGACTGTCAATTTGACTTTCCTTGGAAAAATCGGGACTTTCGGGAACACTTACTATGCAAGCATTGCAAGCGATGACTATAACCACCAGAGCTTCATTGAAGGCTTTGAGAACGAGTGGGCGAAAAAGACTGTTTCTTTTGTTGTTCCGCAAGGCGTAAGCAAAGTGCATGTCAGCCTGGGAATAGGCTACAATGACGCGCACAAGCTTGTGACAACGCAATTTGACAATGTAAGAGTGAAAAAGTCTTGAGGGTTCTCGCTACGCGAGAACTAAACGTTCTGCCACGCCTCGTCACTCTTGTTATCCCAAAGCTCGGCCATTTTTTCCTGCTGAATCCTGTGCAAAAATACCAAGCCAAACAGGCTTCATAACAATTATATAACCAAATGCACACTAAATACATGTCAAATGCACACGGAGTGATTTTTACGGTAAGTGCAAGGCTCGAACTCAAGCCATATTCAAACAGGGTTATTTCTGTAGTAAAGGCGAAATACGACCTGAAGGACAAAAGCGAGGCCCTGAACAAATTCATAGAATTATACGGAAGGGAAGAGGTAGAGCCGGAAGTAAAGGAGAGTTACGTAAAAAAGATTCTAACGCTTGAAAGAAACTACTTCAAAAGGCATAAAGGCGGCTTTGGCAAAGGGAGTATTGAAGAATTGCGGAAGGAAATAGAAGGCTAGCCAATGCCATTTGCATATGATTTTGAGCCAAGCCTGAAGAAGAAACTCGCCAGGCTTTTCAAAAAAGACAGGCAACGCTACGAAATCCTCATGAAAAAAATCGGACAGATCACCGCCCTTGAAGAAACCGAACTGGAGCATTTCAAAAACCTGAGGCACGACCTCAAAAATGAAAAACGGGTTCACGTCGACAAGAGCTTCGTGCTCACATTCAGGGTTGACAAAAACAGGAAATTCATACTCTTCCTCGATTTTGACCACCATGACAACATATACGAGAAATAAAACGGACATGCAATTCATTTCACGTATTCAACGTTCTGCATTTTCTCGAACTGCATATCGTCGGTCAAAAATACGAGCTTTCTGCTTTTTGCAATCTCGTAGCCAAGGGCATCGGCATACGAAAGTTTCTTCGCCCTGTTTTTTAGCCTGAACTTCGAGGCTTCGGCAATATCAAGGTCGCTTATTTCGATTTTATTGGCATTGAGGCCAGCCAGTTCTTCCGTGGCTTTTTTCTCCCCAAACTCCAACAAAACCGAGTAGAAGAATTCATACAAGTTGAAAATACTTGTATAAATCGGCTCGCCCGCATATTTTTTATAGCCGGGATTCCCCTTCACCAACTCTATCATCGCATAAGTGTCGAAGAAATATATTCACCATTCACTTTCCTTGCGAAGCCTATTTTTGAGTTTCTGGGAATCTATTTTCCAGCCTTTAAGCGAACCGAACGAATCAGGGGAAGGAATTTTTGAGCTATGCTTGGCTATTTTTCTTTTCATTCTGAAACCCATTTACTAACAGCGTCAAAACTTCTTTAAACTTGAAACCCGGCAAAAAAAGCCAATTACCCTTTGAGGCCAGCCAGTTTTAAGGCCAACTCTTCATATAAGAGCCCCTTCTTTTGAGCACTCAGCGAAAACAATTTTTTATGAACCGCCTTTTCCGTGATTGTGAAAATGTAATTCGTCTTTATCACGCTGTCCTTTGCCGCCCCTTCTTTCCTTGACAAAGGAACCCCTTTCATCCCGGCGTTGCTTGTGACACCCGCAACCACTATGTTCGTAAGCTCCTCGAACAGCACAACAGCGGGCCGTTTCTTAACCTCGAAAGAATCAGCGAACTGCACCTGCGCCAAGACAACGTCCCCCGCTTTAAACATTCTCCCACCCCGCGTCATCCTTATTGTCCCAAAGCTCGGCCATTTTTTCCTGCTGTATTTTGTGCAAAAACTCATCATACTGGCTTTTGTGGGACCTATAAACTTTCAGCATCTCCCTTAGAAACTCGGAATAAGTCTGCATCTTGTACCGCTTCTCCTTCTTCAGTTCCTCAAGCAAATCCTTCTCAACCTGGATAGTGGTATTCTCAGACATATAAAGCACTATAGCGCATTATATATTTAAGAGTTTGGATGGTTGGTTGCCGGTGCAGAATCAACCAAAAAGCACGCCTTACAAAAATGTAACAACAAACCGCATTTTCGTTACAAAAATGTAACGATTTTTAAATTGCATTTTTTTTCGCGCATGAACGGGCTTTTCGCCGGAAGTTTTTATTTTGAAACCCACTTGCCGATGGATTTTTCCGCCTCATTAAACCGGGGAAGTTCCACGAACACTAATCCCTTGAGCTCCTTTTCAAACAAAGCGCGCTTTGCCGAGACTTTACCCATGAAGGCCTTTTCCGAAAATTTTTCTTTGTAGAACGCGAGTTTTTTTTCAGCCAGCGGCCTGTCAAAAACAACCCCCTTTTTTTGCACGAGATAATGCAGGTCAAAAACATCCCTCGCCTTGTCACGCGCCATTATTGCGCGCACTTTTTCCGCAGCCACCTCATTCAAATCCATGCAAGGAATCCCCTTTGTCGGGAGATTATAGGCCGGAAAATCAAGCTTCAGCGGCAAAGGGTTTTTTGAAACCCCCTCGCGCCTGCTTATTTCCACATAAACCCTGCACTCGTCAATCTGCGCCGTATTCAACGGGCCTTTTGCACTCACCCTGAAAGAGAGCGATGTTTCATCGTCATTAAGCGCCTTTACCTCATTCGGTATTCCGAACAATTCCAAAGATTTCGAAACCTTCTCCGGAATGCCTTCCCCAAGCTTTTCCTTTGCGGAAAAATCCAGGTCTTCGGAGAACCTCGGCAAACCGTGGAAAAACCACAGGTAAGTTCCGCCCTTGAACACAACAGCATGGTCCGCAAGAATCTCAAGAATCACGGCCTGGACATAATGCTTCTCCTGCTGCCACGGCCTCAACGCATTCAGCTTCGCGAGCTCCAAAAGCCCCCTTTTTTCAATCATTTGCAACCAGCCTCCAAAGCTTTTTACTTCCCCTTCCGGAAAATTTTTTCGCCACAGACCTAAGCTTCTCCGCGCCTATTTTTCCGCGCAATTCGCGCAAATCATTTTCAGAAAAAACGTTCAGGTAAAGCGCGTCAAGCACCGCCTTTTCCGGTTCCGCAACCATCACGTAGCTCCTGCCCTTCAAATGCTTCCTGAAGCCGAAAAACAACTGCGAAGGAATTTTATGGTAAACCAAGCCGAGGCCTTTAAGCCTCAAAGAGTTTTTTGTGGTGACGCACTCCACATTTTTAGGCACCTGCTGAACAATGCCATGGAACAAGAGAGCCGAGCCCAGCGAAACATAAGAAGGCTCGACAAGCTGCGTCGCAACAATGAAATCGTCCCTTTCAAAGCATAATTTGCCCTTCAAAAGTTTCCACGCAAGCCCCTTCTTTGCAAGGCGCGAAGCATAAACAGTGGCAATGCGCTTGGGCTTTCCAATGAGGTTCGCCAGCTCTTGCACCGAAAACACGCCCCTCCCCGATTCAAGAGCCCTGTCACGAATCCCGTACAAAGACAATTCCTTCACAACATCACTCCAGCATAACAATATTGTTATATTGGAATGATGAAACAATATTTAAGGTTATTCCCGGGGCGGCAATATACCGCAGAATCAACCAAAAAGTTGATTTTTAAACACTTCGATTCACGTTATGTAGTTATATGGTGGGGACAGCGGGCACCGGAATACTCATCGGCGCGGGCACGAAGAGCAGCGTCATACAGCTTCTCTCCGAGGAATGGCCCCTTTCTTCAAAGGAAATCCATAATCAGCTCTGCCGCAAGCACTCATTCTCTGGCTCTTACCAGGCGGTTCACAAAACCCTGCAGGAACTCGAAAAGGCCGGGGTTCTGCAAAAAGCGGACTCAAAATACGCACTGAGCCACGCGTGGGCGAAGCAGGTTTCGGCGTTCGGGAAGAAACTCGAGCAGGGGCTTACGGGGAAAACCAATGGCAACGGTTCAACAAAAACGCTTGTTTTCGATTCATTCATTGGCCTCGGCCAATTCATCATCAATGATTTCTTCAATTATACTGATTCTGAAGGCAAAGGTGTTGTTTGCCTCTGGAACCACGCGTATCCAATTGCGGGGATGGTTACAAAGCAGGAGCACGAAACCCTCAAGGAGCTTTTTTCGAAAGGAACCAATTACAGCATCTGCTACAACGAAACCTGCCTGGACAAGCTCACAATGGATTATTTGAAGGGCCTCGGCAAAAGCACTTCAACCGGCATTCCTGCCTCAACCAAGACCGACACCTTCATAAAAGGGGATTACGTTATGCAGGTTTTCTTTGCCCCGGAAACGGAAAAAGAAATGCGGAAAATCTACTCGAGCATCAAGACCAAGCAGGACATAGACATGCAAAAAATGTTCGAATTCGGCTCGCGCAAAACCCAAATCAAGGCGGCCCTGTTCCAGAATGCTGAGTTCGCGGACTCTTTCCGGGAGGAAGCGAGGCTTGTAAGTGAAAAATATGCGAAAGGGGAAATAGTGGAAAAAGAGTTCAGTTCATTCATCGAATTCGGCAGGTTCCTGATAAACGATTTCTTCACTGAAAAGTCGGCGCGTGATACTGTTCCTTGCGCGTGCCTCTGGAAGCACGCATATCCAGTTGTCGGGGCTTCACAAGAAGAGCACGAAAAAATGAAAAACCTGTTTTCGAACCCGGAGCATTATGCAATCTGCGAAAGCAGCACTTATTTGGATAACCTCACTTCTGAGTACACGAAAAAACTGGGGAAGAAAAGCGTTATTGGAAAAAAGTTTTCCGCAAAACTGGACACATTTATTGAGGGGGACAAAATACTCCAAGTGTGCCGTCACAAGGAGTTCGAGGAAGACCTGGAAAAAATGTACTCGGAGATTGTGAGTGAGAGGGAATTCGACATGCAGAAACTCCTTGACTTCGGCTCCAAAACCCGCACAAATAAGCTTAAAGTAAAAATATTCAGGAACAAGGAATTAGCTGAATCCTTAATGCAGGAAGCCAAGAAACTCTACGAACAAGCGCACCAAAAGGCGGTGGCGAAATGAACCCTCAACTCACTGAAATCAGGAAAACCGCCTCAACAAGAGAACAGATAATGGAAGTTTTATCAGGCGACAACTCTTTGTCGGCCAAGGAAATACATAATTCGTTGCACAGGGAGTACGCAAACGATTCCTCCTACCAGGCTATCCACAAGGCACTCATTGAAATGGAATCTGAAGGTATTCTGGAAAAAGAAAACAGCAAATACTCAATCAGCCTGAATTGGATCAAGGAAAGCAAAAAGAAGCTCGATGACATGGAAGAAAAGATAATCAACAGGCATATTACCGACAACAGGACGCGCATCATAAACTGCCACACCTACCACGACTTCGGGAGAACGCTCCTCGAAATTTTTGCTGACGAAGTGGACAAAGGCATATACAGGGACTGCTGCTCGTTCCACAACCACATGTGGTGGATATTCACGCTGCAGAAGGACGAGTACTATTGGTTCAAGAAATTGGGCGCCACAAAATGCCTAATGGCATGCAAAGGGAACAGCCGCATAGACAAATTCATGGCAGCTGCCTACCAGACTATTGGCCACCGCGTGAAGCTAGGCATTCCTTTCGAAAGCGCATGCGACATTGTTGTCAGCGACGACAGGGTTTACCAAATCTATTTCCCGGAAGAAATAAAGTCTATGGTTGAAAAAGCGAGGGGCGAAGTGAAAAACAGCATTGACGCGTTCACCAAGGATTATCCTGGCGAAATGTACAAGGAAAAAGGGACAATAAAAATAGTAATCATACACGACCGCGAGCTCGCGGACCGGTTCAGGAAAGAAATCAAGGGATTCTTCGCGGAAAAGGAAACCAAGGAGGTTGCTGAATGAACTCCGTCGAACTCCTAACCCTTAACCCCAAAACAAAAACCACAAAAGAAATTATTATCCACACCCTCGGCAACCGCTGGCCCTTGAGCGCCAAGGAAATCCATCACGCGCTTTCAAGGGAGCAGGGAATTGACGTTTCTTACCAGGCAATCCACAAGAGCATTCAGGAGCTCGAGGAAAACGGAGCAATCAAAAAGGAAGCCGGAAAATACAGCCTAGACAACGAGTGGATAGACAAGTCACAGAGCTACTTCAAGAGCCTCTCGATGGCGTACAAGGAAAGCAATAAGTTCACCAGCGAAAACACACTGAAATTCAATAATTATACTGATTTTCCGCTCTTTCTCGGGAACATCTTTAATGAGCCGAGGGCAACAAAGGACGAGCAAACACACATTTATGCAATAGCAAGGCACTTGTTCTGGCCCCTCAAATTCAGCTTCAAGGATTTCGAATTGTGCAGGTCGGTTGGAAAGAATGCGCAGCCCCACATAATTACTCCAGCAAGCACCCCATTCGACAAAGAAATACAAAAGTATTACAGAGTTGCAAAGTGGCCTGAAGCCACGATAGGCGCGGATATACAAGCAGAGGAAGACGTGATAGTGCAGGGAAACACTATAGTGCAGGTAAGCTACTCGAAAGAAACAAAGGAGAAAATCGACAAAATTTATGAGAACGTGCACAACCTCGCTGATTTGTTCAAATTCTACATGAAAAACAACTCCGACGGGCTTGCCATAGAAGTCAAAATAACCCAGAACGAGCAGCTGGCAAAAATGATGCGCGAAAACATAATGCAAAAAATAAAAGAGGCGAGGAAATGATTAATGAATTAACTTTGCTTGAACTTGGCTCGGAAAGCTCTTCCACAAGGCAAAAAATCATACAAGCACTTTCAGATAAATGGCCGCTCACTTCAAAAGAATTATACAATCACTTGAAAACGCATTTTTCTCTTGAATCGTCTTACCAATCCGTGCACAAAACAATGCTTCAAATGGTAGAAGACGGTACACTGGAAAAAGACGGAAAAATCTATCGGCTAAGCAAAGACTGGATAACCAACCTCAAGAAATTTTCCACAAACCTTGAAAACAAATATGCAAACAACAAAAAATCTAATCTGGAAAACGGAAATTCGGACACAAAAACACTGATTTTCAATGACTTTAGCGAATGTGTCACTGAAATGGCAAAACTATTCGCTAGCAGCAAACTTGTCGGAAAAAACAGTTCCATTGGAATAGGCCTTTTGAGGCACGCTTGGTGGCCCTTGAGATTTAGTTTCATGGATTTTGCTTTAGCTGTTTCAATGCTAAAAAACAATAATGGCGGGTACGCAGTAGTCCAAGAAGACACGCCATTTGACAAATGGACAGCCAAGCAATACCTTGCTGCCGGGTTTCTTGGAGCAAAAATTGGAGTAAAAGACCTAAACCTAGACAAAGAAATAGTAATACACGGAGAGCATATAGTTGAAGTGAAATATTCTCAGGAAACGCGCAAGATGCTTGATGATGTATACAGGGAAACTCATGACTTAGGAGACTTATTCAAGCAATACGTCAAACAAGCAATATCAAAAACGCCGAACCACATAGAAGTCACAATCACAAGGAAACCTGAGCTGGCGGCACTGATGCAGAAACAATTAATAGAGAAATACTTTGGAAGCGAGGCGAAAAAATGAACACCTCGCTAACGCTCCTGAAATTCAATTCCAAGGCCGGCTCGAAGGAAAAAATAATAGAGATTGTTTCGAACAACTGGAAAACCAACGGCAAAAAAATCTTCGAGACCCTGCAAAGGGATTATGGCCACGAAATAACGTACCAGGCGGTTCACAAGATGCTTGCCGAGCTGGCAGATGAAAACGTAATAGAAAAGCAGAACAACACTTACACGCTGAACCAGGACTGGATAAAAAACAACAGGAAATTCTTTGAAAGCCTCGAAACCAAGTTCAAGAAATACACACAGGCAAAAAACATTGACCCAAACTTCCAGGGCTCGATAACGCTGGAATTCGATACTTACAGTGAATTGGTTGTGAGCCTGGCTGAACTCTTCGAATCAACAATACTGGCTACAAAAGGCGACAGGACATTAATAGGGGCTTTCAAGCACGGAATGTGGCCACTTAACTTCAACTTCAAGGACTTTTTGCTTTTAATGAAAATGCTTGGCACTAAAGTAGAAGGTTACCCCATAATCAAGCATAAAACGCCTTTCGGCGAATGGATAATGCGGCAGTACAAGAAAGCAGGCGCTAAAGCAGTGACATTTGACGAAACGCTAGACATAGAAAATGACACACTCGTACAAGGGGACTGCATACTGGAGGTTTTCTACGAGCCGGAATTCGAAAAATACCTGGACAAAAAGCACGAGAAAATACGCGGCCTCGAAGACCTTTTGAAGGAATACGCGCTCACAAAGGAGCAACAGACAAAAATAAGGCTCGTAATCACGAAAAATAGGGCAATAGCAAAGGCACTCAAAGAGCACTTACTGAAAAAACACTTTGGAGTTGGGGCATAATGATTAACGAGCTATACTTGTCAAAAATAATTCCTGAAAGAACTTCTACAAGACAAAAAATAATTCATGCATTAGGAGAGCAATGGCCTTTAAGCACAAAAGAAATCCATATGAAGATAACAAAACAGTATAACACGAATGTTTCTTACCAAGCAACACATAAACTGGTAAAAGAAATGAGCGAGGAAAATGTTTTACACCTATCCAAGTTTTGGATTCGGTGCGAGTAAATGATTTATGCAGCACACGCTTTTAATTACTTTTGATGGAATTGCCGCTAGATTTTTGCTGAACGAAATGGCGAGCGCTCTCGTGTTTTTATACAGCCTGTTGTTGAGTTTTTTCCCTCTCGCGTAGCCCCACAGGGTTTCCATTGGATTGATTTTTGGAGAACACCTCGGAAAATATTCCAAGCGTAATCGAGGGTGTTTTGCCACAAAATCCTGGATTTCGCGCGTTTTTTCTGTGGTGTGGGCTTTGTGCCTGTCCAGAGCCACCACTATTTTTCCCCTCGTGCAAGATAGAATCATGCTCAGCATGATAATTACTTTTTGCGCGTTGAATTCTTTGCTGGAAATGTGCAATTCTTTTCCCTTCAAAGGATTTACGGCGCCAACAGTGGTTATTTTTTTGTGGCTGGAAAAAGTCGGTATGAGCGGCTTGCCTTTCACCCTGCTCCAAATGTAACCGTTCTTGGGATGGAGCTTGGTGCTCGCCTCATCAAGGAAAAAAGCGGTTGCGCCAGATG
This sequence comes from Candidatus Iainarchaeum andersonii SCGC AAA011-E11, assembly GCA_000402355.1. Lineage (GTDB taxonomy): Archaea > Iainarchaeota > Iainarchaeia > Iainarchaeales > Iainarchaeaceae > Iainarchaeum > Iainarchaeum andersonii. The sequence goes on from AQRS01000034.1 coordinate 30,264, forward strand.
CGATTATCCTCTTCATTTTCCTCAGGAAAGCCTTTTGCTCCACTTTATCCCCAATCAGGTAATCGTAACCTGTTTTCTTCCAGTGAAAACCATTCCTCAAAAGCAACTGGCGTACAGCCTCCTCAGTAACGGTTACACGGCGCTTTTCTTCCAGCCAGTCGCGCAGCTCCTTGCAATCCCACCGCGCTGCATTCCAGGCATGCTTGAAAGGCTTGTTCTCATCCACCAATTTCACAATTTTTTCCTCAAGAGCAGGGGTAATCTTGCCTTCAGAACCCTCGCGAGGCTCATCATCCACTTTACCTGTTTCCTCATACTTGGCAATCCAAGCGCTTACAGTATCCTCATCCCTGGCAACAATGAAAGCTATATCCTTGAGCAAATAACCCGAAGCTCGCAGGTACAGAGCCTGCCAACGCTCAGCAAGCCGCCTCTCTTTACAACTTCTATAGATTTTGCGGAGCTTGGGTGAATCAGCTTTACTCAAAATCGGCATATTGGGTCGCAAACCCAATACGAATAAGTTATACTTACGCTTTTCGGTCACTCAAACCGAAAAATCACATTGGACTGGTGTATCAGCGGCGAACTCATGCCCGCAGGAATTTCAGCGGGATAACCGAGGTGCAGCCACTGGTCCGCGACATAATCCCTTATCCTTATTGTTTTGCCGGAACCATTGTATATTCTGAGTATGGCCTCGAACCTATTGTCGTCAATGCCTATTGTGGCTACTGTGGGGTTGTTGCTGATGGCCATTGTTTTTGAGCGCACCAAATCTATGTCCTTGAGGGCTTTTTTTGCATCCAAGAGCCCGAACCCATATAGTGAGTCCTTTCCTTCAAGTCCTAAGTCGGTTGATGTTTTCGCGAGCAGTTCCTTTATTTGCTGCGGGGAAAGCAGGGGATTCTTTTCAATGAGCAGCGCCGCAGTTCCGGATACAAAGGCTGCGCTCATTGATGTTCCGGATTGCGTAATGGTTGCTCCGTTCAGGCCCGCGCTCGTGATGTTTGTTCCGGGCGCAACCACGTCAGGCTTTATGCCATAATCCTGAACAAACCCGCGCGAGGAAAAGCCCGCAATATTATTGTTTTCATCCGCCGCGCCGACAGTAAATGCGTGCGCAGAGCTCCCCGGATAAGTGAGGCCCGCGTAGCCGTTGCAGGAACCCGAGGGTTGTTCGTAGCCGCAGTTTCCCGCGGAAGCGACCACGAACGCGCCCGCTGCCTCGGCTTCCGCAAGGGTGTTTTCCAGGGGCGAATCGGAGAAGTCTCCTATTGCTCCGAGGCTGAGGTTTATTATGCGTGCGCCATCATCAGTGTAAATGTCCCCGTCAGGGTTCAAAGAGTAATTTATTGCCTGTATTATTTGTGAGATTGTTCCCGAACCATTGGAATTCAGGGCTTTCGCATTAATCAGCAATGCGTTTGGCGCTGCTCCGTTCAGTGTTCCGTTGTTTTGGGTTGTTCCTGCTATGATTCCGGCTATGTGTGTTCCGTGGCCCTGCAAATCCTGAGTTCCTTCTCCGGTGAAATCGGCTTGCGAAACCACTTTTCCGGAAAGCATTGGGTTTGCAGAATCAATTCCTGTGTCAACTACTGCCACCCTTACCCCGTTTCCTGTGAACGGAGCAACGCTTTCAAAGTTTGCGTTGATTTGCTGGATTGCTTCGTTCAAAAGCATTTGGACTTCCCTGTCCTTGGAAATCATTTTTACCTGCTCCGTTGCCGCCAATTTAATTGCCTTGTTTTCAGGAATCTCCGCAACAATCACGTTCCCTATTGCTCCCGCGAACTTGACTTCGCCTCCGAGCGCCTTTACGTTTGCCGCGGTTTCGAGTATTTCTTCCTGGGTTTGCGCTTCAATGAGTATGGTGGTTGTTTTGCCCGAGGTTTCGGAAAAATCATCCGTGATTTTGTTTTCTTCTTTGAGTGTTTCATAATCGGCTGTTTTTGCCGTGTCTATTGTGGGCTTTATTTTTGCGAGCTTTTCCGGCAAAACATCAATTATTGTTTCCGCGCAGCCGACACAGTTCTGTTGCGCCAGTTCGAGTTTTTTCCGCAAAAACATGCCGAGTTTTTCCTTTTCTATTCCGAACGCTGTGTCTTTTTTCGGTGCTTTTGGAGTTTCAGGGGGTATCGGAACTTCTGGGGGTTGGGAAGGATTTTCTGGTTCGGGGGCGGGATTATCTGGCAATATAACCAGTGAAACAGGGTTTGTGTTTCCCCCACCTCCTCCGCCTGACCCTCCGCCCCCGGAGCCGCCGCATGCCTTGCGCCAATCAATTCCGAGCTTTTGTGCTGTGATTCTTTGCTGCAGGCATTCTTCTGCCTTTTGGCGCTGGAATCCGTTCAGTTCGCCGAGGCATTTTCCGCCGTAGAATTGCTCCATTTCGGGGCATTTTGCAGGCGCTTTTCCGAGCACCGCGCTTGTTATTGCGTCGACTGCTTTTTCAACCGGGTTTTTTTTGTGTTGCCTGATAACCGGTGTCATTGATTCTGGGTTCTTCGCTTTCTGGGCTTTGCCGTTCCGCCGAGGGGAGAATCGTGTAGCTTGTTGCCTGCTCCGTTGCAAAGCTCTGCATGAAAGCAACGAGAAGCACCCCAAGCGCCAGTATGAGTATTGCCGTTATTGTGAGCCAGCGCTTTTGGTTGCCAGTGAATCTGCCCGCTTTTTCGTTTTCCATGCGCGTCAGTTGTCTCCCATGGTGTTTTCGGATGCTATGTCCGAGTAGGTGTTTCCAATCTGGTTGTCCTGCACCGTATTGTCGGTTACCTCATTTTTTGTGCTTCCAAGGAGGTATATTCCCCACTGCCTGTTCTGTGTTACTGTGTTCCTGCTGACCTTGTTTTCCGTGGCTTTTTCCAGCTTGATTCCGTAGCCGAAGTTTTCGTTTGCCGTGTTTTTCGTTATTTCGTTTTCGCTTGAATAGTAAACGGCTATTCCGGTTTCGTTCCTGTTGGATGCGTTTCCCGCGATTGTGTTGCTGTTCGAGTCGAAGATGTGCATTCCGCCGACCCTGTTGTTTTCGAAGGTGCTGTTTTTTATGGTGTTTTTGTTTGACAAATTAAGGGTAATTCCGTTCGCATAGTTCTGCACGTTGCAGTTCGTTATTGTGACTTTTTCCTTTTTGAAGAGCCTTATTCCGCTGTAAATGCTCATGTTCCCGTCTATGGTTGCGCCTTTGCAGTCAAGGGCGATGTCGCTCGCGTTGATGTCAATGCCTTTTGGAAGCGTGTAGTTTCCTTCACAGAAAATCGTTGTTTTTTCTATTTTCATGTTGTCTTTGGGCATTGTGCACGCAATGTTCTCCACATAGAAGTCCCACCTGTACCCGGTTTCGAGCTTGCCGTCGGAAACAATGACTTTTGCCTCGTGCTGCCCCGAGGCGCCATAGCCCGCGTCATAAAGCAACTTGCTTTCTTTTGTGCCCTTTATTTTCCTGTCAACGTACCACGTGTACTCAAGCGCATTGTTGTCCGGGTCTTGCGCCTCTACCGAAAATTCTATGCTCTTGCCTTCCTTCATGTCGAATTTTTTTTCGGGGGTGGTTTTGGTTATTATGGGTGGGTTGTTCCCGGTTTCATTAGGTTCAGGGGTTTCAGGCGTGGTTTCGATTTCTTTAGGGTTTTCTGCTGTGGTTTCCTGTGCCGCGCCATTGGTGTTTTCGAATGCCGAATTGCTTTCCTGTGGTGTTTGGTTTTCCGCGTTTTTTGGGCTTGTTTCCGCTGCGGTTGCAGGCGCGGCTCCCGCATTTTCCGGGTTTTCTGTTGCCTGCGCATTTGCCTGTGTTTCGCCTGCCTTTTGGCTTTCGAGCGCAACCAGGCCGGTTGTTTGCTTCAAACCGGCCGAATTAACGAGGAGCACTAAAAGAACAACAAGCACTATTGAGAGCACCGCGGTGCTCACGACCCAAAATTGCTTTGTTTCCATTATTCCTTTTGCCGGTTGGGCCGTTTGTGCTACTTCTTTCGCTGTTTGTTTTCTGCCCGCTTTTTTTGTTTCCATTGCGTGTTTCACCTTTCGATTAAAGCCAGTTTTTCTTTTTTGGGGTTTTCTTCGGGGCTTATTAGTTCGGAGATTTTTTCCGCGAGATTTTGCGTGTAAAAGAGGTCGTACTGGAATTTCAGCAAACCCAGCCTCGTGAGCGCAATCAGGCTTTCAGCTGTCTCTTCTCTGCCTAGCTTGAATTCCTTGGAGATTTGCTGTGCGCTGCGCATTCCATTCTCGTGCAAGTGCTTTATGATGCGTGCCTGGTCCAAGGTGATTTTGCGTTCAAACGCGAGCCTGAAGAGTGCCGCGTCAAGTATCTTTGCTTCCACTGAATTGCCCCCGTTGTGCGGATTTCCGGATTTCTCCATTTTTCCACTCGCTGCGGATTTTTTCTGCCGCTGATTTTTTGGAGGTCGCTGCGAAGCTTTCCCGTCAACATACCCCCTTACGGGGGTGGGTTGTGCCGCTGAAACCCCCGCCTTGCGGCGGGGGCAGCGAGCAGAGACCGCCAATTGGCTTTGTCAATCCGCAATGTACCTGCTGTTGCGGCGCCTAATATACCTGCGGTTGATTTGCAATCAACCAAAAAGTTGATTTCGCGGAGTCCGTGCCGGCGGCTGCCTTATATATTTCTTCTATTTATGCAGGTTTTTTTGCGGAAAAAGCTTTTAAATACGTTTGAATACAATGTATTCTAAGGTGTTTTTGCATGCGTGTCACAACTGTAAGGTTTGAGGACAAGGAAATGAAAGAGGTGAAGGGCCTCGCCAAAGAGCTTCGCTTTGACCAGTCTTCGGTGCTGAAGCAGGCTTTGGGGAAGGGTGTAAAGGAGATGCGCCTGGAGCTTGCGCTCAAAAAGTATGCCGCGCGCGAGTTTACGATGAGTCAAGCGGCGAAGTTTTCGAGGGTTTCGTTGTGGCAACTCATAGACGAGCTGAAAAGGCGCAATGTTTCCATGCAGTACTCCAAGGAAGATTTGGAGGAAGACCTTGAGGCTCTGAAGGAATTTGAATGAATGCGGTTTCGGACTCTTCTCCGCTAATTTTTTTCACGAAGCTCGGGCGCCTTGATTTGCTCGGAAAGCTTTTCGGGAAAGTTTTGGTTCCAAAGCAGGTGCTTGCGGAGATAGGGGAAAAGGATGGTGCCGTACAAAACATTGAAAAGTGTCTGTTTGTTGAAATAAAGCCAGTTAGGGTAAGCAGGCGTCTTTTTCTCGGTGAGGGTGAAACTGCCGCGATTTTGCTTGCTCTTCGGGCAAAGGAGAGTGTTGTCCTGCTGGATGACCGGAAAGCGAGGGTTGCGGCGAAAAGTTTCGGCCTGAAGCCTCTTGGCACAATCGGGGTTCTCGTGATGGCTTTGCAGAGGAAAATAATTAAGAAAAAAGAGTACCTGCGTCTTCTGGAACTGCTCATAAAAAACGGTTTCAGGATGAGCATCGAATTATATGATTTTGCCAAAAAGCAGGTAGAGGGAGGCGAAAATTAATATGCCGGTTAAAAACAAGAAGAGGCCTCTGTCTGAAATGTTCGGCGTCGCTGGGGACGCGAAGCCTTTCCGCAGAGAGGAAAAGGACAGGAAATTCAAAATTCCCGGAAAAAACAAAGAGTAGTGTAGAAGCCTGACACGGCTCACTCAACAACTACGCGCGCGTCTACCGCCTTCACGCCTTCGGAAGTCGCGATGAGCGGGTTCAAATCCAGTTCCTGCACGCGCTTCTCTTTCTGCATTAATTTGCTTACCTTGAGTATTGCCTCCTCAATCGCCTTCAAATCAACTCCGCGCTTTTCCCGTGCGCCCTTGAGTATGGGATATGATTTGAGGCTCTGCACCATTTCGCGCGCATCGCTTTTTTTGAGCGGGCAGATGCCGATATTATAATCCTTGAAAACCTCCACATAGATTCCGCCCAAACCAAACAGGACTGTCGGGCCGAACTGCACATCCCTTTTGCCGCCAATGATCACTTCTTTTCCGCGGAGCATTTCCTGAACAAGAACACCTTCGAATCCCCTGAGTTTGCGCATTTCAGTGAATTCTTTTTTGGCTTCGTTCAGGTTCGCGATGTTGATTTTGACTCCGCCCGAATCGGTTTTGTGCGAGATTTTCGGGGAAATTATTTTCATTGCAACCGGAAACCCAATTTTTGAGCAGGCTTTTCCGAGTTCCGCTTCATTGCGCGCGGTCGCGTATTCCGCGAACTCTATACCGTACTTTTTCGCCAACTCGATTGATTCGGTGAGGGAAAGCGTGCGCATGGAAGATATTTGTCCGAACTATAATTTAAGTTTTTTGCAGAACTCCAATATCCCGTATTTTCGCATTTCCGAGAGCTTTTTGAAGTCCGAGTCTTCAGTAACGATTTCTGAGAGGTTCTTGGTTTTCATTGCGCCGCAGTGAACGGCATCTCTCGGTTTCATTCCTCTTTTCACGTATTCAATTGCGGCCGACAAAGCCCCTTTTTCCAAGCCAATCATTTCCATGTTTGCGAGCTGCAGGAAGCTTTCTCCGGCCTCAACAGCTTCTTGCCTGCCTTTTTCTTTCCACACAACGAACATTATTTCCTTGAAAGATACCGGGGCTGTTGCGCCGTAAAACACTCCGTTTTCCATTGCCTTGAGGAGTTTGCGTGCCGCCTCTCCTTTTGTCCCTGTGTCGAGGATAGAGTATATGAACACATTCGAGTCAAGGTAGTATTTCATGTGAACCGGGTTTTTGGGTAGTTTTCCTGGAATTCTTTCTCATATTTTTTGATGTTTACAATTGTTTTTTTGCCGGAAAAGGCTATCCTCCTGAAAACTTCCACCGGGTCGCTCTTTTGGCGCGTTATGAGTATGCCCTCCGTGCTGTCCCTCAGCACGACTTTCCCGCTTGGCTCTATGCCGTGTTCCTGCCTCAGGATTTTTGGTATCAGGACCTGTCCCTTGGGGCCGACTTTGGCAATCACTTCAATCATAGTTATACCTGTAGTAACACTTTGTTTAACCATTATTTATACTTTTTGTTTTTTCCGCAGAAACCAAAGGTTTTTAACCGTTGAACACCTCATTTTGTTCTGTTTCTCATGGTCAAGATTACTTTCAAGGGCGCCTCGCAGGAAGTAGGCAGGAGCGCTTTTTTGGTTGATGATGGCGACAAAATCCTTTTGGATTACGGCGTGAAACTCACGCCGCATGGCTTGGAGTATCCATTGCCTATTGACACTAACCTGAATGCGGCAATAATTTCGCACGCGCATCTAGACCACACGGGAAATTTGCCTCACTTGTTTCGCGAAACCGATTGCCTGGTTTACATGACCCCGCCTACCCTCGGGATTGCGAAAATCCTGTGGTTTGACACTTTGAAGATTGCAGGCCTTGAGGGAATGGACGCGAATTTCACACGTGATGAGATTGGAAACACCGAGAAATTCACTTTTCCGATTCGTTATGGCAAGCACATGGACATTACCGACAGGACTTCAATGGTTTTTCATGACGCCGGGCACATTGTGGGCTCGGCTTTAACCGAATTGAGGATGAGAGACAAGACCCTTGTTTACACCGGCGATTTCCGTTATGCTGAGACGCGCCTCCATAACCCCGCGCAGTTCGAAAAAATAAAGGAGTGCGATTATTTGATTACCGAGAGCACTTACGGCGACCGCGATCATCCTGACAGGAAGGAAACCGAGAAAAAGTTTGTCGAATCGGTACAGGAAACAATTGACCGCGGGGGGCATGCTTTGCTCCCTTCCTTTGCGGTTGGCAGGAGCCAGGAGATTATTGATGTTTTGAACGAGTATCACATCGAGGCGCCGATTTATTATGACGGCATGGGCCAGAGGGTGGCGAGAATTTATTTGGAGAACCCTTCTTACCTGAAGAACCCCAAGTTTTTGGCGAAGGCCCTGCAGAAGGTGAATTGGGTGAAGAATGTGAAGATGCGCAAGCATGCCTTGAAGGAGCCATCCATAATTGTGTGCACTTCCGGAATGATGCAGGGCGGCTCGGTTTATGCTTACCTGCCCGAGATTTACAATGATGCTTCCTCAAAAATAATGCTTACGGGCTATCAGGTTGACGAAACTCCGGGAAGGATTTTGCTTGAAACCGGCAAATTGAATCTCGAGGGGCTTAATGTTACGGTAAAGGCTGGCGTCGAGCGCTATGATTTCAGTGCGCATGCCGGAAAAGATGAATTGTTCCGCGCGATAAAGAAGCTCAACCCGGAAAAGGTGATTTGCGTGCACGGCGACAAGGAAGTAACCAGAAAGTTCGCGAAATCCATTAAGCAGGATGCCGGCATCGAGGCAATCGTGCCCGAGCTCGGCAAAGAAATAGAATTATAATATCAAAGGACAAAAATATGGATACAAAGTTTGTCCTTTGATATAGCAAACCACGAAAGTTTTTCGGCATTATAGTGGTTCCTTGTCCCCTACGGGGACGAGGCCTAATGCCCTTGGGCATAAGGTGCTAGATAGCAGACCAAAAATGTCGCCGATATAGTTTATTGGTCTGCTATAGCTATCGAAAGACATT
>AQRS01000035.1 GCA_000402355.1 Candidatus Iainarchaeum andersonii SCGC AAA011-E11
CTTATCCCCGAGGGATTTCGCCTGTGTAAGGTAACTCAAATGTCCCGGATGGAGAATATCAAAGGTGCCGAACGCGAGAACCGTTTTCATGAATAAAATTCAGTAAAAACAGGCTTTTAAACTCTTTTTCCTCTTATTTTTGCTTATGGATTTGGAATCAAGGCTTGATTTGATTCGCGAGGTCGGCGAGGAAATAATAACCGGGGAAGACCTGCGGCAGCTTTTGCAGACCAAAAAAACGCCCATTGCCTACGACGGCTTTGAACCTTCGGGAAAAATCCACATTGCCCAAGGGGTTCTCCGCGCGATTAATGTGAACAAAATGACCAAGGCGGGCTGCAAATTCAAAATGTGGGTTGCCGATTGGCACGCGTGGGCAAACAACAAAATGGGCGGCGACCTCGCAAAAATACAAAAAGCCGGCGAATACATGGTCGAGGTTTGGAAGGCAACCGGAATGGACATGGGCAAGGTTGAGGTGCTCTGGGCCTCCGATGTGATGGGCAAACGCGAGTACTGGGAAAAGGTAATGAAAATTGCAATCAACTCAACTTTGAACAGAACAATAAGGTGCTCGCAGATAATGGGCAGAACAGAAAACGAGGTGCTCCAGACTTCACAGGTTTTTTACCCGTGCATGCAGGCCGCAGACATATTCCAGCTGGAAATCGACATCGCACAATTGGGAATGGACCAGCGCAAGGTTAATGTTTTTGCCCGTGAATTGGCTCCGAAGCTTGGTTTTGCAAAGCCTGTTGCCGTGCACCACCACATGCTTCTCGGCCTGACGCAAATCAATACCGCTGCTTCGGGAATTGACCGCGCGATTGAAATGAAGATGTCCAAGTCAAAGCCCGAATCAGCTATCTTCATGACTGATTCGCGCGAGGAAGTTGAGCACAAAATAAAGAAAGCGTTTTGCCCCGAAAAAATCGTTGAGGACAATCCGATTCTGGATTACTGCAGGAATATTGTTTTCGAGAAATTCAAAAGCCTCGAGATTGAAAGGCCGGAAAAGTTCGGCGGCAACGTTACTTATCATTCGTATGCGGAGCTTGAATCCGATTTTGCCGCGGGAAAATTGCATCCTATGGATTTGAAGAACGCAACGGCCTTGAAAATCAACGAGCTTCTGGAGCCGGTGCGCAGGCACTTTGAAAGGAATACGAAGGCGAAGAAGCTCCTGCAGGAAGTAAACGCCGTTGAGAAATGAATTTCCGGCAAGCCTTAAATACCTGTTATTGCCTTTAGTATACCGCTTATGATGCTTTTTAAGAATCTCCTGCTGTCACAGTTCGAGCACGCGAACATTGGCCTGGCGATTGTTTTTTTCCTTTTGCCGACCCTGTTCCTTTTGGGTTCAAGCCTTGCCTTGGGGTTCTCAATGAATTTCGCGGGCTTTGCATTCTTTGTGGCGCGCGAACTCATTTACTTTGTGCTCGCCTCAATTTTGATGTTCGTGCTCCTTATGGGCTTCAAGGGCGCCGAGACAAAAGGAAAGTTCCTGCACATAATGTCCGCATATTCAGTGAACTACCTCGTGATTTTCTGCGCCGCCCTGGTTGCGGTCATTCTTGTGGCCGTGTTCATTCCAGGTTTTTTCCCAAAAATCGCTTCGCTCCAGGGCACCAACCCGAGCATAGATGACCTTGCATTGGCGATAAATTCCATTGACTTGCCCTCGCAGGCAATTGTACTGCTCCTCGAAATCCTGTTTTTGGCCGTTGGCATTGCCGCAATAATCCTGAACTTCTGGGTTTTCTATTCAATCGGCCAGATGGTGAAGGCGACAAGCCTCTTCCCGAACCTGGTTTTTACCGTTGTTTTTGTGGGCCTCAGTTTCCTTCTTGGCCAGGCCCTTGGTTTCGTGTTCTCAATTTAGAGGCTCAAAAACCAGGAAAAGCCTATCGAGTCCAAACGACCATGTGCCCCCTACGTGGACGAAGCTTCGCACCTTAGGTACAAGGTCAGCAGTGCAGTTCCTTACTATCGAGTCCCAAAAGGGACGAAGATAGTAGCCCCACCGCCGCGGGCCTGCGGCGTTGCAAAGCTTTAAAACCCCTTTTCCTCAAGCCGTTTATTAGGTTTTTTTGGGGAGGGAATAAGCTTGAAATGCACATGCCCATTATGCAAGACAGAGCATGACCTTAGCCTCAATGATTATGACGAGGGCGATTTCTTCAAGTGCGAGGAATGCGGCGAACTCCTGGAAATAGGCATAAAGAAGGGCAAAATAAGGCTCGTCACGGACCAGGAGAAAAAGTTCGAGGAAATGGAAAACCTTGAAGACGAGCTGGACTACGGTGAAGACGAAGCCGAGTGAATTTCCCTGATTTTTACTTGTTTAGAGCGGTTCTGAAACCTTTATTATAACGAACCCCAAAAGTATTTACTGAAACAGCATGCTGAAGGTCTACAATACTCTTTCGAGGAACACAGAGGAATTCGTTCCCTTTAAGCCGAAGCAGATAATAGGCATGTACGTGTGCGGTCCCACTGTTTACGGCCCCGGTCATATAGGCCATGCAAGGACTTACGTTGCCTTTGACATAATACGCAAATACTTGGAATACAAGGGCTACAAAGTCAAGTATGTCGTGAACATCACGGATGTTCATGACGACATGATAAAGGAAGCGAACAAGCAGGGCATAACGATTTTTGAATTGGCGGGCAAAAACATTGCGCTCTTCATGAAGGACCTCTCCGCATTGGGGATCAAGAAGCCGGATGTGATGCCGCGGGTCACGGAACACATAAAGGAAATAATAGAAATGGTTAAGCAGCTTCAAAAAAAAGGCTTTGCATACGAAACCAACGACGGCGTTTACTACTCAATCTCGAAATTCAAGGAATACGGAAAGCTAGGGAACGTTCAGGTGAAGAAAAGCGTTACCGGAACAAGGGTTGAAACCGACAAGTATGAAAAGGAAAACCCAATGGATTTCGCCTTGTGGAAAAAATCAAAGCCCGGGGAACCCTCATGGAAAAGCCCATGGGGCGAAGGAAGGCCGGGCTGGCATATTGAATGCTCTGCAATGAGCTCAAAATATCTAGGTGAGCAGTTCGACATCCATGGAGGCGCGGTTGATTTGGTTTTTCCGCACCACGAAAATGAAATCGCGCAGAGCGAAGCCACTTACGGAAAGCACCCTTTTGTCAAGTACTGGATGCACGCCGGCTTTCTCAATGTTAACGGCGAAAAAATGTCCAAGAGCCTCGGCAACTTCATAATAATTCCGGAGCTGCTTGCAAAGTACAATCCAAAGGTGTTTCGGTACTTCATTTCCTCGCTGCATTACCGCTCGCGCATAGATTTCAACGACAAGGCAATGTCCATAGCGGAAAAAAACCTGGAGAAGTGGAACAACCTCATACAGGAACTTTTGAATGCGCAAGGTTCGGGCGCAAAGGAAATTGATTCTCTGATTGAAAATTGCCGCAAAGAGTTCGTGAAGCACATGGATGAGGACTTCACTTTGCCGAATGCGTGGGCTTCGCTTTATGATTTCCAGTCGAAAATAAATTCCTTGCTCTCGGAAAGAAAAATTTCAATGGAAAATTCAGAAAAAATTCTTGCGTTCCTGAAGGAGCTTGACTCCATTTTCGGCGCATTTTCATTCGAAAAGAAAGAGGCCGAAGCACTTCCAAGGGAACTCATGGCTATGGTTGAAAAAAGAACCGAATTCAAAAAGCGCAAGGATTACGCTCAGGCGGACAAAATAAGGGCCGAACTCCTGGCAAAGGGCATTGAGCTCTTTGATACTCCTGAAGGCGTGAAGTGGCGCAAAATCCAATAGCGGCGGCTTTTTTCCGAAAAAATCGCTTTTTTAAAATAATCCTGTTTTATATCAAAAGACATTAATTCAGCAACTTTTATTAGTGTCTTTTGATAGCTATCAAAGAACATTATGTGTTTCATTATTTATGCCCTTTGATATTACATTCACTATCATGCTTGACCTCGCTTTGATAGGGTTGACGATTCTCGGCCTAATGATGTTCGAGACAATAATCTCAGTCGACAACGCGGTAATCAATGCGGATGTTCTCTCAAAAATGTCCCAGAAGGCGAGGCGCTGGTTCCTCACTTGGGGCCTCTTGTTCGCGGTTTTTGTTGTCCGTGGCCTGCTTCCATGGCTCATTGTTTGGCTCGCAAACCCTTCCCTCGGGCCAATACAGGCTCTTACCGCTACCTTCAGTTCCGATCCTCTCGTGCATGAATCAATTGAAACATCGAAGCCCGTGCTCCTAGTGGGCGGCGGAGTTTTCCTTGTTTTCCTTTTCTTCCACTGGCTCTTCATGGAGCCAAAGAATTACGGTTTGCTCGGCGAGAAAACCGTTCAAAGGTACAGCCTCTGGTTCTTTGCCGTTGTTTCCATTCTGCTCGCGCTCATAGTTTGGTTTGCAACCCAAGTAAGCGGCTTGATGGCTTTTGGCGCGGTTGTCGGTTCAACGGCATTTTTCATTACCCACGGCTTCAAGGAGAATGCCGAGTCGAAAGAGAAGGAGCTGCTCCAAGGAAATTCGAACATGAGCGACTTCAGCAAAATACTTTACTTAGAGGTCATCGACACCACATTCTCGATTGACGGCGTCATAGGCGCGTTCGCATTCACCCTTTCGGTTCCGCTCATAATACTAGGCAACGGCCTCGGCGCCTTGGTTGTGCGGGAATTCACAATCCGCAACATCGAGAACGTGAAAAAATACAAATATTTGAAGAACGGCGCAATGTACTCGGTTTTTTTCCTCGGGTGCATAATGCTGCTTGATGCGTTCGGCGCTCACATCCCTGAATTCGTTTCCCCGATAATTACTTTCGCTGTGATTGGCTACTTCTTCTGGAAATCCAAAAAAGAGCTTGACATGGAAAAGAAGAAAACGAAATGATTTCCCAATGGCGAAACACATTGAACAAAAAATAAATTCCATCCTTGAAAGGAATTCAAGGGTTGAAGCCGACAAGGCGTGGGAAACAAGCAATGTGCGGCGCTTCGCTCTTGCAATCGCGACCTATTTCGTCGTGCTTTATTTCCTCGTGCTCATCAATGCGCCGAACCCAGAGTTTGCGGCATTGGTTCCGGCGGGCGCGTATCTCCTCCAGCAGTACTCCCTTCCGTTCTTAAGGGAGTGGTGGGTGAAAAACGTTTACAAAAAACGGATTTTTCCTAATGAAAAGTAATTTAAATCCCAAAAATGTAATCCTGCAATGGGCAAGTATGTTCCTTACGCGATTTCCGCCATCATTGTGGGAATCCTTTCGTGGTATTACTTCATTTTCAGGGGTTTCGCTGTTTCAATAGGCTTCATCAATTCCGTGGTCGCGTTTTCCACGATATTCATAATAGGCATGTCCTTCATCCTCGGTCCACTCGCGCGTTTCATCCATTTCTTCAGGGTCTGGCTGGCTTACAGGAAGGACTTCGGGCTAATAGGATTTGCATTTGCCGCGCTGCACATAGCGCTTGTCGTTCCCATGCTGCTTCTCGAGGCTACAAGGGAATTTGATTTCGGCGATGTTGCTTCCCTTGCGGTTGCGGCACTTGCTTTCATGATTTTCACTTTGATGGCGCTCACTTCAACAGCCAAGTGGGTTGAAAAGCTCGGATACGACAACTGGAAAAATCTCCAGCGCCTGGGCTACATCGCAATCGTGCTGGTTTTGTTCCACGTTGTTCTGCTCGAAAAAGGCGTTTTCCTCACGCGCATCATCGGCCAGATAGCGGTTGCATTCGTCCTCATTATATTATTGCTGCGCGGAATAGCACAAGTGCTGGGCATGCCGCCGCATGAAGAGATAAAGGTTTGACGTTCCGGAAACCCAAAAAAAAGGCTTTTTTTTCAGCGCAATTAAACTTTTAAACAACCAAATTGTGATATAGTCATGTCCGAGTTCCTCCTGGCTCTCGCATTGGTGTTCGTTTCGTTTGCCGTGTTAACACTCGCCGCGCGCGGCGCGTTGAAGCACGTGATAAACCTTTCCCGTGCCCTTCGAATCCCCGAATTCACGATAAGCTTTCTTTTGGTCGGAATAATAGCGATTTTTCCCGAGCTCTCAATAGGAATAAGCTCCGCACTGAGTGGCGTGTCGTCTTTTGGTTTGGGGATTGTTTTCGGCTCGAACATAGCTGACCTCGCGCTCATAGTGGGGTTGGTCGCGTTTTTTTCTGGCGGAATAAGACTCAAAAGCGCCACCGTTTCGCGCTCAAACTTCTTCATATTCATAACTCTCCTTCCGGTTGCATTGGTGCTCGACGGCGAAATTTCAAGAATCGACGGCGCAATCCTTTTGTTCGCGTTCTTTGTTTACGTTTTCTTCATGCTCTTCCATGGAAACCGGGAACCGGTTTTCCTGGCCAGTGAAAGGCGCGCCGTTGAACTTGATTTGGGCATGCTCCTGATTTACATTGCGGTAATGCTTGCGGCCAGCCACTTCATAACCGAAGTCGCCATGCAGATAAGCTCCCTGCTTTCCGTTCCGTTGTTCTTCATAGGCGCGGTGATTGCGGTTGGAACCTGCATGCCGGAACTCGTTTTTGCTTTGCAGGCCTCGAAAACAAAATACGGGGAAACAGGCCTCGGCGACATTCTCGGCAATGTTTTTGCGGACTGCCTCCTCACCATAGGATTGATTGCGCTGATTTCTCCGATAAGGCCGCAGAACCTCGGCCTGGTAATCCTCACAGGAAGCCTTATGATTGCCGCAATGCTCGTGCTTGTGTGGTTCATCCACACTGACAGGAAAATCTCGAAAAAAGAGGGCGCTTTCCTGCTCGCGCTTTATTTCCTGTTCATGGCACTGCAGTGGGCGGGAGAATCATCGCTCATTTGAACGGTTTTCCGGGCAGCGAATGCAATTCATATCGGCTCGGTTTTGCTTCAACAGCAACCAATTTATACTCCGCTTTCTTAATTCTTGAAGCGGTTTGAATGCCTGTTGACCTCGGAGTGAAGCTCCTTTTCGATTTGGGGGAAATACTTCTTGCGGCCACTTTGCTCAATTTTCTCGCGCGCATCCTGAAGCAGCCCCCACTCCTCGCATATATCGTTGCGGGAATATTCATTGGCCCTCTGGGCATCGGTTCCCTTGGCATGAGCTTTCAGGGCATTCCGCTCGGCGTAACGACAACCGAAGAAATCCTGATTCTCTCCGAGCTGGGGGTCGCCTTCCTGCTATTTTCAGTGGGAATCGAATCCGATTTTTCAAAGCTCTCACAGCTCGGGAAACTGGTGGCAATCGGTTCCGTGCTCCAGGTGGCGCTCACCGCTTTTCTGGTTTTTGTATTTAACTCCGTTTTCGGGTTGTTAAGTTTCGAGCAGTCGGTTTACCTCGGCCTCATTGTGGCCTTCTCCTCGACAACCATAGTGGTGAAGCTGCTTTCAGATTCATACCAGATAAACACCCTCCATGGGCGCCTAATGATAGGCTTCCTTTTGGTCCAGGATGTTCTCGTGATACTGGCGCTGCCTCTTCTCGGGAACATTTCAAACCTATTCACGCTTTCACTCATTGCGCCTCTCATAATCCAGGTGCTGGTGCTCCTTGCTTTCGCGTTTGTGCTCAACAAGTACGTTTACCCCAAGGTTTTCGGCTTCGCCTCGCACTCCGATGAGCTGTTCTTCCTCTCCGCACTGAGCTCGGTGTTCATTTTCATATTCATTTCGTACATCATGGGCTTCTCGATTGCCGTGGGCGCGTTCATTGCCGGAGTAACGCTTTCAACCCTGCCTTACAGCACGGAGGTAATGCACAAGATACGCGGCGTCCGCGATTTTCTCGCGACGATTTTCTTTGTGACGCTGGGAATACAGATAACACTTTCATTTGCTTCGTTCCCGCTTGGGCTCGCGCTCTTCATTGCCGCGCTCGTGTTCATTTTCAAGCCCGCCATATTCTACCTCATAACCCTTCTCAATGGCTATGGCGGGCGAGTAAGCGTGGTTGTGGCGCTCGGCCTCGCGCAAATTTCGGAGTTTTCCTTCATAATCGCGAGCCAGGGCAAGGCAATACTCGAGCAGACCCCAGGTCTTTACTCCTTCGTGATTCTCATAACCGCGGTTTCAATGGCGCTAACCCCATACCTGATGTCTTATTCGAACGCAATCTATGGCGCCCTTGATTTGTTCGTGAGGCGCTTTGCCCCTTCCGCAAAAAAATCTGTTCTGCTCCACGCAAGGATAAGCGAACTCGAAGCCGTTCCCCAAGGGCTTAAAAACCACATACTGATTTTCGGCGGCGGCCTCGTGGGCTCAGGCATTGCCTCTGTTCTGCACGGAAAACACAATCTCATAGTGATTGACAACGATTCAGAAGTGGTTTGGGGCAACCTCCAGAAAGGCATTAAATCCGTTTACGGTTCTGCGGACAACGAGGAGCTCTGGAGGAAGCTGAACATTGAAAAGGCCGAGGTTCTCGTGATAGCTATTCCGCGTGCAAAGGACGCTTTCTCGCTGGTTGAATACGCGAAAAAAGTGAATCCGGAAATACCTGTTTTTGCGAGGGCGCGCTACTTCAAGGACTCCAGAACGCTTTACGAAAAGGGCGCGGATTTCGTCATAATGCCGCACGTCATTGGCAGCAACGTTTTCGTGCAGAAAATAGCCGAGTACCTGAGAACCGGGAACATAAACAACATCAGGAATTACCAGACAGAATTCATGTCCTACCTCGAGGAAAGGGCGAAGGAAGAAAGGCCTGCGCTTTTTTCATGAATAGATTACCGAAAAGTGATTAATATAGGTTTTCAGGGCCAATGGGCGCTTCCCCCACACCATTATTTTGGCATTTCCTGCTTATTTGTGCCGTTGGCCAAACCACACCTTAAAAAACATTTTCACCCCATTTCGTTGCATGACGCAAAGAAGGGATTTACAAATCCTCGTTTAGTGAAACCCGTTCCGGTTTCGTTTATGCTAGGTTCTTTGCGCTTTTTCTGGTGATGCCTTTTGGCTGAATATGTTCAGGTTATGGACACTACTCTGCGAGACGGCGAGCAGACGCGCGGCATGTCATTTTCCGCAGAGGAAAAACTCTCCATTGCAAAGCTGTTGCTCAAGGAAGTCAAGGTAGACAGGATAGAGGTCGCTTCCGCGCGCGTAAGCCAAGGCGAAAAAGAATCCGTGAAAGCCATTTGCGCCTGGGCAAAAAACGAAGGCCTGCTCGAACGCGTCGAGGTCCTGGCTTTTGTGGACGAGGCGAGCATTGACTGGGCATTTGAAGCAGGCTGCAGGACAATCAATTTGCTTGCAAAGGGCTCGAAAAGGCACTGCGAACTCCAGCTGCGCAAAAAGCCCGAGGAGCATTATGCGGATGCGGAGCGCGTGATAAAATACGCGAAAGGAAAAGGCATGGCAGTAAATGTTTACCTCGAGGACTGGAGCAACGGCATCAAGGATTCAAAGGAATATGTTTTCGCTTTCACGAAGCGCCTCAAAAAAGCCGGAATTAACAGGCTCCTCCTCCCCGACACTTTGGGAGTTCTAGATCCGTTGCAGACGCAAAAATTCGTTGCCGAAATGAAAAAAGTCATTCCGCTGGCGCAATGCGATTTCCACGGCCACAACGATTATGGTTTGGGCACTGCCAATGCGCTCGTTGCCGTGCAGGAAGGCGTTGCCGGCGTGCATTGCACCGTGAACGGCCTGGGCGAAAGGACAGGCAACTCCATTCTCGCGGAAGTAGTTGCCGCAATCAACGACAAAACAGGTTGCAAATGCGGTGTTGATGAGTCAGCATTGGTGAGGGCAAGCAAGTACATAGAACGAGTTTCCGGCAAAAAACTTCCGGACAACAAGCCGATTGTCGGCGATGACGTTTTCACTCAAACAGCTGGCATACACGCGGACGGGGACATAAAGGGAAACCTATACGTGAACCCGCTTACTCCGGAAAGGTTCGGGAGGAAACGCGAATACGCACTCGGAAAACTCAGCGGCAAGAGCAGCCTCGAGCAGAACCTCAAGGAACTGCACATAGAGCTCACTCCTGAACAAAAAAAGCTCGTGCTCGCGCGCGTCGTTGAGTTGGGGGACAAGAAAGAGACATTAACTCCGGAGGACCTGCCTTTCATAATTTCCGATGTGCTCAAGACCCCGCTTGAAAAAAAGGCCGAAATACTCGAGTGCAAGGTTTTCTCGACTTTCAACGGCAGGCCAAAGGCCTCGCTCAGGATAAGGCTTGGCGAAAAAACCATTTCAGAGGAATCTGAAGGAGACGGGGGCTATGACGCGTTCATGCAGTGCCTCAAGCTCGCCTGCTCCGAACTCAACCTTAAACTCCCGGAGCTCACGGATTATTCCGTGAGAATACCCCCCGGCGGCAAAACAGATGCAATAGTCGAGGCAACCATAACCTGGCGCTCGAACACAAAGGAATTCCGCACAATAGGTGTTGACTCGGACCAGGTCATGGCCGCGGTAAAGGCAACTGAAAAAATGCTCAACCTGATTATGTTGAAGTGACCATGCAGCCTTTTAAGCTTTCCCGAGCATAACTTCATTTTTAGGATGAAGAAATTTTGTTTCCTTTCAGGCTTTCGCCCTTTTTCTTTGCATAATTTTTCCCGTCCTTTCTTTTCCTTGCCTCTTGAGAGGTGCTTTGCTTGAACGCAAAATTGGTGCTCGAGGACGGCACAACCTTCCAAGGAACCTCTTTCGGCTTCGAGGCCTCGACTTCAGGAGAAGTGGTCTTCAATACCGGCATGGTGGGTTACAATGAGAGCCTGACAGACCCGAGCTATTGCGGCCAGATACTCTGCCTCACCTATCCATTGGTCGGGAATTATGGCGTGCCGAAAAAAATCCTCGAAAACGGCCTGATAACTAGTTTCGAGTCGCACAAAATCCACGTGCGCGGTTTAGTAGTCGTTGATTATTCCGAAAACTATTCGCACCACTCTGCCATTGAATCCCTTTCCGACTGGCTCAAGCGCGAAAAAATCCCCGCAATAACCGGCGTCGACGTGCGCTCTCTTACGAAAATCCTGCGCGAGAAAGGAACAATGCTCGGAAAAATAATTGTTGATGAGCAAGATACCGCGCTTTACGACCCGAACAAAGAGAACATTGTCGAGGACGTGAGCATCCACAAGCCAATCACTTACGGAAAGGCGCGCAAAAAAGTCGTGCTCATTGACTGCGGCGCAAAAAACAACATCATTGTGTCCCTCTTGAAAAGAAACGTTTCAGTGATTCGCGTCCCTTGGGATTACGATTTCCTTGCAAAAGAAAACAAAATGGATTTTGACGGCCTGCTGATAAGCAACGGCCCCGGCGACCCGAAGACGTGCGTTCCAACGATAAAAAACATTGCTTCGGCGCTCGAAAAGGAAATCCCGACATTCGGCATTTGCCTCGGCAACCAATTGCTCGCGCTCGCGGCAGGCGCCGACACCTACAAATTGAAGTACGGGCATCGCGGCCAGAACCAGCCGGCCTACATTGTGGGCACCAAGAAGTGTTTCATCACTTCCCAGAACCACGGTTTCGCGGTGGACGAAAAAACCCTCCCGAAAGCCTGGGAGCCGTGGATGCGCAACGCGAACGACGACACGAACGAGGGAATCAGGCACAAAACAAAGCCCTTTTTCTCGGTGCAGTTCCACCCTGAAGCGAACCCCGGGCCGCGCGACACCGCATTTCTGTTTGACGATTTTCTGAAGGTGCTGAAGTGACCACTATGAAAACCGAGATTTCCAAACCAAAAAAAATTTTGATCCTCGGTTCTGGCGCCCTGCAGATCGGACAGGCAGGGGAATTTGATTACTCCGGAAGCCAAGCGATTAAAGCGCTGAAGGAAGAAGGCATCGAGGTTGTTGTAATCAACCCGAACATTGCGACCGTGCAGACCTCCAAAGGGTTCGCGGACAAGGTTTATTTTTTGCCAGTCACGGTGAATTTCGTTGAAAGGGTGATTGAAAAGGAAAAGCCGCAGGGGATTTTGCTTTCGTTTGGCGGACAAACAGCCTTGAATTGTGGCCTTGAGCTCGAAAGGAAAGGCATCCTGAAAAAGCACGGCGTCAAAGTGCTCGGAACCCCTGTGAAAAGCATAGAGCTTACCGAAGACAGGGGCTTGTTCAAAAAGGAACTACTGAGAATCGGCGTGAAAACCCCGGAATCAAGCGCTGTTAAGTCAGTCAAGGATGCGCTGAAGGCCGCCAAAAAAATCGGTTACCCTGTAATGGTGCGCGCCGCCTTTGCATTGGGGGGCAAAGGAAGCGGCATCGCCGATAATGAGGAAACACTGAAAGAAATGGCGGAGCAGGCATTCAAATCCGTGCCGCAGCTTCTCATTGAAGAATGCCTTTCAGGCTGGAAAGAAATTGAGTATGAGGTTGTAAGGGATTGCGAGGACAACTGCATAACCGTTTGTAATATGGAGAACTTTGATCCTCTTGGCATTCACACCGGCGAATCCATTGTTGTTGCGCCTTCACAGACACTCAACAACAGCGAGTACCACATGCTCCGCGAAGTCTCGATAAATGTAATTCGCGAGCTAGGAATTGTAGGGGAATGCAACATACAGTTCGCTTTGGATCCGAAGAGCGAGGAATACAGGGTTATTGAAGTGAATGCGCGCCTCTCAAGAAGCTCCGCGCTCGCTTCAAAAGCGACAGGATACCCGCTCGCGTTTGTGGCGGCAAAGCTCGCGCTCGGTTACACTCTTCTGGATTTGCAGAACTCAATCACCAAAAAAACCAAGGCATGCTTCGAACCTGCCTTGGATTACATTGTGGTGAAGATTCCGCGCTGGGATTTGAAAAAGTTCCGCAATGTTTCAAGGAGAATAGGAACTGAAATGAAAAGCGTCGGCGAAGTAATGGCAATTGGAAAAACATTCGAGGAAGCAATGCAAAAGGCTTTGAGAATGCTTCACATCGGCATGTACGGCCTCGTGGGGAACAAGATTGAGATAACGAAGCTTGCGCATGCCGTTCGTTATCCGACTGATGAAAGGGTTTTTGCGATTGTCGAGGCAATGAAGAAAAATGTTTCAATAAAAAAGATACACGCCGCCTCGAAAATCGACAAGTGGTTCCTTTACAAAATAAAAAACGTGGTTGAAACGAGGAATGAAATCCAGAAATATTCCATTGAAGATATCCCGACAGAACTTCTTCTCAAGGCAAAGAAGCAGGGCTTCTCCGACAAGCAGATAGCAATGATTATCGGCATTGAAAGCGAGGAAAAAATCCGCGCAAAAAGGAAAGCCCTCGGAATGACCCCATTCGTGAGGCAAATCGACACGCTTGCCGCGGAATACCCTGCGCAAACCAATTACCTTTACCTTACCTACAATTCGGAGCACGACGACATTGATTTCAAGGATTCAAAATCCGCAATCATTTTGGGTTCAGGCGCGTACAGGATAGGAAGTTCGGTTGAGTTCGATTACTGCTGTGTTTCCTGCGCAAAAACGCTTTCCGCGCAGGGCATCAAAACCATAATGATTAATTATAACCCGGAGACCGTTTCAACGGATTATGATGAGTGCGACAGGCTTTACTTCGATGAACTGAGCTT
Source organism: Candidatus Iainarchaeum andersonii SCGC AAA011-E11 (assembly GCA_000402355.1). Classification (GTDB taxonomy): domain Archaea; phylum Iainarchaeota; class Iainarchaeia; order Iainarchaeales; family Iainarchaeaceae; genus Iainarchaeum; species Iainarchaeum andersonii. The sequence continues at coordinate 13,528 of AQRS01000035.1, forward strand.
TGAAACCGTTGCCGACATTTACGAAAAAGAAAATCCTGAAGGGATTGTGGTTTCAATGGGCGGCCAGATTCCCAACAACCTTGCGTTGAAACTTCACAAATCCGGCTTCAAAGTTCTCGGAACTTCTCCCGAGGACATTGACCGTGCGGAAGACCGGCACAAATTCTCGAAGCTCTGTGATTCCATGCAGATTCCTCAGCCGGAATGGGCTGAGGTTGATTCAATGCAGAAGGCCGAGGCGTTTGCCAAAAAAGTTTCTTATCCAGTGCTAATACGGCCTTCTTATGTTTTGAGCGGACAGGCAATGGCTGTTGCTTTCAATGATTCCGAACTCGAACAGTACCTTGAAGCGGCCACCTCGCTGAGCAAGGAGTATCCTGTTGTTGTGAGCAAATTCATCCTGAATGCCCGAGAAATCGAGGTGGATGCCGTTGCCTCAAAAGGCGAAATAGTGTGCTCCGTTGTTTCCGAGCATGTCGAGAACGCGGGCGTCCATTCAGGAGACGCAACCATGGTGCTCCCGGCGCAAAAAACGTATCTCGAAACAGTGCGAAGAATGGAGGACATAACAAAAAAGCTGGCTAAAGGCCTCAATATTTCAGGCCCATTCAACATACAGTTCATTGCACAGAACAATGAAGTGAAAGTGATTGAATGCAACCTCCGTGCTTCGCGCTCATTCCCATTTGTCTCGAAGGTTACAGGGGTTAATTTCCTTGAGGCCGCGACAAAATCAATTTTGGGCCAGAAGCTAACAAAAATCCCGAATAACACAATGGATTTGGGCCATGTCGGGGTCAAGGCACCGCAGTTCTCATTCGGCAGATTGAAAGGAGCCGACCCTGTTTCAGGCGTTGAAATGGCTTCAACCGGCGAGGTTGCATGCATAGGAACAACCTTCGAGGACGCGTTTTTGAAGGCAATGCTAAGCACAGGCTACCCAATCCCGAAAAAAAATATTCTGCTCTCGCTCACAGGCGATGCGAACCGCCAGAAGCTCCTCGAAGAGGCAAAGGCCATTCACGCAAAAGGTTATGCCATTTACGCGACGGAACACACCGCTGAATTTTTGGCCGAAAACGGAGTGAATTACTTAAAGGTTTTCAAGCTGCATGAAAAGAAATCCCCGAATGTTCTTGAGCTCCTTCACAAAGGCAAGCTCGACCTGGCAATAATAGTTGCGGATCCATTCAGGCAGATTGCAACCGATCCAAAGTATGATGTGCGCCGCGCGGTTGTTGATTACAACGTTCCCTTGATTACCAACCTGCAGGTCGCATCAGCATTCCTTGATGCAATCGTGAAAAAGAAGGAAAGCGACCTTGAAGTGATGAGCTGGCAGGAATACCTATAATCCTCCGCGTGTCACTATATCATCTTTATCTAGGCTACTAGGTCGTGAGTCGATTATCGTTAGCATATCAGTATCATCATCATATATGATGTTTGTTGGCCCTTTATCCGCAATTACGCCCTCGGTTGCATCATATATTTTTTTCAATCTGTCATTAATATATCTAGGGGCCTCTCCTATAGGGATATCAAAAAGTAGTTTTCCTCTCACGAAATCTGTTACCAAAAAAGATTTTTCCCCTTCAGTCCATGCCAGGTGATATCCAACTACCTTAACGGTTTTAATGCGACGAACTGCTGTCATCGCTCTTTTTAGGGCCTGTATTTGAGCTTCAGCCAAGTCCCATTCCGGCTTGAATTTCTTTCCTTGGCTTCCGGGCCACTGCTCTTTTACAAAAAGGATTTTTGGTTTAAAAGTTCCTACTATGACCCTGTAAATTCTCGTTGATACCTCGCCTGTTTTACTTATACCTTTTACTGTCATATTTCCAATCCTGACTTTTCCTTTTCCGGATAAAATTTGTTTTCTGGCTTCCATGAAATCCAGAATTATTCCGGGGTGCTTTCTGAGCCAGCTCCTAAAATATGGCGTGTATGTCAAACGCCTGTCAAACTTTGTGGCATGCGGGGTATAAACCGTGGTTCTTTCGGCGCCTCTGACTGTGGTGGAATGCACTTCAGTCCTTTCGCCTTTTCGAGGCCAAAAAGGCAATCTGAATGGAAGTCCCATGAAAGAATTAAGGCTATCTAACTATTAAACTTTTATATTTATAATTTTCTCCTGCTGGCATTAGCTTTGATTTGCAGTCAATTCTTCCACTTTACATTGCATCCGAACGAAGGCTCTTCCTTTACCAAAACCTTTTTTAAGAGAAAGAATGGATTTGTAATAATGGACAGCGCGGAACCGCAGAAAAAAGTCAGCCTGTTCGGCTGGGTGCAGAAGAGCTGGGCATTCAACTTCAAGTTCGTTTTCATTTCGCTCATATTCCTTTTACTGCAGTTCGCAATCCAGTATTACTTTTATGTTCCCGGCATCATTGATATGTCCATTGTGAGGGCCCTTGCCTTCTCGGGCGCCACACTCATAGGATTGTCGTTGCTTTCAAGCATAGCCTTCAAATTCAAGCCGCTGCTCTCAAAATACTCTTTTGTGCGAAAGAATTTAGGCGTAATGGGGTTCATTTTCATTTTCTTCCACGTGATTGCGGCAATCCAATTCTATTTTTTCGGAGACCTTTCAAAAGTGTATTTTTCTTTCAATCCCCTTGAGAACCCAATTGTTTTCGGAGCACTTGCTTATCCAATCCTATTCGTGATGGCGATTACCTCAATCCAGTGGGTTGAGCACAAAATCGGCGGAACCTGGTGGAAGGCGCTGCACAGGCTTGTTTACTTTGCTTTCCTCTTTATTGTTTTCCATTTTACCCAGCAGAACCCCGCTGCATTGAACAGCATTCCGGGCTATTTCCTGATTCTGGTGACTGCAGGCGTACTTTTGGGTGAACTTTACTGGTTCTTTATGGTTTCAAAGCAGAGGCAATTCAAGAACCCGGGCTTCTACATCGGGCTCGCAATAATACTTTTGTACATCATACTGGGCTATCTCGCTTTTTTCGCGAAATGAAAAGTTTTTATTCCCTGAATCAGAATTACTGTCATGCCATTCAGAAAAAGTCCCGGAGAAATATGGGCCGGAAGAAGAGCTGGAAAAGGGGAATTTTCTGTCCGCGCCAAGGGGGAACGCAGATTCGGCCCAAAATATAGCCGCGATTTCAGAACAGGAAAAATAAAAACCACGAGGCGTGACGAAACCAAAAAACTCCACCACCCGGACAATAGGGGAGAGGAAGCCGACAAAGGTTCATACTTGTAGTATTTTTATCAAGCAAAATTTTTGAAAACCTTTTTTTCAAAATCAATTATTTTTCCGCGCTTCACTTCAACCCCTTCAATTTTCAGCAGCGCGATTTTTTTCTTTACTCCATGGGAGTAACCACCTATTTTTCCGGAGCTCGAAACAACGCGATGGCACGGAACCCTTGGAGAGTGGGGGTTTTTGTTGCACGCGTTCCCCACCTCTCGCGAGGCATTGCGGCTTCCAACTGCTTTCGCCAGTTCCTTGTAAGTAGTCACTTTGCCCTTTGGAATCCTTTTAAGCGCTTTCCAAACCTTTTCGTCAAAACCCATTTTCCTTCACCGCGCTCGTATTTTAAACACTTTCAACAACAAGAAATTCATGGCCAGAAAGGCTTTAAAGAAAACGCCTGTTTCAGAGGCCCCCAAGGCAATAGGCCCGTACTCGCAGTGGGTTCAAGCAAACGGCTTTGTTTTTGTTTCAGGGCAAATAGCAATAGACCCGAAAATCGGTTTGCTGGTTGACGGTTCAGTTGCAAGGCAAACAAAGCAGGTTTTCGAGAACATGAAAGCAATCCTTGCGGAATCGAGGCTTTCACTCCGCGATGTTGTAAAGGTCGAGGTTTTCCTCAAGGACATGAATGATTTTTCCGCAATGAACGAGGTTTATGCCTCCTACTTCATGGGTAAAAATTTACCTGCGCGCCAAACAATTCAGGCCGCGGCGCTGCCTAAAAACGCCTTGGTTGAAATTTCCTGCATCGCGGCGAAATAAAGAAATAATTTTGGCTGCTTTATACAATCAGATGATTTTTTTTGATTCAGCGAAAATTTATTTTGTGGAAGTCCGTGTTTTCGCGGAGCCCTTTTCCTTGAGGAGCTGCACATAAATGTTCGCGCCAAGCAGCGCCGAAATAGCTCCCATGATTGCCGTGAGGGCGCCGTCAATGAGCAATGAAATACCAATGTCAATTACAGGCGGAGCCGATACGAGCCCAAGTGCAGCGCTTATAATTATTCTTGGAATCAGGAGAATAATGCCTGCAATAATTATTCCGATGGCCAATACAACGACTGCAATCAAAATGTTCAAGGCGTTTCCCTCTGAAAGGCTCCAGCCTTCATCCGCGGAAGCCGCAATGCCCTGGTCCTTGTGCAGGAAAATCATGTATGAAGGGTAAAGCCTGAGCACATTATACCAGATTATGAAAACATAAATCAGTGAAGCAATGGCCGCCAAAACAATCACTAACGCCCCTATAATCGGAGCCATTAATGCTGCCACGACCCCTGCAATCCATAAAGCAACTAATCCAACAAATATCAGCCTGAATTTGTCATGCTTCCAGGAAGTAAAAGTAAGAATTGAAAGCCAGAAAGACAGAACAAAATACTTCAGCACTTTCACCAAGCCGAGCTTTGCGGTTTTGAGGCCAGAGATTTCAAGACCCCTCAGCATCATGAGCATTGAAACGTAACCCATCACGAGCGAAAAAACAATCATTATCGGAATCATCACAATTAAAAGCAGCACGACAAACTGCATGAATCCCGCGAAAAACAATTCAGTATCCGTGGTGCCAGAAGGGTTTGTGAACATTTGGTAAAGTGCAGGGTTGCTTTGCCCTATGAGAAACATCGCGCCGAAAAGTGCGCCCATCATGGCCAAATAAAGCGCGAAATAAACCATAGTATACTTGAGGAACTTTCCATCCTGATACCAAGGGCTTAGTGAATCCGAAACCGCCTTTAATGCGTCAACCATGAAAATATCAACGAAAACCGCGTATTTAACCCTTTCTTTTGCTTTGCTCCGGCCAAACACACGCTTTTAAAATTTTGCACAACTGAATATTTTCAGCGACTTTTTATGCCGGAAAACCTCTTCAACAAAGTTTGGCAATTGCACGAAGTGCAGAAGCTCCCTTCCGGAGAATCGCAGTTATTCATAGGCCTGCATTTGATACACGAGGTCACTTCTCCACAGGCCTTCCAGATGCTCCGCGAACAAAACCTCAAAGTGGCTTTTCCCGAACGCACAATCGCAACGGTCGACCACATTGTTCCGACTGCTTCACAAAAAAGGCCTTACTCAGATTCAATGGCCGAAGCAATGATGGGCGAAATAGAAAAAAACGCGAAACAATTCGGCGTAAGGTTTTACGGAGTTGATTCAGGAAAGCAGGGCATAGTGCACGTGATAGGCCCCGAGCTCGGGCTTACACAGCCAGGAATGACAATTGCCTGCGGCGACTCGCATACAAGTACGCACGGCGCTTTCGGCGCAATAGCATTTGGCATAGGAACCACGCAGGTCAGGGATGTTCTCGCGAGCCAATGCATCTCTCTTGCAAAACCCAAAGTCAGGAAAATAGGTGTTTCAGGAAAGCCGGGCAAAGGCGTTTACTCGAAAGACGTGATACTCAAAATAATCCAGCAGCTCGGAGTCAAAGGCGGAATAGGCTACTCTTATGAGTATGCCGGCGAAACATTTGAGAACATGAGCATGGAAGAAAGGATGAGCGTCTGCAACATGAGCATCGAAGGCGGCGCACGCGCCGGATACGTGAATCCGGACAAAACAACCTTTGATTATATCCGCGGAAGGGAATTCGCTCCAAAAGGAGATGCATTCGACAGGGCTGTTGAATGGTGGAAGCAAATAGCCTCCGACAAGAATGCAAAGTATGATGATGTTTTCAAATTAAATGTTTCAAAGCTCGAGCCAATGGTTACATGGGGAATAAATCCAGGCCAGGCTCTCGGGGTAACGGAAAACATTCCGATGCTCAGTGAAGTTCCAGAAAACGAAAGGCAATCCGCGCAGGAAGCCCTCGGCCACATGGGCTTTGAGCAAGGTGCGCCGATTGAAGGCACAAAAATTGATGTCGCTTTCATAGGTTCCTGTACAAACTCGAGGATTTCTGATTTAAGGGAAGCAGCAAAAGTTGCCGAAGGCCGGAAAGTGAATGCCAACGTGAAAGCGCTTGTTGTTCCGGGTTCGCAGCAGGTAAAGGTTCAGGCGGAGAAAGAAGGCCTCGACAAAATATTTTCCAAAGCGGGCTTCGAGTGGAGGCACGCGGGCTGCTCCATGTGCCTCGCAATGAACCCGGATAAGCTTCAGGGAAGGGAAATTTCCGCTTCATCCTCGAACAGGAATTTCATTGGAAGGCAAGGGTCTTCCACAGGAAGGACGCTTTTAATGAGCCCCGCAATGGTTGCCGCCGCAGCCATTAATGGAAAGGTTGTTGACGTGCGCGAGGTGCTGCAATGATTACAGCAAAAGCGAGCGTAGCGAGCCAAAGCTATGCGACCTTGTGCCCATTGGCACGAGGCCTCGTACCCCACGGGTACAAGGAGCATAGGTTGTCGTACCCAACAGCCGAAACTGTTGTGCGCGAGGTTTTACAATGACAATAATAAATCAAGTTGCCGGCAAGGGATTGCCCCTGCGAGGAAACGACATTGACACTGACAGGATAATTCCCGCGCGCTACCTGAAAACAATCACCTTCGAAGGCGTCGGAAAATACGCTTTCTACGATGAGCGCTTCGATGCTTCAGGAAAATCGAAAAAGCACGCTTTCAATGACGCGAAATACAAGGGTGCATCAATCCTGATAGTGAACAAGAATTTCGGCTGCGGTTCTTCAAGGGAACATGCGCCGCAGGCGCTGATGAAGTTCGGCATAAAAGCCATTGTAGGCGAAAGCTTTGCGGAAATATTTGCGGGCAACTGCCAGTTGCTCGGAATACCAACAGTAACCGCGAGCGTGGAGGATGTGAAACTCCTGCAGGGCTTTATCGAGAATGAGGATTCCAATGAAATCCTCAACCTGAATCTCGAACAAAAAATTCTTTCCTTTAACGATTCTTCTATTCCAATAGACATTTCTGAAGGAAAAAGAAAAACGCTCGTGAGCGGAACATGGAATACCCTCGGAATGCTTGTAGAGGCGCTGCCGAAAACGAGGGAGAAAGCCGGAAAGATACCTTATATTAGCGGATTCAAATAAGAAAATATTTATTTCTTGTAAAAAAATACGTGGCTATGGGCAAACTTATATTTCCACCCTAATTCTTCTGCAATATCTAAGAATGACTTCTTTTCGTATTTTGTGGCCATTTTTTTATCCAGCCATGGGTCCCGCATAAAACAAACACCTCTTTTGTCCCTTTCGGCCATTTTAAAAATTTCAGTTAGAACACTAAAATGCCAATTATAGTAACCAGAAAGAATTTTTTCACCAAGTTCTTTTGGATAGCCTTTTCTGAAATGAGATTGTATTTGAGGTATGTCAAAAAAATCTTTAATGCCAATTTCAGGGTCTTCCAGCCAATCAAAATGGTCCTTATGAACTTCGATTGAACCAACAGCGCCAGGAAATTCTGCCCCTGGGCCATTCATTCGCAACGAACTCACAGAGCGGGCAAAAAGGTCATAATGCTTCCTTAAAGGGTAAAACAAGAAGGTCATTACATTGTATCCTAATCCTTCAACAGCAACAATCCCTTTGGCTTGGCCCAATCTGTTATTTACCACCCTTACTCGATTCAATTTGAAGGCGGGCCAATGCGCAACCGTATTTGGGAGTTCTATTGTCCTGGTTTTGCTATGCCACAAGTCCATTGCTTTTTTATGTGGCCAGAAATCCATTGGTTTGGCATGAGTGGATGCCATGAAAAACTATGGCTAAATTACTATTTAACTCTTAGCAATCAGTTATTTCAAATGATGCCAAGTTTTTTCACTCGTACCTCAGCGCCTCGACAGGCTTGAGCTTTGATGCCGAGCGCGCGGGAAGCCAGTGCATGGACTGTTCTAATAACTCATAGTTCAAAAGTTCGAACTGATGGGACTTAACTTCTTCTTTATCAGCTCGAAGAGCTCTTTGGCGATGTTTTTGATTTTTTCGGGGTTTAAAACAAGGTCGGCATACAGCTTATATACAATAAAAAGAATTAACTGTAAAACTTGGCAAACTACTTAAAAATTAAATAAAATCCAAAAAAATCGTTCATTCGACAATTAAATTAATCCTACGTCCCCCGGAGGAATTGTAATGGAAACAGAAAAACACAAAACACTCGCAGAAGAAATAGCTGAAAATCAAAAAAAATACGCCGAAATAAGAAAATTTAATGAACATGCTGCAAAATAATGTTTGGGTAATGGGATTGAAAAACAGGCTTCACTCCCATTTTCCCCCCAAAGCGCTGGAATTTGATTGCGTTAAGTCTACTTTTTCTTTATCGACTCAAACAATTCCTTCGCCGCTTCCTGCGGGCCATCGATTTCCTTGCCCTTTACTCCGAGTTGCGTGTTAATCTGCCCAACCTTTACTCCGCTCTTGAACATCGCCTCGAACATCGCCTTTGCAATGGGCTCATGCAATTCTCGCAGCTGCGAAGGCCCGAAAATGTTCGCATAATAAGCCCCGACAATTCCTGTTTCATTGGTTGTACCCTTAGCCATTCTTTTTCCCTCGCCAAAAACCTTCATTGCTTCTTCAGGGCTCCTGAAAAACTTGATGTGCTTCTGCCCCGCCTCAACCTGCTCATAATTGTTCGCGTAAAGGAAAAAATCAATGGGCCAGCCGTGCAAAATCTCCTGCAAAGTGGTAATGGGCAAAACAGCGCGGGCATTGACCTTCTGCGGGCTCATAATTATTGAGCGGTCAATCTGCCCAAGCGCGTAACCGGCCTGCAAATCATCCAAGCGGACAAACGCGCCCGTCTCGGTGCCATAAGCGAGGATTTTCCCGTTCTTCAATTCAAGGGAACCCATGTCATCAAACACAATCTTCATGTCCTTCAAATTGCCCTCGCTCAGAATCCTGAATGCTTCGAGCGATTCCGATTTTCCGGTTCCGGTGTCCCCGAAAATAATTACGTTCGCGGAAGAACCATTTTTGAGAGTAATGCGTGTCATTGCGCCGTGCACGGGCATGCGCCCCCGCATAATCATTATTGAATTGTAAAGCGTGAGCATCATTTTCTTCACATACCCAAAGTAACCGAATTCCTCCCCCAAAGGAATCGCGCCGACCATCAGATTGTTTTTCTTGTCGAGCCAGTAAACTGTTTTCTCAGGCGCAAACTTATCAATCTGCTTATTTGGAACGCCGTAAACATAAATCCCGTCAGGCCGCTTCTTCAATTCCTCGTCAGAGCACAATTCAAACAAATTCGAGGTAGCAATCCCAAGGCCGAAATAAAAATCGTGAAAATAAAGGTAAATCACCAATTCCCCAACCTTTGCGGGAAAGCAGAGCCATTCAGAATCATCAAGCTTCAATCCTTCAAGAGGGTTTGAGGAAACGAACGCAAACTCCCCTTTGCGCGTGTTGTTCGGCGGGTCGATTATCAAGGGAGGCTGAATAAGGACCTGCCTAATCAAATTGATTTTCTGCAGTTCGGAGTATTGCAAAGGCAAAGCGGTTTGCTTCGAAGCAGCAATTACCCCGACCTGACAGCCAGCGGGAACCTGCCTGTAAATAATCGGGTGTTCGCCTGTGATGTGTTCGCGGATGTCGCGGTAAACTTTTCTAACCGTGTGGTTCAGGTTCTCTATTGTGTCATTGAAAACCCTGTAAGGGCGCCTGTCGAGGTCTTCGCCGTTAGTGTCCTTCTGCTCCGAATAACACACAATGAAGCGCTCGAAGCTGCGCCAGTAATTGTAGAATTCCTCGACAAACTGGTCGAGCATGAAAAGGTCCCTGAAAAATTCCCTGAATTCGGGGTTTGATTTCATTACTTCCGGGCTGGGCTTTTTGGCGAGCGCCTTCAGAAGCGCGAGTGAAAGCTGCTCCTGTTCCTTTTCGCTTTTTTTCGGCAGAACCTTGAGCAAATCCGAATCGTGGCCGCGCAAATGCACAATGTAATTATGTAGCATAGTGCTGAATAGTTCGCTTTCAATGATTTTGTCCACGGAGCTCCAGTCAAAACTGCTCGTGCTTATGATGACCTGCTTCCCATGAAAAGCGACTTTCGTAGCCATTTTTTGCCCAAAACATGAATGTTCAGTATACTTTTTATTGGTTGCAGTGTCCTTGACACATCATGCAATCGCATTTGGGTTGCTTTTTCCGAAAAAACCTTTTTTTGCGCGCAGTGGCGCGCAACAGCCTCGTGGGATTAAGAATATTAATCACTTTAATGCATGAATGATAAAGTAATCCGAAATGGAACCGAAAAAAACAGATGCCGCAAAAAATTTCCTTTTCATCTCGCTCGACAATCTCGCGGGCGACCTCGCGTGGCACATACTCAAGGAAGGGCACAAGGTAAAGTACTACACAGAAGAAAAGGAGGAGCGCGAGGTTGCGGATGGGTTCATTCCGAAGGTTGAGGACTGGGAAAAGGAAATAGATTGGGCGGACGTGATTGTTTTTGATGATGTTCTCGGCCAGGGCGCAAAGGCGAAGAAGCTCCGCGAGAAAGGAAAATTCGTTGTCGGGGGTTCCCCTTACACCGACCGCCTTGAAGATGACCGTGCTTTCGGGCAGGAAGAGCTCAAGAAGCACGAAATCAACATCATTCCATACCAGAACTTCACTTCATTCGAGGGCGCAATAAGTTTCGTGAAGAAAAACCCGGGGAGATACGTGATAAAGCCGAGCGGCGAGGCGCAGAACATCAAGGGGCTTTTATTTGTCGGCGAAGAGGAAGACGGAAAGGACGTTATCCAGGTGCTCAATGATTACAACAAGGCTTGGGCAAAAAAAATTCCGGAATTCCAATTGCAGAAAAGGATTTCCGGCGTTGAAATTGCCGTTGGCGCTTTTTTCAACGGGCGCGAATTCATCTATCCGATAAACGTTAACTTCGAGCACAAAAAGCTTTTTCCCGGAAACCTCGGGCCGAGCACGGGAGAAATGGGGTGTTACGACGAGGAAACAGAAGTGCTGACTCTGGAAGGCTGGAAATTTTTCAGGGAACTCATTTATGAGGACAAACTCTGCACGCTCAGCCCCGATACGCACTCAATTGAATTTAACGAACCCGAAGAGCTGGTTGTTTTTGAACATCACAAAAAGCTTGTTTCAATAAAAAATCAGACTCTCGACATCATGGTTACTCCTGACCACAACATGTACGTTGCGAGCCAGCAAAGCGCGAGGGCAGGCAATCCTGAATTCAAGTTTGTCAAGGCAAAGGACCTGGAATCCCAATCCGTAATCAAGAGAACGGGCAGTTGGGTTGGCGAGGAACAGGCTTATTTTGTTCTTCCTTCCGTGGAGCTTGGGCATTATGAGGGCAGGCAAGTTCAAATACACAAATCTGCGGAAATCAAAATCCCGATGGATCAGTGGCTGTCTTTTTTCGGGATATGGCTTGCCGATGGGAACGCTTCCGAGACTGGAAGGGTTAATGTTGCACAGAAAAAAGAGCCCGCAACCAAAAAAATACGCGAATTGCTCGCATCAATGCCTTTCAAGTTCTCCGAAAACGGGAACGGCTTTAATGCCGACAGCAAACAACTTTGCTCTCACTTGGCACAATTCGGAAAAGCCCCGGAAAAATCTGTTCCTCAGTACATAAAGAATTTGTCTCCGCGCCAGATAAATATTTTCCTTGAATGGTTCGCTTTGGGCGATGCAACGCAAATGAAGGGCGGCTTCAGGATATTCTACACTTCCTCAAAAAGGCTTGCGGACGGCATACAGGAACTGCTCCTCAAAACTGGGCGGGTCGGAGTGATAAAGCAGAGGGCTCCGAGAGGGAGAATTTTCATCAAGGATCATTATGCGGATGCATCCAGAGTACAATATGAAGTGCTTGAAAGAGTCAAGAAGCTCGATTCATGGATTGATAAGCGCGACATCAAGGAAATCGAATACTCCGGAAAGGTTTACTGCGCAACGGTAAAAAACCACGTGATGTACGTGAGGCGCAATGGAAAGCCGTACTGGTGTGGAAACACACTCATGTTCTGGAGCGGCCCCAACAGGATTTTCAACCAGACCCTCAAAAAATTTGAATTGACGCTCGCAAAGGAAGGGTACGTGGGTTACATTGATTTGAACTGCATTGTGAACAGCAACGGAATCTATCCGCTTGAATTCACTTCGCGCTTCGGCTACCCGACCATAAGCATCCAGGAAGAGGGGATGCTCTCGCCTATTGGGGATTTTCTTTACCAGCTCGCAAAAGGCGAGAAGCCGAAGCTCCGTGTTGTAAGCGGCTTCCAGATTGGAGTTAGGATTGTTGTTCCTCCGTTCCCATTCAGGGACAAGGAAACCTTTGAAGTGAAATCAAAGGACTCGGTAATAATTTTCAAGAAGCCCACGGATGGCGTGCACATAGAGGACGTGAAAATCGTGAACGAGGAATGGGTTGTCACAGGCACTTCAGGCGTCGTGCTTATAGTTGTGGGAATGGGTTCAACCGTAAAACAAACCCAGAAGCAGGTTTACTCGCGCATCCAGAACCTAATCCTTCCGCACATGTATTACAGGGACGACATCGGCGAGCGCTGGTCCGAGGACTCGGACAGGCTGCATAACTGGGGATATTTGAGGGAACAGTAAGCGAAATTATAGCAAACCAATAAAGTAATTCGGTGAATTTTCAGGGTTTGCTATCTAGCGGACCACCATAAATGCCGGAAAACTTTCGTGGTCTGCTATAGTTTTTATTTCCCAATAACTTTCGCGCCTTCGCCGTTCACTTTCGAAACGAGTTTGTCCGAGGAAAGGCCTTCGCGCTCGAAAGCCTTCGCCATTGCATTCGAGATTTCAATAGCCTTTTTCCCCGAATCTGAAAACGCGAACATGCTCGGCCCAGAACCCGCGATTGCGCATCCCAATGCTCCTGAATCCATTGCGGCTTTTTTCACCGAAGCATAACCTGGAATTAATTTTGCGCGTACGGGCTCAATGATGCTGTCGCTTATCGACCTTCCTATTATGGCGCAGTCATTCATTGCAATTCCTGCCACGAGTGCCGCAACATTTCCCGTGTTGTGAACGAGGCTCTTCATCGGAACCGAGGAAGGAAGAATTGCCCTTGCTTCTTTGGTTGAAACCTCATAATCAGGAGTAACAACCGTAGCAAACAATTTTGTCGGTGATTTAAGGCGGATTATGTCAAGCGGCTCATAGCTCCTTATGATTACGAACCCGCCGAAAAGAGAGGGCGCAACATTGTCCGCATGGTTCCCGCTCACGGCCGCTTCAGCCTTTACGCAGTCCTCGAGCACAAAACCCTTTTCCTTTTCCGGCGCGAAGAGTTTCATTGCGGCAAATGCTCCCGCAACCGCGCTGGCGCCACTGCTCCCCAGTCCGGAATTGAGGCGCAGGCCCTTGTTCAATGTAATTTCCATACCTCCCTCAATGCCGAGTTTTTCCATTACGCTCGTTGCGCCAATAGAAGCCGTGTTTTTGTCCACATCTTTCGGGAGCTTTCCATCGTCGCCGGTTATTTTCCTTATCCTTACTCCTTGCTCGGAAGACATTTCCGCAGTCAATGTGTCTCCGACTGAACTCAGGGCAAAACCCATTACATCAAAGCCCGGGCCTACGTTTGCTACGCTTGCCGGGGAAAATACCGTAATTTTCTTCATTTTGGCCACTAAAGACAATTAAATAGTTTTTCCTGCTAATTAATTGGAATGGGGAAAGCTTTTTTAAGAGCCATAGAAAGCGGAAAAACCTATTCTATTGACGAGAAGCGCTTTGAATCGGACAGCGGCGAGTTACTCGAAGTGGCCTATGAGTTCGGCTCGATGGACACAAAGGCACTGAAGGAAAAATTTGCGCAAAGGGGAAGCTCCCAGAATCCGCTGGATAAGAGCGGAGTATGGAGGTTCCGCGAACTCATTCCATTTATGCGCAGCGAGACAAACGTTGTTTCGCTTTCCGAGGGTAACACGCCGATTTACAGCGCTCCCAAAAGCGCGTCCTATGCCGGCGTAAAAAAACTTTCATTCAAGCACCAGGGCCTTAACCCAACCGGCTCGTTCAAAGACAACGGAATGACGGCCGCGGTTTCAAAGGCAAAGGAACTCGGCTCAAAAACAGTTGTATGCGCTTCAACCGGAAACACTTCAGCATCAATGGCGGCTTATGCTTCGCGCGCAGGAATGAATGCGCTGGTGATAATCCCTTCAGGGCAGATTGCAATGGGAAAGCTTGCGCAGGCGCTTGATTACGGCGCGAAAACAATCCAGATTGACGGCGACTTTGATGACGCGATGCGCATTGTGCAGGAACTAGCGGAAGAAAAAAGCGTTTACCTTTTGAATTCAATCAATCCGTTCAGGCTCGAGGGACAGAAAACCATAATGATTGAAATGCTTTGCCAGAGGAACTGGAAAGTTCCGGACAGGGTTGTTGTGCCGGGAGGAAATTTGGGAAATTCATCCTCGTTCGGAAAGGCATTCAAGGAACTGCGCGAACTCGGCTTCATTGAAACAATCCCGAAAATAACCATTGTGCAGGCGGAAGGGGCGGCTCCGCTTTACAACATGTGGAAAAACAAATCAAAAAAACTAGAACCTGTAAAGGCGCATACGCTTGCAACCGCAATCAAAATCGGCAATCCTGTGAGCTGGCAAAAGGCAATGAATGTTCTCGAATATACAAAAGGAAGCGCCGCGGTTGTTTCGGAAAAAGAAATCGCGGACGCAAAGGCAATCATAGGAAGCGATGGAATAGGCTGCGAACCCGCATCAGCCACGACATTGGCGGCAATAAAGAATCTCGCGGGAAACGGAATAGATGAGGGCGAGGACATTGTCGCAATCCTCACGGGAAATTCCTTGAAGGACCCGCAGTACACGGTTGATTACCACTCTGATTCGCTGTTCGAGGAATTTGAAGGCAAAAAAAAGAAAATTTCCGCAGCATACGCAAACAAGCCAATACAATTGCCGGCTGATGCCAAAAAAATAAAACATGAGGTTGGGCTCTGAATAAAAAACCTTGGTTCAAGGACTCTGACAAGCTCCGCAATTTGTGGGGGTGGTGTACTTGATGGAACAATAAAGTTGTGCTAATTATTGATATCCAATTCCAGCTTCGCAGACATTTCTCGTTGAACTCCAATAACAGTTAATTGGCTCGGCGTAATCCTGCGTAACATATTCGCTCCCGCTGCAAGTGCTTTCCGTGAACTGTGAGCAGTATTCATTTGCCTCGCCGACGAGGCCGCCGCTTGGAGGAGATGGCGTGTCAGTTCTTACGCACCCTGAAAACAAAAACAATGAAACCAAAATCAAGCACAAAAAAGTTTTCATAGCAAATTCAGCAATTACTTTTATTTAAAGGTTCCTTAATTATTAGTTTTTGGGAAAATCAAATTTTCCTTGTTTTCGCAATCAAGTACATGTCCATTAAAACAATCGCCATCATCGCTTCCGCAACAGGCACCGCGCGCGGGCAAAGGCAGGGGTCGTGCCTTCCCGCAACAGAAACCTTGAGGGATTTGCCTTTCCTGTCCACTGTTTTCTGCTCTTTTACAATCGAGGAAGCCGGCTTTATCGCGATGCGCGCAACAACATCATCACCATTGCTGATACCCCCAATTATCCCGCCCGCATTATTGGTTTTGAACTTCACTTTACCCTTCACTATGTAAGGCTCGTCATTGTGCTCCGAGCCCTTCATCTTTGTTGAGGAAAAACCGGAGCCGATTTCAACCCCTTTTACGGCATTAATGCTCATCAAGGCTTCCGCGAGCTTTGAATCCAATTTGTAATAAATTGGCTCTCCCAAACCAACAGGAACGCCTTTCGCAACAACCTCGACAATGCCGCCGACGCTGTCTCCATTTTCCTTTGCCGCAAGAATAACTTTTTCCATTTCCTTTGCGGCCTGCAAATCAGGCGCGCGCACGGAATTATTCTCAATAACCTTCAAATCAATTTTCTCGGCGCGTATTCCGGCAACCTCGCGCGTGAACCCAAAAATTGAAACCCCTTTTTCCTTCAAAAACTTTTTCGCAATCGCCCCCACAGCAACGCGCATCGCGGTTTCGCGCGCGGAACTCCTTCCGCCCCCCTTGTAATCCCGAATCCCGAACTTTTGCTGGTAAGTGTAGTCCGCGTGCCCCGGCCTGTAAAGGTCCTTGATGCTTGAGTAATCCTTGCTCTGCGCATCCTTGTTGAAAATAATCAATGCAACAGGCATTCCGGTAGTTTTTCCTTCGAAGACGCCTGAAAGTATCTCAACCTTGTCGTCTTCCTGTCTCTGCGTGGTTACCTCTGATTGGCCCGGCCTGCGCCTATCCAAATCCTTCTGGATGTCTTCCTCGCCCAGTTTTAATCCGGCGGGAACACCATCAACAACTACTCCTATTGCCTTGCCGTGGCTCTCGCCAAAGCTTGTGTATGAAAATATTTTTCCGAACGTGTTGAAGGTCATGAGAATCGTTTCCCTTATTTCAGGTTCTCCATTACTGCTTTCCTCATTTCCCTTTTCGGCGCTTCCTTTCCAGTGAAAAGTTTGAACGCGGCATACCCCTGGTTCAGGAGCATTTCAACCCCGTTTATTGTCCTGCAGCCCCTGAGTTCGGCTTCCCTCAAAAACCTGGTTTTGATTGGGTCGTAAACAATGTCAAATACAATGATTTCCTTCCTTAAAAGGCTTGCCGGGACAATAATAGGCATTTCGTGGGTGTTTGGCTTCATTCCGGAAGGGGACGCGTTAATCACTATGTCAAAGCCCTCAAGCGTTTTTATTCCGTTCAAAGCAACGCTTTTTGCCCCTGCAAGGAGCGCGAGTTTTGACGCTTTTGCGGAATCCCTGTCCGCAACCGTTACCTTTGCGTTCTCTTCCCTGAGGTAAAACGCAATCGCCTTTCCTGCGCCGCCCGCGCCGAGGAGCAGGACTTTTTTTTCGTGCAGCTGCGTAACCGCCTTCAGGGATTGCACCGCGCCAATGCCGTCCGTGTTGTAGCCCTTCAGAACCCCGTTTGTGTTCACAACCGTGTTTACGGCGCCGATTTTTTTTGCAATGGGGTCAACCAAATCAAGGTGCTTCAGGATATCGACCTTGAATGGCATGGTTGCATTGAAGCCCTTTATTCCGAGTTCCTTGAGGCCTTTCACCGCATTTCCGAGGTTTTCAGGTTCGAACGCAAGGTAAACCGCATTCAGCCCCAAGGCATTGAAGCCCGCGTTGTGCATTGCCGGGCTCAAAGAATGACTCACGGGCTTGCCGAGAAGGCAAAAGAGCTTTGTTTCCGCGTCACGCATCGAAAGCACCTTTATAATTCTGCAAAAAAAGGCTTTTTAAGGACACCCCTTTAATGGGAGTGGTTCCGCATAAAAATGTTTTCCAATTACATTGCTGTGGTAACATGAAAAAAGTTGTTCCGGCATCAAGAACCCTTGGAGTGAAGCACGCTAACCGTGACTTGGTTCCCATTGCGGAGCAGGTCGAGGTCTCAGGAAAAAAAGTCCTCTATCTGAACATCGGCGACCCCATTGTCTTTGATTTCAGGGCCCCTGAATCCATTTGGCAGAGCATTGAGCAGCACAGGCGCGAGTGCGAGGGCTACACCAACGCAATAGGCTCGAATGCGGCGAGGCAGGCAATAGCGGATTATGCGAAACGCGGCGGCATCAACGGCGTCACAAAAGATGATGTCATTAGCTTTGTCGGCGGCAACGAAGCCATAATACTTTCGATGCAGGCTCTCCTCAACCCCGGCGAGAATGTTTTGCTTCCCGGGCCCGGGTATCCAGTTTACACGGGCGAAATGAGCTTCCTCGAGTGCCCGTTGAATGTTTACCAATTGGACGAGGAGAACGATTGGCAGCTCGACGTTGACAGCATAAGGAAGAACGTGAACAAAAAAACAAAGGCAATTGTTATAATCAACCCGAACAACCCCACGGGAAGCGTCCTCTCAAGGAAAAACCTTTCAGAGCTCGTGAACGTTGCCGGCGAATTCGATTTGCCCATTCTCGCGGACGAAACCTACGACCAGATTCTCTACGACGGCACGGAATTTGTTCCCCTTGCGAGCGTTTCAAAGGACGTGCCGGTGCTTTCATTGGGAAGCATTTCAAAAACGCATCTCGTTCCGGGTTTCCGCGCGGGCTGGATTTACAGGAAAGACCCAAAAGGCGCACTTGATGATTATTTTGAGGCAATGCACAGGCTCTGCCGCCTCAGGCTTTCAAATGCAGGAATAGGCCAGGTCGCGATTGAAGCCGCCTTGAACGGCGAGCAAAACCACGTGAAGGAAATGGTTGCAAAACTAAAAAAGAGGCGCGACCTCACCTTCAAAAGGCTGAATGAAATCCGCGGATTGAGCTGCGTCAAGCCGAAGGGAGCTTTCTACGCGTTCCCGCGCATAAACCTGCCGATAAAATCGGACAAGGAATTCGTGATTGACCTGTTGAAAGAAACCGGCGTGCTTGTTGTGCACGGCGAAGGTTCAGGGCAAAAGGAAGGAACGCACCACTTCAGGATAGTTTTTTTGCCGCCCGAAGAAACATTAAGCGAGGCATTTGACCGCATAGAGGGTTACATTAAAAAGAAATTCAAATAAAATTGTTTGGGGCAATATTTTTTGCATAAGAAATTCCATTATATTTTTTTACTTTCAGAACATTACGCGGAGCCCCGAGTAAATTTTTTTCATTTCCTCTATTGGAATCTGGCCGTCGGCGCTCTCAGAGCCTTTCTCGAGAGAAGCGAATGTCAGGAAGCCCCCTAGGGGCATTGATAAAATGCGCGAGTCCCTCCCTATCGACCCCATGCAGAACGCAATCAATTTGATTCCGCTCCTCTTCGCTTCCTTCAGGAGTTCAAACATTATTTTGTTGTCCTCATGCGAATTCGCCTTCGCCACAATCTTGATTACCTCGGGCTTTTCCTTCTGCATTTTCCGCATCAGTTTCACCAAATCCTCTAATTGAGGGGTGTGCCCAAAGTAATGCTTTGAAAGGATTATTTTGGCCTTGTGCTCCTTCGCGTATTCGAAAAGCTTTTTCTTCTGCGCAGGATTTGTGTCGAATTCAAGGTCAACGTAATCCGCCTTGAGCTTGGCGCAGTTCTTCAGAACGGCAATCCTCTTGGCTTCGCTTTCCCTGAAGCGCCCGCCCTCCTCCATGCGCCTGCAGGTGCAAATCACTGGCTTTCGGCATTTTTTAATGAGCCGTTCAAGCTCCCTTGAGCCCAGTTCCTTCAGGTAATCAAGGCGCAGCTCAATAATGTCAGCAACGGCATTCGCCTTTTCAATCTGCGCGATGACAGACTCAATGTCAGACGCAGCAACAGGAACAGCAATCATCGCCACACCTCAAGGCCTCTAGAACAGTTTTGTCATCGACAAAAACACCATACTCGCCTTTGCGGGAATACATTTTCCCTATAGCAACGGGCAGGGAATACTTGACTTTTCCGGAAACGGCTTTCTTGTCCTTCTTCGTCAAGGCCAAAATCTTTTCCGGGGCATAATCAGGCAGTTCAGTCGGCAGGCCGAATTCATGCAAAAGCATTGAAACCCTGCATTCCTCTTCGCCTTTCAAAAGCCCTAGCATGGCCGCAATCCTGTTTTCGACAACAATGCCGATTGAAACCGCTTCGCCATGCGAGTGCGCCTTGTATTCCCCGAGGGTTTCAATCGCGTGCCCAATGGTGTGACCGAGATTCAATACGCGCCTGTAATTGGCTTCCTTCTCATCCTTTTCAACCACTCGCGCTTTGAGCTCGCAGTTCTTCCTGATTACTTCCGCCATGACTTTCGGTTCCCTTGCAAGGATTTTCCCGGCATTATTTTCCAAAAAAGAAAAGAATTTCGCGTCATTGAGCACGGCCTGTTTCACGACCTCAGCCATTCCGTTCGAAAACTCATTCTTCGGGAGGCTTTTGATGAATTGCGTACTCGCATAAACTTTCTTCGGCTGCGCGAATGAGCCGACAGTGTTCTTTCCAAGCGCGAGATTCACGCCGGTTTTTCCGCCGATACTGGAGTCAACCATGGCCAGCAAAGTTGTGGGCACTTGGACAAAATTTATTCCGCGCAGATAAACCGAAGCCGCGAACCCGGCCAAATCCCCGGAAATCCCGCCGCCGAGCGCAATCACGCAGCTTTTCCTGTCAAACCCCATTGAAAGCATCTCCCCGAGAACCGCTTCAACATTCCGCAAGGACTTGTTCCTCTCCCCCGCCTCAAATGAAACAATCCCCGCTTCAAGTTTCTTTTTCCGCAGCTCGTGAAGCAGCCTGGTTCCGAAGAGTTTTTTCACGTTCGAATCGCACACTATGCAGTAACTGTTCCCGAAACCGTCTTTCGCGATTTCCGCTGCAAGCTGTGCAAGCGAATAATTGCCTATGCTTATGCCGTAGCTCTCGTCAATTTTTTTCCTCAGCCTTACAATTACATTCATGCAAAACCCTCTTTTTCAAGCGCCTTCAGTACCTGTGAAACGGATTCCGCAACCGAAGCATTTCCCGTGTCAAAAACCAGGTCCGCGGCTTCCTCATAAAATTTTTTCCTTTGCTCCAGCAAATGCCTTACCTCTTCAAATTGCCCCTTTTCCGTCAATGCAGGCCTTTTAGAATCGCCCCTGATGCGCGAATAAATCTTTTCAGCGGAGGCCTCCAGTAATACTATTTTTGAATTCTTTTTAAGGCTATCAATGTTCTCCCTGAAAAGCACAACGCCGCCGCCACACGCAATGCACACATTATCTCTTGCGGAAACCTCCTTTACGACCTCTTTCTCAATGCCCCTGAATTTCTCTTCTCCGTAGGCCTCAAAAATTTCGGGAATGCTCTTTCCCGCCTTTTCCGCTATGAGCTTATCAGTGTCCACAAAACGCATTTTGAGCCTTTTTGCGAGCGCCTTTGCCAGGGTGGTTTTTCCCGTGCCCCTGAAACCAATAAATGCAATGTTCATTTTTTCCCCTCATAAGCATTTTCGAGTTCCCCAAAGAAATTCGGGAAACTCTTCGCAACCACTTTTTCATCAGCAATACTCATTCCGCCGGTTTTCAAACCAAGAACGGAGAAAGCCATTGCAATCCTATGGTCATTGAAAGAATCAATTGCTATGCCATGCGGTTTTCCGCCGTCAATTTCGAGAAAATCGGAACCATGCTTGCACTTCACTCCGCATTTCTCGAGGTTTTTCGCCACGCTCTCAATGCGGTTGCTCTCCTTTGCCGCGAGATGCGAAATTCCCGTTATTTTGGTTTTGCCTTTCGCGACCGATGCGACAACAGCAATGCTTGGAACAATGTCAGGGCAATCAGCCATGTCAACGCTTATCCCTTTCATCGGCTTTCCCTTTACTTCAACAAATCCTTTTCCTTTCTTCACGGAGCAGCCCATTTTCGAAACCAGTTCAAGGAACTTTTTGTCGCCCTGGCTCGAGTAAGGATTCAGGTTATTCACCCTGGCCTTTCCCCCTATTATTGCTGCGGCCGCAAAAAAATACGAAGCCGAACTATAATCGCCCTCAATGGCATAATCCTGCGCCTTGTACATTTCCTTTCCCTTCACGAAAAAATCCCTGTAATCGTGGTTCACGCATGAAACCCCGAAAGATTTCATGCAGTCAATTGTGATGTTCACATAAGGCCTGGACTTTAATTCCCCTGAAACTTTTGCCAGAACCCCTTTTTCCGTGTAAGGTGCGGCAACAAGGATTGCGCTCAGGAACTGCGAACTTTTTGAGCCCTCAACGCTTGTTTGTCCGCCTTCAAAGCCTCCGCCCTTTACATTTACCGGAAAAGAGCCGGTATCCGAGGCTTCAGCCTCGACGCCCAGATTATCCAATGCCGAAACCAGCCCCGAAACAGGCCTCTCCTTCAGTCTTGAATCCCCGGTAATCACTGAATCGCCCTTTGCAAGCGCTGCAATCGGAACCAAAAAGCGCGCTGTTACCCCTGAATTGCCGACAAAAACCTCTTTGCGCGGCGCATTAAACTTTCCTGCAGTGCCATGAACCGTAAAATCCAGCCCGTCAAAATCAATGCCTGCGCCGAACGAAGCCAATGCATTGGCCGCGTGCTTCTGGTCCTCGGCATAAAGCGCGTTCCTCAAAAAGCTTTTTCCGTCCGCAAGCGAAGAAATGAACAGCGCGCGCAAAGTATGTGCCTTGGAAGGCGGCGCAGTGAAAACCGCGTCAAGCTTTTTTACGGCGTCTATTTTCCTCATTTTGCCACCTCGCGCATTTCGCCGCGCGCAACCGATTCCGAGCGTGCTCCTCGGAAGGGAGCGTCCGCCTTCGGCAGGACTTGCTTTGCAGGGACTTGGCTTCGCACTGCAATCATTTCCTCACCGTGGCGGCCTTGAGTTTCGCGCAAAAATCCTTCAATTCCGAAATCATTGCGCCTTCATTCCCGAGGTTCCTCTCGATAACTGCTTCGATTGCGGAACCCACAATGGCCCCGTCGGCTCCCGCGGAAATTATTTTCTTCACGTGCTCAGGCATTGAAATCCCGAAGCCGATGCATGCGGGCAACTTTGAATTTTTTTTCACCCGCTTCACGAGCTCCAATGCCGAATCCTTTATGTCCTTCCTTTCCCCCGTAACCCCGAGCAGGCCAACCACATACATGAAACCGCTTGCTTTTGCCGAAATTTCCCTTATCCTCCTGTCATTCGTGGTCGGCGCAACCGTAAAAATCATTTTCAATCCAATTTTTCCAGCTTCTTTCAGTACTTCATGCGATTCCTCGATAGGCATGTCAGCAATGAGAATCCCGTCAACACCGGCTTCCTTCGCCTTAACCAAAAAACCCTTTACGCCATTCGAGTAAACGAGGTTGTAATACAAAAGCAGGCCTATCGGGATTTCGCTGTTCCTTGCCCTAATTCCCCTTATTATTTCAAAGCACTTGTCAGAATTAATTCCGGCTTCAAGCGCGCGCTGATCCGCAACCTGAATCCTCTTTCCATCCGCAATGGGGTCGGAAAAAGGGAAACCAAGCTCAAGCGCGTCCGCACTTTCCGAAAGAGCCCCGACTATTTTTTTTGATGCATTGAAATCAGGGTCGCCGAGAACCACAAAAGGAATGAATGCGCCTTCATTTTTTCCCCTTAATTTTCCAAACATTTTTCCGTAGCGGTCCATATAATTCACCTATTTGCCCTCCAGTGCTTTTGCCACGTGCTCAAGGTCCTTGTCGCCCCTTCCGGACAAATTAATTATGACCACGTCCTTTTTCGAGCAGTTCTTCGCGTACTTCAATGCATACGCAACGGCGTGGCTCGACTCCAATGCAGGAATAATTCCTTCCTTTTCGGAAAGCAATTTGAATGCGGCGAGCGCCTCGTCATCAGTAGCATAAAAATACTTCGCCCTCTTCAAATCGCGGAGCATAGAATGCTCCGGCCCAACGGCAGAATAATCAAGGCCGGCGGAAATAGAATGGGTATTGTAAATCTGGCCATATTTGTCCTGGAGCACGTAAGTCAATGTCCCGTGCAGAACCCCTTTCCGCCCGAGCTTCGGGTCGGCAAAACGGGCGGCATGCTTTCCGCTTTCGATTCCCATTCCACCTGCCTCCACCCCTATGAGTTCCACTTTCTTGTCCTTCATGAACTCCCTGAAAATCCCTATTGCGTTGCTCCCGCCGCCGACACACGCAATAATGGCTTTCGGCAGCTTCCCCTCTTTTTTAATGATTTGCTTTCTTGCCTCTTTCCCTATTACACTCTGGAAATGCGCAACCATGGATGGATAAGGGTGCGGCCCCAAAACAGAACCAAGGAGATAATGGGTATCCTGAACATTCGCTGTCCAGTCGCGTAGCGCCTCATTTATCGCGTCCTTCAATGTTTTGCTTCCGCTCGAAACAGGATTCACTTTCGCGCCCGCAAGCTTCATCCTGAAAACGTTCGGCCTCTGCCTTTCAATGTCAACCTCACCCATGTAAATCTCGCATTTCAGGCCAAGTTTTGCGCACGCAATGGCAGTTGCAACCCCATGCTGCCCCGCGCCTGTTTCCGCGATGATTCTTTTTTTGCCCATGTACTTCGCGAGCAAAGCCTGCCCAAGGGCGTTGTTGATTTTATGCGCCCCGGTATGCGCAAGGTCCTCACGCTTCAAATAAATTTTGCAGCCGTATTCCCTGCTCAATGAAGAGGCGAAAGTCAAGGGAGTGGGCCTTCCCGCAAAATTTGCGAGCAGTCCATTAAGCTCTGCATTGAATTTTTTGTCCTTTTTGTATTTTTCAAATGCCGTTTCGAGTTCCTTTACCGCTGGCATGAGCGTTTCAGGCACGAACTGGCCTCCATAGGGGCCGAACATTCCTTTCCTCATTTTCCCACCGCGCTTCGGATGAATTCCCTCATTTTAGCGTAACTTTTTACGCCCGGCTCCGCTTCCGTGGCGGAGCAAACATCGACAATTACAGGATTGAACTCCTTAATAATCCGTTTCACGTTTCCCGCATTTAGGCCGCCGGAAAAAACCAGCCTTGCAGGTTCAACCATTTCTTTGCGCAAAAATTTTTGGTTGATTTTTTTTCCTGTTCCGCCGAACTTTCCTTCCGATGGCGCATCAACCATGATGAAATCGGCTCCGAATTTTTTTGCGGCTGCAATGCTTTTGCCGTTTTCAATGTGTATAGCCTTTATCACCGGCAAATCGAATCCCTTTATGTCCGCAGGCTTTTCATTCCCGGAAAACTGCAGCATATCCAAACCCACTAATTTTGCAATATTTTTTACCGTGCTTTTCTTTTCATTCACGAACACACCAACAATAACTGCCCTGCCCCTGATCTTGCGGGCAATCCTCTTCGCCTTTTCCCTTGAAACGAAGCGCGGGCTCTTGGGGTAAAAATTCAGGCCAATCAAATCCGCGCCGAGCTTAACCGCGCCAATTGCATCCTTTTCGCTTCTGACCCCGCAGATTTTCACGAGTGTTTCCCCTGAAAGTTCCTTTAATTTTGCGCGCGGGTAAGCGAATGACATTATTGCGGAGCCCACAAGGACTGCATCTGCAACCCCTTTCAGTGAATCAACCTGTAATCTTGAGCTTATTGCGGATTCGGAAACAAGGATTATTTTATTCCTCCTCGCTTTTGGGGTTTTTTTCGCAAGCCTTGAAGTTGCGGAAAAATCCTCCTTCAAAGTCGCGAGGTTCCTGTTGTTTATCCCTATTATTTTGGCGTTCGTGCGCAGGATTTTTTTCAGCCCAGAAAAAGAATCGCATTCTACAAGGCAATCCATTCCGAGCGAGCCGGCCAGCGAAATAAATTCATCAATCTGCTTTTTTGTTAGGATATTCGCAATCAAAAGGATTGCATCCGCGCCGCAATGCCTCGCCTCGAAAATCTGGTAAGCATCAACAATGAAGTCCTTGCGCAGCAAAGGCTTTTTCGTGAATCCGCGGCCAAGCTTCAAAAAATCCAATGAGCCGGAAAAATGTTTTTCTTCAGTAAGAATCGAAATAGCATCCGCATACTCGTCATAAAGTGCCATGAATTCCGCCAGCAAAGCGGATTTATTTATGTTTCCCCTTGAAGGCGAGCTCTTCTTGAATTCCGCAATCAGGCGCATTTTGCCTTTTTTCGCGAGTGCCTTGAGGAACGAATGCGAAGCCTTGCGGATCTTCATTCTTATGATTGGAAAGCTTTTTTTCCTGCGTTTCACTTCAGCAAGCTTTTCCTTTCTCACTTTCTCCAGAAAATTCATTTTTTTGACTCCCTTACAAGCAGTTCAAGTTTTTCAAGCGCCTTTTTCGAATCAATGCTCTTCTTCGCCAATTCAACGCCTTCCTGCATCGTGCTCACTTTTCCATTCGCAAAAATGGCGATTCCGGCATTCAATAGCACAATATCCATCTTTGGGCCTGTTTCCTTTCCTTCGAAAATTCTCCTTATGATCTGTGCGGATTCGGTCGCATCCCTTGCAGTAAGGGAATCGGCCTCGCATTCGCGGAAACCAAAATCCTTTGCATAAAACTCCTTTTTCAAAACCTTTCCGTGCTCCACAATGAACGCGATGTTCCTTCCGGATAAAGATGCCTCGTCATAGCCGTTCCCGTTTATCACAACAGCTTTCACGGTTCCTATCCCCGCCAAAACAGAAGCCAGTTTTTCCGCAAGTTCAACGCTATAAGCCCCTAAAAGGTAAGTGTTTGCTCCCGCAGGATTGGTTATCGGTCCGAGAATGTTGAAAATAGTCCTGATGCCTATCTCCTTTCTCGCGGTTGCCGCAAACTTCATTGCTGGATGATGTTTCTGCGCAAACATGAATACAATGCCTATTTTTGAAAGGATTTCCGAATTCCTTTTCGCATCCGTTTCAATATTCACCCCCAATGCTTCCAGCACATCGGCGGCTCCGCTCTTGCTCGAAACACTCCTGTTACCATGCTTCGCAACAACACAACCAGCACCCGCACACACAAACGCGCTTGCCGTAGAAATGTTGAAGCTGGATTTTCCGTCGCCACCCGTTCCAACAACATCGAGAATGCTTGTGCTTCCACTGTATGAAACTCTTGCAACCACGCTCCTCATTGATTCGGCTGCGCCCTGAATCTCCTCGACCGTTTCCCCCTTCATTTTCAATGCCGTAATCAATGAGGCAATCTGCGCATCCGTGGCCTTTCCGTTCATTATCTCATCAAAAGTTTCCTTTGCCTCTGCTTTTGAAAGGTTTTTGCCATCAACGACTTTTGCAATCGCTTCCCTTATCATTTTTTACCACCAACCATTTTCATTACGTTCTCAATCATTAATCCGCCTTCAGGCGTAAGAATGCTTTCAGGGTGGAACTGCACACCGAAAGAAACGTGCTTTTTGTGCCGCACACCCATAATAATTCCTGATTCGCTTTTCGCCGTGACTTCCAGAACACCGGG
>AQRS01000036.1 GCA_000402355.1 Candidatus Iainarchaeum andersonii SCGC AAA011-E11
TGCACCTCTATTTTTACATCAAAAACCACAGCCTCGGAAAAATCCTGACGCCAACCCACAAGCTTTAGCGTATTGCGTTCCGAAGGAACGCCAAGTGTGCCGAAAGCACGCTGTCGGCACCGCGGACCGAAAGCCGCGCTGGTAAGCTTTAAATATGTTTTCTGATTCCTTGGTAACATGGCAAGACCATCCTATGACGTCGTAATCGTGGGCGGCGGCCCTTCAGGCTCTTCAACCGCGATGTTCCTCAAAAAAAACGGGGTAAACAATGTTCTCCTGATTGACAAGGCGAGGTTTCCGCGCGACAAAATCTGCGGCGACGCGTTCTCCGGAAAAAGCGTTGGCATCGCGAAAGAACTCGGCATACTCAAGGACTTTGGCAAAGTGCCGAACGAAGGAGTTTACGGCGTTATTTTCAGCAGCCCAAAGGGAACAATTATCGACATACCTTTCCCGGGTTCGGAAAGAAAAACACAGACAAAGCCCGGCTTTGTTGTCAAGAGAATCAACGGCGACAACGTGATTTTCCAGAACGCAAAAAAAATGGTGGACACCCTAGAGGACTTTACGGTTACGGACCTGATTTTGGAGAACGATTTTGTGGCCGGAGTAAAGGGCAAAACCAAGGACGGAAAGGAAGCCGAAATAAGGGCGAAAATAGTCGTGGGCGCGGACGGCACATCAAGCGTGGTTGCGCAAAAAGTCGGCCAGGGCATTTTGCCGCCGGAGCATCAGGTCATTGCAACGCGCGGCTACTACAAGGGCGTAACCGGAATGACTGGCAACATCGAACTGCATTTCGTGAATGAAATAATGCCGGGTTACTTCTGGATTTTTCCATTGGATAACGGCTGGGCAAACGTAGGCCTGGGAGTGCTTACAAGCGAGAAGCAGAAACGCAAACTTGATTTGAAGAAAACGCAGGAAGAAATAATCGCGAACAACGCGCTCTTCAAGGAAAGGTTCAAGGACGCGAAAATAGACGAACAGGGAATCAAGATATGGACTTTGCCGCTCGCATCGCACCACAGGAAAAACCATGGAAACGGCTGGGTTCTTGTCGGAGACGCGGCATCATTGATTGACCCGTTCTCTGGAGAAGGCGTGGGAAACGCATTGACATCAGGAAAATTTGCGGCAAAACACATTGCGGAAGCGCTGAAAAAAGGCGACGTTTCGGAAAAGAGCTTTGATATTTATGACAAGGAACTCTGGGACACAATAGGCCCGGAAATCAAGACATCATACAATCTGCAGAAGCTCGGAACAAAAAAATGGCTCTTGAACTTCGTGATTGACAAGGCCGCGAAAAAGCCCAAAGTCAGGGCCGCGATTTCAGGAATGCTCGCGAACGAGGAAGCCAAGAAGGAAACAATCTCACCGCTCGGGCTGTTGAAACTGATTCTGACGTAAGTTGCAGTGGTTGAAGCCACACATTTAGTTTAGAAAGAATCTATTTCTTTTGGAAAAAAATGTGCCCATCATTTGTAAGCGCAAATTTAAACCCGTTTCTGACAATGGTTTTGCCTATAGGCATTTTTTTCAATTCTTTTCCCGCACTGGCAATTTGCGCATCTGTTGGCATCGGGCCTGGCTTTTCTTTCCTTGCTTTTGAAGGTTTTTTAGTCATTGTCATCAACTTAAATAAGCCCCATTCAGCATAAAAATATTTTTGGTACAACCGCGTTCCTGGACTGGTTATGCCGCGTGTTAAAATGCACTGAAAAGGCAAAGCAATCCAATGCACAATAATTTAAGCATTAATCACTATAAATCACAGTAGGCGATGATGAGGTGAAAACTAATTTCACTGAGTGATAACGACGCAAGACCAGCACCGTATAGCCGCAATGCTATCAGAAATTCAAGGCTCGCCTGTACGGAAATAAAGATTATTAAATAAAGGCGCATAATGATTTGCTATGAGAATTTTATTTTTTATCACCCTTTCGTTAATTTTGATTGCTTTTATCAGCGGGTGTGCAGAAAAGCCAGTTGAAAACATTAACAGCCCGCCAGTACTGGACCCGATTGGTAACAAAATTGTCAATGAAGAAAATACATTAACATTCACAATCAATGCATCAGACCCGGACAACGACTCTATCGCCTACTCAGCGTCAAACTTGCCTAGTGGTGCAACATTCAACACAATTACACAAACATTTAGTTGGACACCAACTTATGCTAAAGGTTTCCACCAAGTTACATTCGCTGTAAGTGACGGCAGTTTAAGCGATAATGAAACAATTACAATTACAGTAGAAATTCCAGAGAAAAAACCAGAGGAAAAACTGGCTGCCGAGTTAGGGTTGCCTGAAGGCTATAACGCAGAGTTTCTTCTGAAGCCGGATTTACTTTCACCGCTTTTCATTACTGCAACTTCTGATGACCAGCTTCTGGTAGCGGAACATTATGGCGACCGCTTGCTGCGCATAAATCCTTTGACTGCTAAAATAGGTGTTCTTTATAACCTGCCTCGCGAGCCGAATGTCTGGAATGCTTTATTGTCTGATGGAGCTGATGGCGCCTATATGCAAATCATGTGTCAAATTGTTCATATTAGCGGAAATGGCACTTATACTGTTTACTATCCTCATTGCATGAATCCGGCTGCACTCGGCCCAAATGGCGAGATTTACGGGTACACAAAATCCGATGTGCTAGTCCTTCAAAGCAAAGATGAGGAACCAAAGGCCATTGCTACAGGTTTCTCCTTCATTTTTGACTTGGTTCGTGATAAGGAAGGAAACCTGTATGTATCGGATTGGGATTTGGGCACGATAACCCGCGTAAAGCCGGATGGCACAAAGCAACTGCTTACTTCTGGACTAGCCGCAACAGACCCTATTGATTTAGGATTCACTCCAGACGGAACGCTGTATGTAAATGAAGATCGAGGATTCCATCAAATTGACACGAATAGTGGGGCTTTAAAAAATGTTGATTGGTTTGGTGGCTCTGAAGGTGTTCATCCAACCGACTTTGCCTTCCTTTCCAACGGCAAAGCATACTTTGTTGACCCTACCCATAATAATATTCTCGGTATTGATCTACAAAAAGAAGAGATAGATTTGGTTATTAGAGGAACAGGTAATTCGCGGGCATTGGATATAGGTCCGGATGGTGCAGTCTATCTCGGAGACAATAGTGGATTTCCGATTAGCCATTCCAGAATATTGCGCATACAATCAAATAAGTCAGCAGAAGTTTATGCAGACAATTTACACGCAATAACTGACCTAAGCTTTGCCCAGAATGGCAATATGTTTGTCACTACAATATATTTTGGAGAAAAAAGGGAATATGAAATCAGCTCCGTTCTCTTAATAACTCCTAAGCGCGAGGTAAAAACTTTAGCGTCTTGGGATAGCCGCAATCCCGGAATGCGTAAGTTGTGGGGCATAAGCGCGGACCCTAAAACCGGGCTGGCTATTGCCTACGACGAGGTGAACGGCGAGTTAATCAGCATAGATGAAAATGGAAGTGTTTCCGAACTCCCTAACTCATTTAACTTTGATACGCTGTTTGTCTATTTAGATCATGCTGCTGATGGCACATTGTATTCCATAGAAGACAATGAGAAAGCCTATGACATTGGGTCTATCGCCATGGAGAGGAACATCATTCGATTTGATGAAAAAGGCAGCCCTATAATAATTACTGACTTCAACCCAGCCGGGAATCTTGCAATTGCACCTTTCGATGGAATGATTTATATCGTTGGACTGGAAGTTATATCGCAACATATGTCCTTATGGAGAATTACAAAAGATGGAGAAAACACATTACTCTCAGATAAATTGCCCATAGACCCATTGTCTGTTGCCGTTGATGACAAAGGTAATATTTATGTGGCATCTTCTGCTGGCTTGTTGAAAATTTTGAAGTAAAAAAGCAAGTTTACAAGAATGAAATAAATTTTCAACTCTCTGACAAGCATAAAAGCATACTGCCTCAAACCAGAAAACCATTAATTTTAAGGCATTAACACCATACGATACATACGGCGATGATGAAGTCAGCCACTATAGTAATGCATAGGCATTACAGTAGAGTTTAAAATGCTGCAAAGTACCGAATTTATGATTATCTGGCAAAGCCCCCTAAATTGCCAAAAACAGGCAATAAACTGCCATTAATGCATGATTTTATAAACTTTTATGCATTATATGATTCTTAATGAACAATATTAGGAATGTTTTGGTTCAGCAGAAGGCAGAGCTGGAAAATCGGTTTAAAGAGCCTTACATTGAGAGAGACACCAAACTCAAAACAGGATCTGTCAAAGATAATTTGATTAGGGTAATTATTGGCCCTCGAAGAGCCGGCAAATCCTTTTTTATTACTCACTGGCTGAAGAAAAATGCAAAGTTTGGTTACCTTAACTTTGATGACGAAAAGCTTGCTACAACAAAAGACTTTGACGAACTGCTTGCAATAACTGACTCTTTGTATGATTCGCCAGAGGTTATTTTGCTTGATGAGATTCAGAACGTTGACAAATGGGAATTGATTGCCAACAGGCTGCAAAGGCAGGGAAGAAAACTATTTATTACCGGCAGCAATTCAAACCTGCTAAGCAAAGAACTGGCGACCCATCTTACTGGCAGGCACCTGCAAATAACTGTATTCCCCTTTTCTTTCAAAGAATTCATGAAACAGCAAACCCAGGAACTGACCACTACTCAAACAGCCGAAAAATTGTTTGAATATGCAACAAAAGGCGGATACCCAGAACCATTAGTAAAAAACCTCAATCACAGTGAATATTTGTCCACTTTGTTTGATTCGGTTCTTTTCAAAGATATTGTAAAAAGATACAAGATAAGAAAACCCAGTGCAATAGAAGACCTGGCCCAATTCCTCTTGTCAAATGTTGGCAGCGAGTACTCTTTCCAGCGCTTGGCAGAATTCACAAAATCAAAAAGCGCGCACACAGTCCAAAAGTACTTGGGTTATTTAGAGGAAGCGTTCCTGCTCTTTTCGCTGAAAAGATTCTCGTTCAAAACAAGAGAACAATTGACCTTCAACAAAAAAATTTACGCAATTGACAATGGTTTTATTTCCGCAAAGTCCTCAAAATCAACTCAAGACACGGGCAAGCTCTATGAGAACATTGTTGCAGTGCATTTGAAGAAAGCTGAAATTGATGGAAAACTGGACTTTTATTACTGGAAAAACCCGCAGCATGAGGAAGTTGATTTCGTAATAAAAGAAGGCACAAAAATAACCAAGCTGATTCAAGTCTGTTATGATGTTTCCAATCCTGATACCAAGAAAAGAGAAATACGCTCTCTCATAAAAGCCAAGCAAGAACTCAAATGCAATGAGCTAATGGTCCTCACAAATGATTATGAGGCTGAAGAATTAGCGGAATGGTTTGGCGAAAAAGCAAAAATAAAATTCACTCCACTCTGGAAATGGCTGATAACAAGAGAATGAGAAAATGGCAAAAGATAAAGTGATTGGCATTATTCCAGCCGAGGGGGTAGGCCCCGAAATTGTTCCTTGCGCAATTGAGTGTTTAAAAGAAATTGAAAAACGGAACAATACGCGCTTTGACTTTATTGAATATCAAGGACCTGCCCCGGCTACAGAATATTCCGAGGATGCTTATCAAAAACTCAAACAGTTCTATTCAAATATTAGATCAAAAAAAGGGTGTATTTTGCGGAGTGCCATTTACGCGAGAATTGTTTACAAACTGCGTGCAGATTTTAACTTGATTTGTAAACCAGTTGTCTTTGAGCCGATTCCTGAACTTGCAGATTCTTCACTCCTAAATAACGAAGCTTGGAAAGATTTCAACGTGCTGATAGTAAGGGAAAATTCCCAAGGCCTGCTGTTTAGCAAAGAAGAACTGAGGGCAGAGCACGGCCAACGCGTAATGCATGGAACTTTTACCTACGAAGAAAACAAAATAGAAAAGCTGGTCCAATTTGCTTTTGAACAAGCCCAACAACGAAGAAAAATCCTGCATTTATTTATCAAGGGGGACGTATGGGAAAAATTAGGGCCTTTATGGTTTGATGCTGTCAAAGAAATCAGCCAAAAATTTCCAACTGTTTTATTTGAATGGGATCATGCCGATACCGGTTTTGCAGAATTGCTAAGAAACCCAAAAAAATTTGACGTAATTGTAGCTTTAGGAATTGTAGGCGATTTGATTTGCGACCCGCTTGCAACCATTCTGTATGGCAATCACACAGTTGTTCCCTCTGCCAACATAAGTCCAGACGGGTTTATGGTTTTTCAAACGGTTCATGGAACAGCACATGCCATTGCAGGGCAAAACAAAGCCAACCCAATAGGCATCATTAGAGCTTCGGCACTCATGCTTAGAACTTTTTTTCAAATGAAAAAAGAAGCAGACATCATCGAAAAAGCCATTCGAAAAGTACTATCCAAAAAATATAGAACCATTGACATTTACAATCCGAATCGCGGTCACAAATTGGTTGGGACAAAAGAAATGGGCAGACTAATCACAGAAGAAATTCGAACAGGGATGAAAAAATGAAGACTGCGCTGGTTATTGTGGACATGCAAAACGCGTTTTGTTCAAGAACTGGGTCTTTTTCAAAACGTGGTTTCAGATTAATAGGAATCTCAAAAGTGATTAAAAATATCCAAAAATTAATTCATGCCGCCGAAAAGAACAAGTGGCTAATCGTTTTTACCAAACTGACTCTTAAGAAGGATTATTCCGACGCGGGTTTATTGGTCAAATGCTCTCCAGAAATCATAAAATTGAAAGCTTACAGAGAAAAAACACCAGACAGCGAAATCATCAGCGATTTAAAGCCAAAAAAGACCGATATAATCGTCTCAAAAAAAAGGTACGATCCGTTTGTCGGGACGAATTTAGGAAAAGTCTTAAAAAAACGCAAAATAAAACGCCTGATTGTGGCTGGAGTAACGACAAATGTGTGCGTAGAATCAACCATTCGGTCCGCATTTGACCGAGACTTTGAAGTCATTCTTGTGAAAGATGCCACTACAACCTACTCGAAAACACTCCAGAAAGCGTCAGTGACAACTCTGACCAAACATTTTGCACTCGTTACTACAACAAATGCTTTAAAAGTAACCTGAAAAGCATAGCAAAAACCGTTAATTTTAAGGAATAATCCCTATACATTACAGTAGGCGATGATGAAGTTAACAATGGAAAAAGCGACGGTGTTAACACTAATTGAACGGGGCATTGCCAAAAGAAGATTTTTGACTTGGTTATACAAACTATTTGCATTTTCAAAAGTAATTTGTTTGGGAAAACCAGGTTTTTTCGGTTTGTCCAAAAATTTGTCTCTTGTCCGAAAGTGTGGACAAGCTTTTTTTACATGTATTTGGGATTAATTATTAATATCGGTTATTTGTAATGTAATTTTATCTATTTCTAATTCTTTTATTAGGGATAATTCAACTGCGGTTTCCAAATGTTTTTGCAGTTCATTTTTTGTTTCTTGGTTGAGCTGAAGCTTTATTTCAGTATTTTTTTGCATTTTTGGTTCTAATGCTGCCATTTCAGCATACAGTTGGTTTGATGCAGAATATTGTGTTATGTCAGAATACCATTGGTTTGCTTGCTCGCTGTTCTTCTGGTAATATTCAAATGCCTCTTTTACTGATTTGATGAACTTTTGTATTTTGCCTGGGTACTTTTCATAAAACTTTTTGTTAACTGCTATTACTCCAAGGCTTTTGTATTCTTTTATCGGTCTGGCAAGACCTTTTGATACCGCCAAAGTTACTGTTGGATCATAAGCTGCTATTGCATCTATTTCCCCCCAATCACTTGTTGATTGCATGAATGCCAACTGCCCTCCTACATCTAAGTTCTTTATTGTGACTTCTTGCCGATCTATTCCTTCCTCTTTTAGGATTTGTATTGTATCCCTATATGTTGTGGAGCCTATTCCAGTTACAATTGTTTTTCCTTTGAGGTCTTTCAGAGACTTGATTTCTGAATCTAATGGCACAAGTATTGCAGATTTATAGTAGACAAGGGGCGAAACTATTTTCCAAGAATTATCTTTTGATATCAAGTTAAATGCCGGCTGGTCACCTAAGAAAACAACATCCAATTGGCCACTCAGAGCTGCTTCTGTCATAGGCGGTCCAAAAGAAAAACCCGTAAATTTTGCTTCGATTCCATTTTGTTGTAAAATACTGGTGTTTTGAAGTATTGCTGCTATTTGCCCTTGATTAACCCACGGAGGTTGCCAGCCAACCCGGATTGTTTCATCCCGTTCCGTCGGATTCAGATACAAAAATACGGCTAATATTGAAACGGCAATTATTGAAATTGCAATTATAGCTATAACAATTTCTTTACGCATGGATTTGTTCCTCCTTTAGTAACTCCCAAATTTTTTTTCTATAGTTAAGGAAACTTTCAGAATGTCTGAAATCTGGGTTTTCTTTGTGTTTTTTTAGTATTTTAACAACAGATTTTACTCTTGCAGGAGCACTGCTGAGCACGACTATCTTGTCTGCAAGCACTAATGCCTCATCGATGCTATGTGACACGAATAGCATTGTCTGATTATTCTCTTTGATGATTCTCTGCAGTTCTATTTGTAAAAGTTCTCGTGATTGCATGTCAAGTGAACTGAAAGGCTCATCCAATAGCAGTATGTCTGGCTCCATTGCAAGTGCTCTTGCTATAGCGGATTTTTGCTTTGTTCCGCCAGACAATTGGCTAGGATAATAATTTGCAAAATCCTGTATTTTTAACATTGCTAAATATTTGTCAACTATATCTGCTTGGCTCGATTTGCATGTTCCTTTGGCTTTTAGCCCAAACACAATGTTTTCTGAAATTGTTTTCCAGGGAAATAAGTTATGGTCTTGGAATAGGAGTGTTCTTTTCCAATGCGGTTTTTCAATCAGTCCCCCATTATGCAGTATTTTACCTTTTGTTGGCTGTAACAAGCCGGCTACTATTTGCATAAGAGTAGTCTTTCCACATGCATTTGGCCCTATTAAACAAATAGACTCGCCTTCATCCACAGATAAGTTTACATTGTTCAGAATCTGAGTCGCCAAATTTCCGTTCTGAAACTGTTTTGAAATATTTGAAATGACCAGTTTGCTCTCCATACTATTTTCTACCTCAGACGGTTTCATTATAATGCGAGAAATTTTTCTCAAAAAGTGAAACTATTCCATTCATACTAAACCCAATCAGGCCTATCACTGCCATTCCAACTATCACTTTGTCAACCTGCAACAACAATCGGTTTAGCTCTATGAAATAACCAAGACCTGAAGTTGCGCCCACAAGTTCCGCAGTAATCACAATCATCCAAGAGATTCCAAGACCTATTTTTAGGCCCGCTACAACTCTCGGAAGAATTGCCGGAATAACGACATCAGAAAGTAGTAGCCTTGTGTTTGCCCCGAAAACTTTGGCAGTTTGCAAATATTTTACAGGGATCATTTTGATGGCATAATAAGTACTTGTATATACGGGGAAAAATGACCCCAAGGATACCAAGAAAATTGCAGGCTTGTCACCTAAACCAAAGAACAGAATTGCAATAGGAATCCATGCTAAAGGCGGTATTGGCCTCAAGATTTCAATCCATGGAGTTGCTGCCTTATTGAAAATGCTGATATAAGAAGTCGCACTAGCCGTGATTATTCCAAGAGTTGCCCCTATCAGAAAACCCGATAAAACTCTAAAAACACTAACATAGATATCTTCAACAAAACTTACATTTTGGAATAAACCTATAAATGAGATAAAAACATCTGAAGGTGGCGGCAGAAAATTCACATTGAGCACGCCATAAGAAACTACTGCCTGCCAAACAATCAGGCCGCCAAACAGGCTGGCAAGCCCAACAAAAAGTCCTTTGTAGAATTGGTTAAACGAATTCTGCCCCATAATAATCTTTCGACATCGGCATTATTAGTGCCGTGTGGTATCTGTCGCTACTACTTTTAAACATTATGGACTTCATATTTTAGTATGAGTAAGATTCTTGAGGAAATAGGGCTATCAAAAAACGAGTCAAAAATCTACTCTTTTTTGTTATCTAGCGGGACAAGTTCCGCAGGAGAGATAATAGACAGAACTAAAACACATAGAAGAAACACGTATGATGCGCTTTCACGTCTCATAGACAAGGGCCTGGTTTCTGAAACAGTTCAAGAAAATAAGCGGCATTACGAGGCAACAAACCCAGAATACTTAGTTTCATTACTACAGGAAAAAGTTGACGTGGCCCAACAGGAACTCCCTTCGTTAATGTCCATGTATGGAAGGTCGAAATCAAGGCAACAAGTGAAAGTTTTCCAAGGAGTTTCCGGCATGAGGGCCTGTTGGGAAGACATGGTCAGAAACGCAGACTATCTATACCTTCTTGGGGGCACAGGCCTGCAATATGAATATCTTAAATTTTATACTCCAAAATGGGTCAACGCGCTTAATAATAAAAAAATTGACGTAAAGGTGCTTTGGAACTCTGATGCTAAACACTTGGATTATTTTCTCAAAGAATGGGACACAAAAAGCAAAAAATTGCCTTCAAACTTCATAACCAAAACACAAATATTTCTTTACTCAAACAAATCGGCAATAATTATCTGGTCAAAAGAGCCACTCGCAATCTTAATCGAAAGCACAGAAATAAATGAAGGTTTCAGAAAATACTTCCAATTCCTATGGAGAATATCAAGAAGAATGAGTCTGTAGCAACTTTTATTGAAACCATTTACTGTTAATTTGGGTACTGTTCATCTCGTTTGGTATCCAAATTTTCTGTCATAATCTTTGGGCACCTCATTCAAATCTATACCAATTTAAATCATTTATCTTCTAAATAATTCTAATGGCGATGATGAGGTTAACACCATCCGAGCGCAAGCTGTGAAGAAACCAACTCAACTCTGAGCCAATTATCACCAACAATTCTCACTATCGAGCCCAAGCGAAGATAGTACTCGCACCCACAACGAATTTGGCAAAAGAATATTTTGCCCTTTTTTTCTCCTGCCTAATTCGTTGCAACAGACGAAACTGTTGCTCAACTCTGAGCCGATTGAATTTTTGAAAAAATTAGTCAGATTAATTTTTCAAGTATTTCGCCGAGTTTGAGCACAACATCCTTTTCTATCGGAGAACTAGATTTTATTGTCACGAAAACGTTCAGCCTCGAATCATCAACGAAAATGAGCCTGTAGAGAGAGCCGTCCTTGACCGGCTGCTCGAACAAATAGCCCTTGGAACCGATGTCGGATTCCGAAACGCTGTAATTGAAGAGCTGCTGCCGGTACTGGTTCTTCTCGTCCTCGAGCGCATCCGTAGCGTTCTGCTGGTTGGGCATCTCAGTAATCTTGAAGGTAATTATAGAAACGTTATCCTTTTTCACGAAACAGTTACCAATGTCGAAAGGGCTGCCGAAACCCGGCGCGCTTTTCGTAAGCATATAATCGGAGCCGATTGCCAAGGCAACCTCGCGCTGTATAACCGTGTGGCCGCAGTCAATTGGCGAGGGCACTCTTTCCTGTTCCGTAATTGGGCTTTCGGTCTGCGAACCCTCAGGAATCACGTAACCATCAGAGCCCTGGGCCCCTGAAGCGCCATTCTGGACAGAACCATCGCCTTGTGCAGAGTTGTCCGCACCAGAACCGTTTTGGGGGGGGCGGAACAACGTTTTGGTTATCCTCCCCTGGCTTGGGGGGCAAAACATCGGCGCAACCCGAAACAAGAAGAACGATAGCGAGAACGGACACAAGCAAAAGATGTTTCATGCTAAGGTTATGATTTAACTCCTTTAAAATTTATCTCGGCGTGAAAATAGCGCGAAACGCATTGAGACACGTGTCTCATATAGGGTTTTGTGGCAAGCGCGGCAATTTAAAACATACGAGCCAAAAATATTCCTGCCGGATGATGATTCGAGATTACTGAGCGTGAAAAAAATGCTGAGACTGGTTCGAACTGACGGCGCCTGGATATCCGTCTGTTCAAGACTATTTAAGTAAAAGCTTGAACGGAGGGATAGTATGGAGTTTGAGTATAAAGCACCAAGAAGCTTACACAGCAAAAGAATACTATGACTGCGACGAGGCTTGGATAGTGACACAATCAAATTTAAGCAGAAACTCGGAAACAATGGCCAACAAACTCAAAGTAAAAATAATAGACAGAGAACAACTCAAAAAAATGATTTAATTCCCCCCACGAAACGCCGAGTTGAAGGAAAAAATGAGGCGAGCTGGAGGAAAAAAAATGGGTTTATAAAACAAGATTCTACCCATTATTTTTGGTGAAAAAAATACCGAATAACGATTTTGTTCACATAGACAAGGAAATAGATCGCCAATTTTACCTGACTATAGAGGCAGACAAAAGCCTTGAAACAAAAGCCATAGTATTACTCGGATTCATCACAATAGGCCTAGGACTACTAGCCAACACAACAATCCAGTCAGCATGGCAACTCGTCGGAGGAACCCTCTTAGTAATATCAGGGTTACTAGCAATTCTTAGCCTAACCATAAGACCATTCGATTTAGGGCCAAACCCAGAAGACCTAGTAAATCAACTCAAAAACGGGAACAAAAACATAATTCAAACAATCGCAAAAGAAAAAGTCAAATCACTCAAAAAAAACCACCAAGAAATGAAAGACAAAGCAAAATTTTTACGATACAGTGTAATAACATTAGGCATAGGAATAGGAATCACCGTAACAGATTTAATAATAACAAACGCAGGAAATGTCATATAATGGCTGACAAAAAACCATCAAAAAACCCATACGCAGAATGGGACAAACCACAAAACATTAGACACGTAACCATTGAAAAAGCAGATAACCAACCAAGAATAGAGGGCATAAAACTAGTAGAACCAAAAAATGACAAAAACACAATAAAACTCGTCAAAGACAAAAACCAAAAATAAAAAAAAATCAACACAGCAACGCTCAGCACGCAAAAATCGTTATATTCCCTGCAAATTTACTTCACGAATTGAGCCGTGATTCTGTCTTCGGGGATTACTGCAGCGGAACCAACCACACACTGCCAACAAACGGAGCGGCAAAATATACCGAGGGCCTATCAGTCAAAGACTTCGTGAAAGTCCTCACTTGGCAAAAAATAACAAAGAAAGGATCGAGGGAAATGATTCGCATAGCCTCAAGGCTGGCGCAAACTGAGGGACTTGATGCGCACAAGAAGGCTGCTGAAAGTAGAAGTTAGGCATACTTTTTAGCAGGATTTTGTATGCCTAACTGGTTAGGCACACAGTTTAAAATGAATTTGTATGCCTAACTATATATGGGCGTACGCAAGAAACTGGTTAAGGGAGAACCTTACTACTATCTGTATCTTAACTTTCGCATTCTTGATAAACCAAA
Organism: Candidatus Iainarchaeum andersonii SCGC AAA011-E11; assembly: GCA_000402355.1. GTDB lineage: Archaea > Iainarchaeota > Iainarchaeia > Iainarchaeales > Iainarchaeaceae > Iainarchaeum > Iainarchaeum andersonii. The sequence goes on from AQRS01000036.1 coordinate 13,383, forward strand.
AAGTTTCAGTAAATATGTCGGGGACAAGAAGCCACCAAAGGAAAATCTGCAAAAACTGGAGGACGCATTCAGAAAAGAGCTTGCCGCAAAACTTATTGGCAGGAATTATACAACAGAATTCATTTCAAAAGACGACCTCATCAAGGCCGCACTGTTCCGTGACAAATTCTATGAAAAGTACAATTCGATGCCTTCAGTAAAGAGGAGAAAATATGATGTTGACAGCACAATAATCTTTACATTAACAACTCTTACAACCGAGGATGTTGATGTTAGCCTTAACGATGTTGTGAATGCCTATGAGAAGCAGACAGGCCTTAGCCAGAGGGAAAAAATAAGCAAAAACATGCTTGATGCAGTTGAATTCATACGCAAAAAAGACAAAGTTGATCCAAAATACCTGCTAAAGCTGCACGGCATTGCAATGTCGGAATTTGAAACAAAAACTCCCGGAAAATTCAGGGACAGGCAGGTCTATATACATAAGAGAGACTTGAAAAATCCAGAAGGAATAGAAATCGCCTACAGGCCCCCGGAAGCTGGAAAAATATCTGGACTTATTGAAGAATTTGCCGATTGGTACAATAAAACAAACCTAAACCCACTGGAAAAGGCATTTGTTGCCCATAGCAAGCTCTATAGAATTCACCCTTTCCTTGACGGCAACAAGAGAATATGCCGACTTCTGCTGAACAAAACACTGCTTGATAATGGCTTTCCATTGCTCAACATTTCAGCAGATAAAGAAGAATACTTTAACAACCTCATGAAAAGCGCTGAAAAAAACAAACCCAAACATTTTGTGGAATTTTCGCTCAAGCAGTATTTCGCGCAAATAAAGGCATTCCTCAAAGGTTCAAAACCAGACCAACACAGGTATTACTAAAAAAAACCCTCATTATCTAAGGGAGGTAGAGGGGAGTACCAATCAATGACATTACAACTACAAAATCACAGAAAAATGTAGTTGTAACTATCAACAAGATCCCAGGCAATCGCCTAGAATCAAACCGCAGAGCAGCGTTTTTATTCTCATCATCGCAAAAATAAATCAAAGCAGCCTGTTTACATCATGCATAGCACTGGTTCGAACTGACGGTACTATTTAAATTAAAAAAGGCGCTAATAGTAGCGTGACAACGCAGAACATCAAGGTTGATTCCAAAGGCAGGATAATAATCCCAAACTCTTTCAGAGAGGCCCTTGGGATTAAGTACGGCGAGAACATTGAGGCACACCTCGACAAGGAAAACGAGAGGATACTGCTTTTCCCGATAGAGAAAAAAACCAAGAAAATAGTCCTATTGTTCGGTGATGAACCAGGTTCTTTAGCAAAAGCGGCACAAATACTGTCGAAAAACAATGTAGATTTGGTTTACACGGCTTCGAGGAGCCTCAAAAGAAGGAAAGAAGCCGAGTGGGAAATAATAGCCGACTTCTCAAAAACAAATTTGGAAAAACTGAAGTCGGATTTGAAGAAAGAAAAAAGCATCAAGAGCACCAGGTTTGAAAGCCTCAAAAAGTAACATTTATAAACATTAGGCACACATACATAGTAATGAATCCCACTTTTTTCCCACTGAAACAAAGTGATTTACTTCATAACTGATTCTGATAAACGCCAGTGGGCAGAAGGGCGGCTAATTGACGCAGGCGGTTGCCTTCATCTTGGCACCGAAGAATTCAGGCCTTGAGAGATACAGGGAAAAAGCATTTTCACTGCTCAAGAACCTCGACAAAGCCAAAGTAATAGAGCTGCGTGGCGAGGACATACCTTTCATGGTGGAAGAATATTCCAGAAAGGGGAAAAATACAATCGGCCTTACAGGGGAAGATCTCTTCAATGAATATTGCGTAACTGAAAACTCGAATAATCTCGAAATATTGGAAAGGATTGAATGGAGCGACCCTAATACGCTTTATGGCAAACCAGCTCTTTGCCTGCTCGGGCCCAAAGATAAGCAGTTGAACGAGCTTGCTAAATACCTCTCAATTTGCATTTCAGCCAAGTATAGGAACATGGCGGAGAAATACCTCAAAACCCTCGAAGAATCCGGCTTTTGTTTCAGGAAGATATACGTTTCTGGATGCGTTGAAACAGGTTACTCGGAAGGAATAGCCGACCTCGCAATAGACATAGTGTACAGCGGCGCAACCATGGAGAGAAACGGGCTGAGAGTTTACGAAAAAATAAAGGAAAGCGACTTTGTAATAATTACCGCAAAAAATGAACCCAAACCAAGGCAAAGCATTGAAGGCATTGAAAAATATTCCCCGCCAACCGATGGCAGGAGAGGAATGCTAAGGCTTGATTTCAACGAAAATACAAAGGGATGCTCCGAAAAAGTAATACAGGCGCTAAAAGAAATAACAGCAGATGAAATATCAGCATACCCTGAATATGGGAAATTTACCTCAAAACTTGCAGAATACCTGGAAGTCAATGAAAAGGAGCTACTCCTTACCAACGGATCAGATGAAGCAATCAAGCTCACAATGGACGTTTTCATAGAGAAGGGCGAAGAAGTGCTGATACCAGAACCTACTTTCAGGCTTTTTGGAATCTACGCCCAGATAGCCGGGGCAAAAATATCCAAAATCAGTTATAAAGAAGATTTGAGCTTCCCGACTGATGAAATACTCGAAAAGCTCGATGAAAATCCGAAGATGCTTGTGCTTGTAAACCCAAACAATCCAACAGGAACTGCAATCTATGAAAATGATCTGCTGAAAATAATTGACAAGGCGAAGAATACCGTTGTTCTGCTTGACGAAGCATACTATCAATACTACGGCAAAAGCGCAAAGGAAAAAATAAGGCAATACCCTAATCTCATAATTCTTCAAACCTTCTCAAAGGCATTCGGACTTGCGGGCCTGAGAATGGGATACATCATTGCAAATTCCAAAACAATCTCTCTCATGAAAAAGGCGGCATCGCCTTACAGCGTGAACGCAGTTGCAATGAAAGCGGCAGAGGCCGCGATGCTGGACACGGAATTTATACAAGAATATGTCAAAGAAGTCAAAAAAAACCGGGAAGCCATGGTAAAGGAACTAAATGATTTGGGTGTTGAGACTTTCCCTTCTGAAGCAAATTTCATTTTGGCGAAGTTCGGGAAAAAAGCTGAAACTGTTCGCGAGAGACTCTTGGAAAAAAGCATACTGGTAAGGGATGCCGGAAAATACCCGATGCTCGAAGGATGCCTCAGAATAACCATTGGAACAACGGAGCAATGCAAAACATCGCTCCGCGAAATCAAATCGGCGCTGAATGAAGAGGCACTTATTTTCGACATGGATGGCGTACTTGTAGATGTAAGCGGATCTTACAGGGTCGCAATACAAAAAACTGTAGAATATTTCACTGGAAAAAGCATAGCGCCAGCCGAAATACAGGAATTCAGGGAACTCGGAGGGAATAACAACGACTGGGAACTCACGGAGGCAATATTGCTCAAAAGAAAAGTAAAAATCCCGAAGGAAAAAATCAAGGAGAAGTTCCAGGAAATTTATGAGAAGCAAGGCCTAGCAAGCGCGGAAAAAGCGCTCGCAAAAAGCGCCACATTGGCGGGTCTGAAAAAAAAATTCAGGCTCGGGATAGTAACTGGCAGGCCAAAAAAGGAAGCACTCGCAACCCTTGAAAAGTTCGGGTTCCTGGGTTACTTCGACGTGATTGTGACTGACGATGAAATACCCGAAGGCAAGGGAAAACCCAGTCCATTTGGAATACGACGCGCCATGAAAATTCTCGGAACGAAAACCGCCTCTTACTTCGGCGACACTGTTGACGACATGGAAGCAGCGGCAAGGGCAAAAATAAAACCAATTGGGGTCATCCCAAAATCTGCCGCATCGGAAAAACTTTGGGAATTGCTTGTGAAAAAGGGCGCTGTGAAAATACTCTATGACATTAACGAAGCCAAGGAGCTGATTATATGAGAAAGGCAATAATAAACAGAAGTACAAATGAAACAGGCGTTTCGGCGAAACTGAAAATTGATGGTACAGGGATCTATGAAATTGAGGCACAACTCGGGTTCCTTACCCACATGCTCTGCACATTCACGAAGGCAGGTGCATTCGACCTGAAAATGAAAATAGAAGGCGACCTCAAAGTGGACCAGCACCACACCATTGAAGACGCTGGAATAGTTCTTGGACAGGCATTCAAAAAGGCATTGGGCGACAAAAAAGGAATCAACAGGGCGGGCTACTTTGTATATCCGATGGACGAGGCACTCGCGGTCGTTGCAGTCGATATTAGCGGAAGGCCCTATCTTCAATTTGATGCCAGGTTCAAGAGAAGGTTCTGCGGAGACCTGGACACGGACCTCCTCGAGGATTTCTTTTACGGGTTCGCCTCGAACCTGGGCGCAAACGTAGTGGTGAGAATGCCCTATGGGAGAAGCGACCACCACAAGGTTGAGGCGATTTTCAAGGCGTTCGGCAAGGCAATGAAAACGGCCTGCTCCGTGGACAAGAGAATGGTTGATGAAATACCAAGCACGAAAGGAGTGATATGAATGCGCGAAAAAATAGCGATAGTTGACTGCGGAACAGGGAATCTGGCCAGCGTAAGCAACGCATTCCGCAAGCTCGGAGCGGAGGCAAAAATAGTTTCAACCGCAAGGGAAATTGGAAATGCAGACAAAATCGTTCTGCCCGGAGTAGGCTCTTTCGGATACTTCATGGAGCAACTAAGGGCAAATAACCTTGAGAAACCATTAAAGCAGGCAATTTCGAAAAAAAAACCTTACCTTGGAATCTGCCTCGGAATGCAGGTGCTCTTTGAGGAAAGCGAAGAAAGCCCCGGAAATACAGGCTTGGGAGTTTTCAAGGGAAAAGCAGTGAAATTCCGAAAAGGAAAAGTGCCGCAAGTAGGGTGGAACTATGTTTCCCCGAAAAAAGATAACGTTCTCAATGACGGATACGCATACTTCACGAACTCTTATTATTGCAGGCCGGAGAACGCAAGCTACATCGCCGGGGAAAGCGATTACTTTGGAACATTTGCCTGTGCAGTCCGGAAAGAAAATGTTTTCGCGGTGCAGTTCCACCCCGAAAGAAGCGGCAAATACGGGCTTGAGTTGCTCAGGAGGTGGCTTGAATGCTGACAAAAAGGATAATCCCATGCCTTGACGTGAAAGACTCAAAGGTAGTGAAAGGGAAAAACTTCAAAGGGCTGCGGTTCGCGGGCGATGCCGTAGAGCTCGCAAGGAAATATTATGAAGACGGAGCTGACGAGCTTGTTTTCCTGGACATCAACGCTTCGGCAGAAAAAAGGAAAACCGTGGCAGGGCTCGTGGAAAAAATCAGCAAGGAAATCGCCATACCTTTTACCGTCGGAGGGGGGATAAGTGAGGTTGAGGACATAAGGAAACTGCTCAAGGCAGGGGCAGATAAAGTGTCAATAAACACTGCCGCAGTAAATAACCCAAATTTGATAAAAGAATCCGCAGAAAGGTTCGGAAGCCAGTGCGTAATGGTTGCAGTAGATGCCAAAAAAATCGGGGAAAAATGGATTGTGTTTATTGAATCAGGAAAAAAACAGACAAATCTGGATGCATTGGAATGGACAAGAAAGGCTGAAAGCCTTGGAGCCGGGGAAATATTGCTTACCTCAATTGATGCAGACGGCACGAAGAACGGATATGATATCGAGATTACAAGAAAAATTTCAGAAGGAGTCGGGATTCCTGTTATAGCTTCCGGCGGAGCAGGCAATCTGGAAGACATTCTCAAAGTCTTTAAGGACGGAAAAGCCGATGCCGCACTTGCCGCGTCAATCTATCATTACAACAAGTTTACAATCATGGAAACAAAGCGATTCCTCAAGGCAAATGGAGTAGAAGTGAGATTATGATAATCCCAAGCATTGATTTGATGTCTGGCAAAGCCGTGCAGCTCCGACAAGGCAAGGAAAAGGTTCTCGAAGTGGATGATGCGCTCAGCCTTGCTATGGAATTCCGGAAATACGGCGAAATAGCCGTAATAGACCTTGATGCGGCGTTAGGCAAAGGAGACAACTATGAGCTTGTGAAAAATATATGCAAACTGGCCGATTGCAGAGTAGGAGGCGGCATCAGAAGCGTTGAGAAGGCCGAGGAAATTCTCAAAGCAGGAGCAAAAAAAATAATTGTCGGGACAAAGGCAACTCCTGAGTTCCTCAAAAACTTGCCAAAAGAGAAAGTGATTGTTGCGGTTGACACGAAAAACAACTCGGTTGTCACAGAAGGTTGGACTAAACCCACGGGCAAAAATCCATTTGAGCAAATGAAGAAGCTCGAGCCGTACTGCAGCGAATTTTTGTTCACAAATGTGGACAATGAAGGGATGCTTGCTGGCGTAGACAAAGAGCTGATTGAGCAACTCAAGCAAGCCACGAACAACAAAATTACTTTTGCAGGAGGAATAACAACAATTGAGGAAATAAAAATGCTCGAGGATGGAGGGTTCAATTCTCAGATTGGAATGGCTATCTACACCGGCAAAATAAAACTTCAGGACGCGTTCATTTCGCTTCTTGACTTCGAGAAAAACAGGGGCCTTGTACCTACAATAGTGCAAGATGAGAATGGCCAAGTCCTCATGATGGCATTTTCCAACAAGGAATCCCTTTCAAAGACCTTTGAATCCGGAAAGGCAAATTATTACAGCAGGTCGAGGAAGAAACTCTGGCAGAAAGGCGAAACATCCGGAAACTTCCAAGGACTCCTCAAGGCAAGATACGACTGCGACAGGGACACACTCCTATTTACAGTAAAGCAAAATGGCAAAGCATGTCATATCGGAGAATACTCATGCTTTGGGGAAAAGGAATTCACATTCAGCAACCTGTATGAAGTCATTCTTTATAGGATACAGAATCCAAAGGCCGGTTCTTATACTGCCAAGCTTTCTTCGGATGAAAAGCTATTAAAGTCCAAAATCAATGAAGAGGCGTGGGAAGTTGCTTATTACAAGGACAATAGAAATCTTGTCTGGGAAGTTGCAGACCTCGCATATTTTGTCATGGTCTTGATGGCCAAGAACGGAGTAACGATAAATGAAGTCAAGAACGAGCTTGAGGGGAGAAGAAAATGGAGATTGTGAAAGCGTCAGAGATGTTGTTGGAAAACACTGCATACGAGCAGATAAAGGAGATTGAAACGGCCAGGAAAATAATTGCCGATATCAGAAAAAACGGTGACTTCGCAGTTCGTAAATATACCAAGAAGTTTGACGGAGCAGACCTTAAGTCCTTTGAGATAACCGGAAAAGAAATCAAGCAATCATACAGGCAAGTAGACAGGAAAACAATTATCGCGCTCAGGAAAGCCGCAAGAAACATCAGATACTTTGCCAAGGCGCAGTTCAAGGAAATGAAGAACTTTGCAATAAACAAGAACGGAGTAGTACTCGGACAGAAAATCGTTCCAGTGGAAAAGGCAGGGTGCTACGTTCCGGGAGGAAGGTATCCTCTCCCCTCAACGGCACTAATGTGCGTGATTCCTGCAAAAGTGGCCGGAGTAAAGGAAATCATTGTATGCTCCCCGAAAATAAAGCCTGCAACAATAGTTGCTGCGGACATTGCAGGCGTGGACAGGATTTTCAACGTGGGCGGAGTGCAGGCAATTGCAGCAATGGCTTACGGAACCAAAACAATTCCAAAGGTTGACAAAATAGTGGGACCTGGCAACAGGTTCGTTACTGCGGCCAAAAAGGAAGTGTACGGAGCAGTAGGAATAGATTTTCTTGCAGGCCCGAGCGAAATCCTCATAATTGCTGACGGGTCTGGGAATGCCAAGATGATTGCAGCTGACCTTCTCGCACAGGCAGAGCACGATACAAATGCCAAGCCGGATTTGATTACCAATTCTTTGGAACTTGCAGAGAAGGTCAATTACGAGCTCAAGAAGCAGCTAAAGGAGCTTGGCACAAAAGAAACCGCAGCGGCGGCCCTAAAAAATGGCAGGATAATACTTGCCAAAGACCTTGATGAGGCAGTGAAAATTTCAAACATCAAAGCTCCGGAGCACTTGGAACTACAGGTTAAGTCACCTGGTAAGCTGGCAAGCAGGCTGATCAATTACGGCTCGCTTTTCATCGGCAAGTATTCCGCCGAAGTATTCGGGGATTACTGCAGCGGAACAAACCACACATTGCCGACAAACGGAGCAGCACGCTATACAGGCGGCCTTTCGGTCAAAGACTTTGTGAAAATACTCACGTATCAGAGGATAACCAAAAACGGGGCAAAAAAATTGATTCCGATAGCTTCGCAACTGGCTAAAGTTGAAGGCCTAGAAGGACACAAAAAGTCAGCACAGGCAAGGGACTGGAAATAACCCCAAAAACAAGCCTTATTTGGCATTAGAAACAAAAAATAGAAAAAAGATGGTTGTTCCCGATAGGTCTGCTTCAAGGAAGCGTACTGTACCAGGCCCCCACCACCAATAGCACTTTCCTTACAGGCCATATTTAAATATATCTTTGACACTATAATGAAAAGCCAAATTCTTTTTCTCCCCGATGCACATGATAGAGGAAGGCAAAAGCAAAGGCGTACAGCTTACAGCGGTGAATATCCTCATAGCCGCGGCAATAATCGCGTTCCTTTATTTCTACGGCAGCCTCCTTGCAGATATCACCCTTGAAACATTCTTCAGCAAGGAGGGCTCTTTCCAGACATTCGTACCCGTGCTTTTGAACGCGCTCAGCCTCCTGGTCGGAACCGAGATATTCCTCATCATTACGCGCTACGTAATCTCAAAATACCTTGAAAACCGCGGCAAGAAAAAGGAAATCAAGCTCATACTCACGCTATACACCTACCTGATATGGGGCTTTGTCGCCATATTCCTTGTAACCACGTTCTTCAAGGATGTCGGCGCACTATTAACCTCAATCGGCCTCATCGGATTCGGAATAACCTTTGCGCTGCAAAAGCCACTCATAAATTTCGTGGCCTGGCTCACAATCGTAATCACGAAGCCGTTCAACATAGGCGACAGGATAGAGGTAACGGGAATCCGCGGAGACGTGGTGAACATACACACCATGTACACGAGCGTCATCGGAACGAGGCTGAACACGCATGAAAAAAACGACACAACCATAACAATTCCGAATGAACTCATTCTCACGAATGCAGTGATAAATTATTCCAAAAGAGGCAACACTTTTATCGATGAAACAGTAATCTCAATAACCTATGAAAGCAACTGGAAAAAGGCAATTGAACTCCTGGAAAAAGCCGTGATTGAAGCCATCACCAAGCACGCGAAAAAGCCGTTGCCCGCAACTTTCGCTGAAAAGCGCGCGTGGCAGGAAGCGCTCAAGCTTCTCACCGAGGCATCGAAAAAGCTCAGGAGGAGCCCCATAAAGGATTCCGTTAAGGAACAGATAGACCAAATGAAGTCGGTTGAAAACGCGGCGCCGGTTGAAGTGCCCAAGCCAAGCATCCAAATGAGCCTCGGGGACTCAAGCATAAACATCAGCGCCACATACCAAACGGACCTTTACTCGGTAAGGAGCACAAAGCACGAGATAATAAGATATTTTTTCGAAATGGCGCAGAAGGAAAAGGACATAGAAATTGCTTACCCGCACATGCAGTTGGTTTATGGGGACAAGACAACCGCGCCGCAAAGTAATGTACCGGGAAGGCAGAGGAAAATAGTCCCGTGAATCACCAGAAAATAAAGGCGCGGATTGCCAGGCCGGCAAACCAAGAAGACTATTCAGGAGGATTCCTTTTCTTTCCCGCCGGAGCCGAAAAAAACCAGCAGCCCGAAAACAATGACCGCAAGCGAATACAATGGAATGCTTATTCCCGGCTGCGAGGGGGAAAAACTGAAAAAACAGAGTTCCCCGACAATCCTGGAACAGTATGAAAAAAACCATTCATAAGCAAAGAGGAAAACGCCGAAAACGGTTATTGCCAGGCCAATCTCCTTCAGTTCCATAACTATAGCAGACCACGAAAGTTTTTAGGCATTTATGGTGGCCTGCTAGATAGCAAACCATGGAAGCCGCCGAGTTACTTTATTGGTTTGCTATAGCATTAAGCCCGAATAACATTTATAGCAAACCGTGAAAGTTTTTCGGCATATGGTGCGGTTCCTTCCAAAATGCAAACGCATTTTGCCAAAGCGTTGACAAGCTCAACAATACACAATTTTTTCTTTTTGTCACATTGCAAGCAATTAGCTTGCGATGCCTCGCACCAGAAGGGTGCAAGGACGCTTTGAGGCCTAATGCCCTTGGGCACAAGGTGCTAGATAGCAGGCCCTGAAATATTGCCGAAATATTTGTTGGCCTGCCATAAAACACGTTTTTCAGGCGCAAAGGTTTTATTTTAGCGCGGACAAATACTATGCATGCCAACGCAGGAAACCCTGAACTTCGGAAAACCGGAAAAAAAGAGGCTCAACGAAATACTGGCTTTGTTCGAGGACGCGCCAGTGACAAACTACTTCGAGGAGAAGCGCGCAAAAAAAGGCGGGTGCACAATAACCCTTTACAATTCCGGAAAACTTTCAATACAAGGAGCAGATGCAGCAAAAGTAAAGGAAGAAATAATCTCAATGATGGGCCTCAAGGAAAAGCTCGTGATAGGCATTGATGAAACAGGGCGCGGGGAAAGAACCGGGCCAATGGTGATAACAGGGGTTCTGGCGGACACGAATTCTGTGCGCGAAGTCAGGGACAGCAAGAAAACAACCGACATTGCAAAAAAAGAAAAAATAGTTTCCGAAAAAATGTTCGGCTCGGTTTCTGTTGTGCTGAACGCAAGGCTCATTGATTTGTGCCGCAACAAGGGAAAAAACCTGAATGAACTCGAAGCCAGAACAATTGAAAAGATCGCGGAAATACTTTCATTCTTCGAGGAAGCCGAAGTAATAGTGGATGGCGCACCGCTTAAGGTTCAGGGCAAAAAAATAAAGTTCCTTCCCAAAGGCGATGACCTCGAGCCTGTTATAGGAGCGGCAAGCATAGTGGCGAAACATTTACGCAACAATTCTAGCGACAAGGGCGAGCGAAAAACCTGGAAGAAGAAAGAGAATTCGCAAAACTAAAAAAATCATTTCGAGGAATTGAAAATCATTGCGTGAAGTTTCTTCGGGGAAAGGTTCTTTTCCCTCTTCGAGTTCCTGAAGGAGCGCGCCCTGACAGTCACATTTTTGTCCTGAAGCTCCTTGAGTATGTCCTTCATCGCAATTATCTCGGCTTCGGCCGTTGAACGGAAATGGTCAAGCTTTTCAACCTTCTTTCTCAGCTTTAAGCTGTCCGCGCCTTTTGAGTCGGCAACCAGCTTTTCGAGCTCCTGGATGCGTTTATGCGCGAGCTCGATTTTTTTCTCCAAAGGAGCGATGCTCGGCCTTTCCTGCTGTGTTGCATAAACCAGCGGTTCATTGCCTGTTTGCGCGGGCTGCTGCGATTCCTCCTCTTTTGGCCTGAAAAGGAAAAGCAGGCCATTGCCTATCAAAAGAGCCAGTATCAGGACACCGAGAAAAAGAGTTAAGGGCGCCATAAGATAAAGTGCCTCCAAGAGTTATTTTAAATCTTGCCTAGTGACCACAGGCTATCTGCGGATCCGGCGGGCGTTTCGGCACAAATAAAAACAACGGAACTCTCAATATGTTATTATGCCGCCGGCGAATTCTCACAGGCACACAACAATACTCTCATCCATGTTCCATTATGGATTGTCAAGCCCGAAAATGTTAGGCGATTTAAAGCCGCACATGGAACAGTTGGCCAAATACCACCCTCAATTATCCGGCGTTACACTGGAAAGATGCCGGATTGAGAATGCACGGTCGCCGGACCCCGACAAAAGGCACCGGGCAATTCCAAAAAAAGCCGTATTCACCGGCCTTACTTCTGAATTGCAGCCCATGGCACTTACAATAACGCCCACAATCAGCGGGGGGTGGGCATACAGGATACAGGTATGGAAAGCAGACTCGCAAAGAATGGCAACAAGGCAAGTGGAGCAAGTTTCCAGATTCGGCAAATCCGGGCTACTGTTTGTTGAAGGTGACTACGGCAAATTTGTCCAAGTCAAACTCCCGAACAAAACTATTGTGCTGCACGAAACCGGTATCCGGGTCATTGAAAACGGGCAAACAAGGGGAATCACAAAAGAAGAAATGAGAATGCTTGCCCGGACGGTGAAGGACCTCCTTGCCCGGAGCAACTCATCCATAAAGACACTAACAGCATGCAAGGCAATACTGGATAAGGCATTAGGGCAAAAACCGGCCCTTTAAAAAAAGCGCTTCAAAGTTCCTGCCAGTCTTTCCGGCAACTTCTTCCGAAGAAACGCCGTGCAGTTCCGCAACCTTTGCACAAACCTCCGGAATCCAGGATGGCTCGGACTGCTTTCCTTTAAAGAAAACGGGCGCATCTGTTTCAAGCAAAAGGCTTTCAAGGGGAATTCCCTTCACGACTTCGGCAGAAGCAGGATCGCTAAAAATAATCGGGCCGCAGGAAATGAAATAACCCAGTTCAACTGCCTTTTGCGCGTTTTCGTGAAAATTCGTGAACCAATGCAAGTGGACTTTTTCCGCGTTCATTTCCTCCAAAATGCTTAGGCACTCCTTTTCCGCGAAGCGCGCATGAACAACAACCGGCTTTTTCGCCCCAATGGCGATTGCAACAAATACCCTGAAAACGCGCTCCTGCAGCTTTTTTTGCGCCGCATTTGCATGCTTGAAGTCCATTCCTATTTCCCCCACCGCGGCAGCTTCATGCATGCGCGACTCAACCAGCTTAACAGCCGCCATAATTTGCGCCTCGCCGAGCGAAAGCAGGTCCACCGGATGCAGGCCTATCGCACAGCCCACTTCCTTAAACTTCTTTGAAAGTTCAAGATTTGGCCCAATGTTTTCCGGCGAAGTGGAATTTGACAGAATGGCCGAAACGCCTGATTTTACCGCCCTCTGCACAACTGATTCCGGTTCCCTGAACCAATCCAAATGGCAGTGGGAGTCCGCTAACAAAAAATCACCATTTAAAAAATTTTGCCTTGGTAGGATTATATTAGCCGTAGAAACAATTTTAAGTGGTCACATGGAAGATAAGCAAAAAACAGCGGAAAAGCCCGCAAAGGGCGAAAAAAAGCCCGGATCCAAGGGCATTAATATCCCGCCATACCTGGCAGTAATGCTCCTCATACTTGGAATACTCGGGGGCTACGCCATAAGCCTAATGATTAACCCTGCCCCGGAAACAACCCCGATAAGCGATGCCAATTCCATAACCGGCGTCGCTTACAGGACAATTCCGGTTACAATGGTTTACACCAATGACTGCAAATCATGCAGGCAAACCAACATGGTTGAGGAACTTTTCAAAGTCAGGCAGATTCCCTACACAATCAAAAAAGTCGAGGCAGGCAGCGAAGAAGGAAAACAGATTCTCGCGAGGTTCCCGGACATCACTATGCTCCCCACAGCGCTTGTCGATTCCGCAAAAATGCAGTTTTACCCGCCCACAAAAAAGAATTTCGATGCCGTCTTCAGGGAAAGCAACGGCGCGTATGTTGTGCCGGAGCTCAACCTTGACCCGAACAATTATTACCCGATTTATTATCTTGACATGGTTCCTGGTTTCTGCAGCGGCGACAAGCCAAGCGCAGTGCTGTTCGATGATTACTACAACGAAGCCTACACGAAACAAAGGAGCATATTTTACGACTTCGCCCGGGATTTCAACGAGTCCGCAGACATCTGGTTCAGCTTCGCACAGTCTTCCTCTAAGGACACGAACTCCGTTCTTGGCAACCTTTTCCTCATGTGCGCGAGTTCACAGGGCAAGTTCACGGACCTTGAAAGAACAATGAGCGGAATCTACTGCAACAACCCCTTCAAGGGCGACCCCACGATATTAACCGGGCCGGAAATAGGCGGGTGCTGGACCCTCAGTGACCACTACGGAAAGCCGCTGACGCAGGTGGAACTGGACATCGCGCTCGGACGCACTGCAATAGACCAGAACGAGTTCAGGGCATGCTACGAAAACAAGGAAGTAATGTACAACAACGCCAAAAAAACCGCGCAAGAACTGGGCATCACGAGGAGCAGGACATTCCTCATTGACTGCAGGGAAACCGCGAGCCTGAGCGAACTCCAGGATTCGTTCTGCGCAAGGCACCCGGAACTGCAGGCCTGCAACAAAACCGGTGTTCCAGATGCAAGCGCACCCGCCTGAATTTTTTTTAAACGGCGCGCATTTTGGGGCACCGAAGGAAACCTATTTCCCCAGCGAGGATTCTTATTTTCTCGCGGAAAACGTTTCAATCCCGAAAAAAGCGCTGATGATTGACGTCGGCTGCGGCTCGGGAATACAAAGCCTGAATGCGTTCCACAAAGGGGCCTCAAGAGTTATTGCACTGGACTTGAACAAAGCCGCGCTCGCGGCAACGAAAAAAAACTGCTTAAAAGCTGGGTTCAAAAACATAAAAACAATTGAATCGGACTTGTTCAGGAATTGCCGCGAAAAAGCCGACGCGATAATATTCAACCCGCCTTATCTCGAAAGCGACGAATACAGGCACATTGATTTGGACGGCGGAAAAAAAGGCCGCGAAGTGCTCGACCGCTTCCTTGAACAAATGCCGAAGCACCTGAATAAAAAAGGTGTTTGCTACTTTTTGCAAACGGACCTGAACGGCAATGGAAAAACCGGAAAAAAGCTGAAAGAACTTGGATTCGAGTTTAAAATAATTGCAAGAAAAAAAGGGTTTTTTGAGACCCTTTGCATCTACCGCTGCTCAAAAAAAGCCGATTTGAAGGTTTTTGGGGCTTTGAGTTCAGTTTAAAACAATTTATTTTTTCCAAGAGTATGTATGGCAACAAATGCAGGCCCCGAATATTTCCAGGCAAAGGAAAAATACGAACAGGCAAAAACAGCGCACGAAAAGCTGCTCTATTTGCAGGAAATGCACAAGTTCGCGCCAAAACACAAAGCCAGTGAAAAGCTTTTGGCGGAACTCACCTGGAAAATAGCACAGCTTCGCAAGGAAATGGAAAAAGAAAGAGAACAGTCCAAAAAATCCACGGGCCACTCCATCAACATAAAAAAAGATGGCGACGGGCAAATAGCAATTCTTGGCTTTCCGAATACAGGAAAGAGCTATTTGCTCAAAATGCTGACCAATGCCGAGGTAGAGGTTGCGCCCTACCCATTCACAACAATGCAGCCCGAAGTCGGGGCAATGGAGTACAAAGGGGCAAAAGTGCAGCTGGTGGAAGTCCCTGCAATTGTTGAAGGAAGCAGCGAAGGCAAATCAAACGGCACGCAGCTTCTCGGGCTTGCGCGAAATGCGGATGCACTAATTATCACTTATACAAGCGATGAGGAAAAAAACAGCGTAATAAATGAACTCAAAAAATCAGGAATAATAGTCGGCAGGGAAAAACCACGCATAACCATTAAGCAGGCAGAATCCAAGGGAATTACCATAGGGGGAAAGCAGCACATGAAAATGAGCGAAAAGGAACTGGAAACAGCACTCAAGGGCTTTGGAATACACAGCGCAAGCATTCTGCTGGAAGAAGAAACCACAATGGAAAAAATTCTGGAAGTCCTGGACACGAACCTCGATTACAAAAACTGCCTCTTTCTAAAATGCCCATTTACGGTTAAAGAGCCGGAATTGCGGACACAAATATTCGGATTATTGAATAAAATTCTGGTGTACACCAAAAAACCCGGCGGAAAACCGGATTTCGATTCCCCCATGGTAATGAAGAAAGGCACCCTGGTCGGGGACGTTCCCCAGCATTTGCACAAGGACATGGCCAAAAACATGAAGTACGCGCGCATCTGGGGCTCGACAAAGTTTGAGGGCCAAAGGGTTTCAAAGGACTACGAGCTTAAGGACGGGGACGTAATAGAAATTTCTTGAATGCAAAATTTCCCAAAAAGGTTATTTTGAGCCTGAATGCGGAGCAGCATCTTTTGCCGCATCCTTTTTTTCACCGGCCATGCGCTTCCTGCTGAAGTAAAACGAAACAAGCACGAGCACAATGATTGCGCCCACGAAAAACGCCGCGGAATAATCCCTATTGCGCGACTCGACTCTAAATGACTTTTCCAGGACATGGCTCCCAAAAGAATCCGAATAACTCAGGTGGAGAGCCAAAAAATCCCTTTCAGGGCGCTTTTCGGTTGTGAAATAAAACGAGGACTCCGGAATGCCTTTTCCGGGCTCAAGCAAACCCACAACAAGCGGCGGGCTTATGTTTGCTATAGAGCCCGTGGCAAACGCCTCGACCTTCACTCCGAAAAGCGTTTCCTGCCCTGAATCATTCGAAACACTGAACGTTATTTTTCCCTGCTCACTCGGCGAGAAAGAATCCTTGCTCAGGGAAGCATTGAATGAAACAACCGGCTTCAAAACCTGCAAAAATGCGGAAGCCGAGTTCGGCGCATTCTCGCCGCCATAAACCGCCTTTATTTCAAGCGGGGTTTCCGAAAACGCGAGCGGCTTTACCAGAAAAATTCTTTCCTGCTGCTCCCCCGCGCCAAGCGAAACAAAAGTGAATAGCCTTTCAATTTCATCGGAACCGTTCACAACAAGGGCAGCCTCTTTCGGGACGGAAAGCATAACATCAACATTGCGCGCCTCGGCCCCCGAAAGGTTCGCGACAGTAAGCCGGTATTCCTTGGCCTCAAAAGGGTAAACCGGATTTGCCGCGCCGCTTCCTGAAGGCTCGATTACCACGGCAACCTGCGCAAAGCAGATAGATGCGGCCAGAACAGAAAAAAACAATGCAAGCGCGTGCTTATTCACCGGCATCGACTTCCCCTGCCGAGGGCGAAATAAAACCCCTTATCTTTCCGCGGTTGTTAAAAAGGTAAAGTGCAACCAGGAGCGCCGCGAGCACGGCCGCAACCTGGAACAAAAGGTCCTGCGAAAACAAAGGAGGATTCTCGGTCAAAACCCTGCCCTTTTTTTCAATTGCAATGACGTCATCAATCGCCTTTTCCGCGGAATCCTTTGCGTCCGCAAAATTCCTCTCATCATAGAGCTTTGTTGCCCTCGCATAATCCTTCTCCAGGTCCCTCACTCCTGACTGGTTAACCCATATCGGGCGGTTCTCCTTTGAAAGTATTGTTGCCTGCGCCTCGCTTAAAATCTCGAACTGCGAAGAGCCTTTTTGGAGCCTGCCGTTCTCGGAATAAAGCAGGCCGTAAACCTCGTTTTTCAGCAGCCTGTTTTCCATCTCGTTGAGTATTGAATCCATTCGCAGTGAACTCGCCGCGAGCCTCGAGCCAAATGATTCCTTGATCTGCGTGGCATCCAGATTATACGTGCCTATTGCCTGCATGCCCTGCGGAAGCTCCAGAATCCCGAACAACTGTGATTTTGTCTGAACATCAATATCGGCAAGTGAAATCTGCTGCTTGAGCTTGTCAACGTTGCTCCTGTATGAAACCGAATCCGAATTGAGCCCTGAAATAGAGCCGAACACGGAATCAAAGGCGCCCTTCATTTTGCCGAAGTTTTGAAACCGAATCCGAATTGAGCCCTGAAATAGAGCCGAACACGGAATCAAAGGCGCCCTTCATTTTGCCGAAGTTTTCCTGCGACGGCTTCGTTGAAAATTCGTTTTCAAGCGAAGAGGCTGAAGCCAGTTTCGAGGATATTCCGGAAGCATTGGCAGAGAGGCCTGACAGTTCGTTTCTCAATGGAGAGAGATTAAGGTTCAGGCCCTCGGAATCGAGGGTTGTTTCAACCGTGTTGAGCTGAAAAACCTCGTTGTCCATCTGGACAGCAATCTCCGAAAAAATTGTTTCGTACTTCTGCGTGAAAACCCACTCGACGCCCGAATTGGCGGAAATTGATTCCTTGAGCAATTGCAGCTCGCGCAGTTCCTCTGCAACCCCAAAGAGGCCCCTGTTGACGGAACGCGAGGTTGAAAGCCCGCCGGAATCAACGGCAACGGCAAAGTAAGTGGTGATGTTGTTTCCGGAAGTCACTGGAATGACCCAGTAGGAATTTCCGCCGAATTCAACCGAAACATTCGGCGGAGTGTAGGTTTCGCTGTCGTAAAGGTAATGCCCCGCGTTCGCAACGAGGTTAACCGCCTCATTGCCGGAAACAGCGGAAGCCATTGGCAGCGCAACAAGCACAAACAGGCAGAATAACGCCTTTTTCATGCATTAAATAATGGTTTGGCACAATAAAAACTTATTTACACGGCGAAAAAGCCTAGGCATGTGAAACGCCTTTTCGGACAAAATTAAATATGCGAAAGCCCCTTCATAATGCATGCAACCCAAGCTCAGGAACAGAACAGACGCCATTCTCAGGGCCTTTCAGGCGGGGCAGGCGCAGGACCTGAAAAGGCTTGGAAACGACAGCATTGAGGAAGCGGCAGTCGAAAATGATTCCGAACTCGCAAGCCTTTCTGTAATAGCTTACTCATTGTACAAGATACTCACGAAAGACCATTTCCTGAAAAGCAGGGTGTGGCCGCGCCTTTCACAAGGCATTGGAAATTCCCTCAAAAAATGCCTCGAAGCAGCCCTTAAACAGAATGAGGCAATGTACACGAAAAACCTGAACAACGTAATAAGTGAAATAAAGGAAATCGACGATGAGCTCGGGCACTTCGCGAAAAACATTTACGAAAAGGCAAAAGTAAAGCAGGCCTCAACCGCATACGCCCTCGGCCTGAGCCTGAGCCAGGCCGCCTCATTGACCGGCGCGGACAGGAAAGAGCTCCAGATGTACATAGGAACAACAAGGATACATGATGAACAGCACGCCACCAAGCCCATACACGAGAGGGTTGAAAGGTTGAGGGAGTTGCTTAACACTTGAAACAGTTTGTCGTTGACTCGAGCACCCTGATAACAATTTCCGGAAACTGCATGATAAGGCTCTTCAAACACCTCGCGGAAATGGAGGGAATCGCATTCATAATCCCCGAATCCGTTTACCGCGAATCCGTTGCGACGCCCGTGAAAATAAAAAAATTCGAGCTCAACGCAATAAGGATACGCGACGCGGTAGAAGAAGGATATTTAAAGGTCGTTAAAACAACGCCGCTGGTAAAAAAGAAGATGAACGAGCTCCAGGCAATAAGCGCGAAAATATGCGGCACAAAGGAATGCCACAACATAAGGCTCATTGACGAGGGCGAATCCGAAACCCTCGCACTGATAAAACAGATGAACTGCGACGCCCTGGTCATTGACGAGCGCACAACCAGGATGCTCATCGAGGAGCCGGAACAGCTCCGCAGCTATCTCGAGAGGCGCCACCAAAAACGCGTTGAACTGGACAGAAACAGCCTCGCGGAATTCAGGCAAAGCTTCGGCGACATACCTGTCTTCAGGTCAATAGAACTGATTGCGCTTGCATACGAGAACGGCTCGTTCGCAAAGGAAATGCACAAATCCAAGCAATCCCTCGAGGCGGCTTTGTACGCGGCAAAATTTGCGGGCGCAAGCGTTTCATTCGACGAGATAAATGATTACCTAAAAATGGTGAGAAACTGAGCATCACAAAAGCCATGGAGAAGGACGCGAAGCGGCTCGCAAAAATGATTGACACGGAGTTCCCGTACACGAGGCTCTCGGAGGAAAAAATATCCGAAAGGCTCAAAAAAGACGGGACATTCATATTCAAGAAAAGCCTCGGCAAAAGCATTGCGGGATTCGTGGACCTCGAAATCAGGAAAAACACTGGCTTCATAAACGGCGTGAGCGTCAAAAAAAATCTCCGGAAAAAAGGCATCGGCAAGGAGCTGGTCGAGTTTGCGATTGAGTTCCTAAAAAGCAACGGCGCGAAAAAGGCATCATTGCTCGTGAAAAGGGACAACGAGGCCGCAAAAAGGCTTTACTCCTCGCAGGGTTTCTTTTTTCTCAGGTTCCACGACAAAAAAATAGACGATTCAATAGTCGAGGTTTGGGAAAGGGAATTTCCCAGAAAAAACGAGGCATACCTCAATTAGTAGGACTTCGCAAACAAAACTTTTTTCTGAGCGGGCTTTCCGGAAAAAAAGCATTTTGCATTTGCTTCCTTCTGGTCAAACGGGATGCAGCGCGAGGTTGCGCCTGTTTCTTCCTTGATTTTTTCCTCCGGCTCCGGATCCATGCAGAAGTAAGCCAAGGCCATCTTCTTTTCCGCAATTGCGCGCTTGAACTCGCCATAATTCTTTACCTCAACAATGTTCAAATCCAGGAACTTTTTCGCCTTCGCAAACATTTCCGCGTGCATTTCACCCAAAATTTTTGGGAGCCTTTTCTTCAGCTCGGAAAATTTCACGAATTCCTTTTTCGAGGTGTCCCTGCGCACCACAACCACGTGCTTCTTCGCCATGTCCTTAGGGCCCAATTCAATGCGCAGCGGAATCCCCTTGAGCTCCCACTCGTTGAACTTCCAGCCCGCACTGTAATTGTCGCGGTCATCCACAAAAACGCCGAATTCATCGAGGCCTGAAGCGATTTCGCGCGCCTTTTTCAGCACCTGCTCCTTGGATTTCTCGAAAACAATCGGAACAATGACCGCCTTGTTCCTCGCGATATTAGGCGGCAGCACCAAACCCTTGTCATCGCCGTGAACCATAACAATCGCGCCAATCAAACGCGTTGAAAAGCCCCAGCTTGACTGCCAAGGGAGCTGCTCTTTCGCATTCTCATCCGTGAACCTGATGTTAAATGCCTTTGCAAATCCCTGACCCAAATTGTGCGAGGTGCCCATCTGCAAAGCCCTTCCATCCGGCATCAAAGCCTCTATTGTCGTGGTGTAAAATGCGCCCGCAAATTTCTCCTTCTCAGTTTTAACGCCGGCAATGACTGGAATCGCGAGCACTTCCTCGACCATTTTTTTGTACTCGTCCAAAAAAAGCCTGACTTCGCGGTCACAATCCCCTTTGGTTGCATAAACACAGTGGCCTTCCTGCCAAAGGAATTCGCGCGTCCTGAGGAACAATTTGGTCTGCTTCACTTCCCAGCGCAGAACATTGCACCACTGGTTTATGCGCAATGGCAAATCGCGCCACGAGCGAATCCACTTCCCGTAAAAATCATACATTATGGTTTCCGATGTGGGCCTTATCGCGACCTTCTCCTCGCCTTCCTCGGCCTCGACCCACGCAAGTTCCGGCGCGAATCCCGCGGCGTGCTCCGCCTCTTTCTCAAAAAAACTCTTTGGAATCAAAAGCGGGAAATAGGCGTTCCTGACTTTGTGCTTCTCCATAACTGCGTTGAAGTAGCTTTGAATTGACTCCCAAATTGCATAACCGTTGGGCCTAATCACCATGAAGCCGCGCGTCGGAGCGTAATCCGCGAGCTCCGCCTTCAGAACCACTTGATTGTACCACTCGCTGAAATCCACGCCCTTCTTTACCGTCAGGCCCAGAGTTTGTTCCTTTTCAGCCATGTAAACAACAATCCGAGAGAATTATTAAAACGCTTTGGTAGGGCAGAAAAAGTAACTTGGAGCGCCCTAGGTTCATTTTCCATTACACTTTTCTTTTTGGTACGGCTTTACACTCTTTCTTTTGGTACATAGGTTAACTTTCTTTCTTTTTTGGCACAGCTTTTTTCTTTCTTGACAAAGAAAGAAAAAAGGTGTGGGAGCGCCCAGATTTGAACTGGGGTTACGAGACCCCCAGCCTCGCGTGATAACCAAGCTACACTACGCCCCCCTCTGAATGAATAGTATCGCTCTGGAAAGACTTTTATTAGTTTTCGTAAGGGGTTTTTGGATTCAAAGGAATCGGCAAAAAGCAGGAATAATCAATTATACATCAAAGTATCTCAAAATCGTCGCTCTTTTTGCCCTTCATGGACTTGAGCTTTTCACCAAGCTCGTTTTCTTTTTTCAGGAGTTCGTTGCCGCTGATTTTTTTGGGCGCGAAATCCACATCCTTGAGCTTTATCCTGTCAAAGCTTTTTTTGAGCGCATTCATTTCATCCATGCTGCCCTCCGCAGGAACGCCCTTATAGTGGCAGACCCTGCACTCGATCTCGCCGTTTCCGATTTCCGACAAACTCAGCGAAGCGCACTGCGGGCAAAACCTCATCTTCATAATATATTCAACAGCCCCAAAATATTTAAAAGTTGGCAAAAATGCATTCATTTATCAATGGCTGCACACAAAACAAAATGTTTATATGGAACAAAACACAGTTTTATCAGGTGGTTCAATGGGCAAAAACTTTCGGTTTATCGCAATAGCAGGAATAATACTTTTCATTGCGCTGAGCGGCTGCGCACAGCAAACCCAACAGCCACCGCAAAGCGGGAACAACGACGGAACACAGACAGGCAACGGAGAAACAGGCGCGAAAATAATCGAAGTAACGATAAAGGACTTCGCTTATTCCCCGAGCCAACTCGCGGTTAATGCAGGCGACACAGTTAAATGGACCAACCTTGACAGCGCGCCGCACACCGTTACCTCTGATTCGGGAAGCGAACTTGATTCCGACCAGCTGAACAAAGGCCAGTCATTCTCACACACATTCGCAGTTGCGGGAACATATGATTACCACTGCGCTGTCCATCCAAGCATGAAGGCAAGCGTTACAGTGCAGTAAAAACAACTCGGCAAATCCGAAATATGCGGCCAAAACTAGTTTTGTAAAGGCTTAGCGTCAGGCAATTTCTTGTCAAGGAAACCCTTGAAAACATTTATTATCATCAGCGATGCCAAAGTGAATTCAAGCGGCGGCGCGAACGAAGGCAGGAAAGAAAGTATAAGCCCCACACCTGTTCCAGCCAGCACCATTCCGCACATGGTCCTGGGAGAGGTACGCGGCTCGAGAAGCATGAAAGAGGCGAAAAAAAAGAAAGTGGAAACAAAAAGCGGCTTTACGAGCGAACTCAACGGAGTGCCGAAGAAAACCGCGAGCGAAACCGCGTAAGCAATGAAAAAGGAAAGCGTGAGGGGAAGCCTCCGCATCCTGTAGGAAATGTAAAAACCAAGCGGAACCGCGAGCAATGTCGAGGCAACCCACCACGCGCCAAAAACCTTTTGCCCCAAAATGTAAGTGAAAATAATTACAGCCGAGAAAACTCCGAAGCCCGCTGGATTGAATATGTTCCTTTTTTCGCTCCTGATTATGCGCTTCGAAACAATGGCGATTGTGGCAGCAACCAGCGGAACAATTATGGGAGCGGACTGGTCAATGATTCCGTTGACGAGTAGCCCGCTGATGACCGCGGTTTTCGGCAATGCAAGCGGCTTCTTGAGCAAAAAATATTTTATTGAAAGGTCGAGGCAGGCGGCAAAAGCAGGAACAATCAAAGTGCGCGCAAAAACGCTCAGCAGCAAAGCGGTGTTCTGCGAGGAGAAAAAATTGAAGTAAAGGTTCGAAACAACGCTCAGGGCTGACAAAAAAATTATCATGAAGTCATACATCTGCAATGCTTTGATGCGCTCCATAATGGCCGGCATGTGCAGAAATAAGCATTGCGGGAATTTAATTGTTGGCTTGTGAATGTTTCGAAATGGCAAAAAAATAAACTGAATGGGGCTGCCCGGATTCGAACCGGGGTCGTAAGCTCTTTTGAATCAATTGTGCCTTGCAGGAGCATATCCTGCCGGAACAAGAGATTTCCCAAAGCTTAAATGCTGGACCAGGCTACACCACAACCCCATGCAAGGCTTTCTTGGAACCTAAGATTTTACGCCACCAAACCTTTTAAAATGCTGCAAAAAACCCGGAAAAACGTATTTTAAGGGTTAAAGCGCAAAGGATTACTATGCAATTTTCCGAACTCGCGGCTTATTTTGAGCGCATAGAAAACGTATCCTCGAGGCTCGAAATGACCTCAATCCTCGCGGAACTGCTTGCAAAGGCAGGCGCAAAGGAAATAAGGCACATCATTTACCTCTCGCAAGGCTCATTAGGGCCCAGCCATTTAGCAATAGAAGCAGGCCTCGGAGAAGGCCTCATAGAGCAGGGCATTGCGCGCGCATTCGGCTACTCAAAAGAAGAGGTTGAAAAGCTTTACAAGGAAACTGGGGACCTTGGGGACGTAGCGAAAAAACTCGGCGACAAAAAAAAGCAGAGCTCGCTGTTCTCGGAAAAATTGTCAATAGAAAAAGTTTTCTCGAACTTCAAAAAAATCTCGGAAACAGAAGGCAAAGGAAGCCAGGACTCCAAACTCAAGATGTTCGCGGAACTCCTGAACAGCGCTTCGGGAACCGAAGCGAAATTCGTTGCGCGCATCCCATTGGGAAACATGCGCCTAGGCATCGGCGACCCCACGATAATGGAATCGCTCGCAGTGAATTACCTCGGCGAGTTTTTGAAGGGCAAACAAACGAAAAAAGAAATCGAGGCAACGCTCAAGGAAAAGAAAGAGGAAAAAAGGAAAGAGGAATTCTGGAGGAAGGCGAGGCAAAGGCTCCGCGAAATCATAGAGGAAAAGTACAACATTTACTCGGACCTCGGCGGAATAGCGGAAAACCTGAAGGAAAACGGGCTGAAAGGATTGGAGGGAATCTCAATCGAGCCCGGCGTCCCGATAAGGCCCACGCTCGCGGAAAGGCTGCCAAGCTCAAAAGAGATAATAAAAAAGCTGGGGAGATGTGCCGTAGAAGCAAAGTACGACGGTTTTCGCCTTCAGTGCCACAAGAACGGAAACTCAATAATAATTTTTTCGAGGCAGGCGGAAAACGTGACGCACATGTTCCCCGATTTGGTGAACGCAATCAATGCGCAGGTGAAGGCAAAAAAAATGATTTTTGAAGGAGAGGCGCTTGCATACAACGAGGAAACCGGACAGTACTTTCCGTTCCAAATAACCATACAGCGCAAAAGGAAGTACGACATCAAAAAAATGTCGGAAGATTTCCCGCTCAAGATGTTCGCGTTCGACATAATGTACCTTGAGGGAAAAAACTGCATGGAAAAGCCTTTCAAGGAGAGGAGGAAACTCCTGGCAAAAGCGATAGGCAAGGGGAAAATAATCGAGCTGACAAAAAGCATTGAAACCGGTGACGCGGAAAAAATGGAGGCATTTTTCCTCGAAAGCATCGAAAATGGCCTCGAAGGAATAATAGCAAAGGATTTGAGCGCGAGATACATTGCCGGCGCGAGGAAATACGCGTGGATAAAGCTCAAGAGAAGCTACAAAGGGGAATTGTCTGATTCGGCGGACGTCACGATAATCGGCTACTTCAAGGGCCGCGGCAAAAGGACGCAGTTTGGCCTCGGAGGCCTGCTGACCGCGGTTTATGATGAAGCAACCGATTCGTTCAAGAGCATCGCAAAAATAGGAACCGGAATGACCGAGGAAATCCTTGTAGAACTGGAGAAAAAGCTGAGCAAAATATCGCAGAAGGAAAAGCCCGCGCGCGTGGATTCTGAAATTGAGCCCGATTCCTGGGTAAAGCCGTTTTACGTGATTGAGGTGCGCGCCGACGAAATAACGAAAAGCCCCATGCACACCGCCGGAAAAACAAAAGGAGAACCGGGGTTTGCCTTGAGGTTTCCGCGCATGATCAAATTCCGCGAGAAGAAACCGGAAGAGAGCACTTCCGTAAAAGAAATACTCGCGATGTACAAAAACCAGGGCAGCATAAAACTTAATGAAACGCCAGGCTGAAAACCGCTGGGCTGAATTAATATATCCGTTTGCGCATCTATTAAACTATGTCAAGACTGATGTACTGGGGCGAAAAAGCCGCCTATGTCGCCATAGCGTTCGTCGCGATAATCGCATTCTATGCCTTGTTCAAGATGTGGAGCGAGGGAAAGCTCAATTACTTCCTTTTTACCGGTGATTTTGAGAGCGCCGCAATAATTTTCCTCGTGGTATTCGCGCTGGGTTTTTTGCTCAAAAAGCTGTGGAAATGGGAAATACACCAGATATTCAGGCCGCATAAAAGGAGGCAGTAAAACGTGGAAAGCCCGTTCAGGATCCTGGTTGCCGCAATTATAACAGCGGCATTTCTCTACATTTTGCTCAGCTACTTTATTTTCCCTGAACAGGATGCGGCAACCGCAATAAAAAAATCGCTTGACTACGCGGAACAGAACACGGGAAAAAGCTACACAACCCAAATGGATATTCCAAAGGGCCTTTCATTCGGCGGAAAAACATTTGACACGCGGACAAGGAGTGTTAGGTTTGAATGCAGTTCCCCGGAAACATGCAATTCAGGCGCGATTGAAATAACCGCGAGGAGCTTCACGGCAAAGCAAAAAATTTCCGGAGAAGCGCACTTCAGGTGCGTGCGCAAGGAAACCATAAACGACTGCGTAATCTACTTCGGGGAAAAGCCGGCACAGCTCGAAATAATCGGCTTTGAGGCAAAGGAAAGCATCGGCGGCACGCAAAAAACGCTCGAGCTGGATGTGCAGAACACGGGCTCCCTCAACTCAATTGGGGGATTCTATGCCGCAAAAATTTACAGGGTTACGGCAGAGGGCACCGAAGAAAAAAGGAATCTTGTCAGGGATTTCGGTTCCGCGCTCAATAATCTCGGGCCCGGAGAGGCACAGAAAATAGCCATACAATTCGAGGTCGCTGCAGGCGCAAGATACGCGGCAACCGCAACGGTATCCGGAGAGGATTCAGGGGAAGACAGTGCAGAAAAAGAGTTCGGGATAAGCGGAAATCTCAATCCCGCGTGCAAAGCGGTTGCAAAACAGGCGCAATATGAACAAGCAGGCTCATGCATAACCGAATACTCCTGTGAAGGCTGCAATGCGGGATATGAATGCAAGGCGGCGTGGGAACAAAAAGGAACCATTGGAATAACGGGTTTCTATCCCGACAAAGCCATTGTTTCAACTGAAAAAACCGGCGGCAGCTGCACTTAAAAAAATCAATAAGCCCCTAGAGATTTGCGAATTCCAAAACCATGTTTTTGTTCCTGACTTCAGGGTGGAACAAAACGCCGAAAAAAGGCTTTTTGCGGTGCCTGAAAGCCTGTATGCACTTCCCTGATTCGGAAAAAGCCTCGAAAGACTCCGAAAACAAATTGTTTTTCACAATGCACGCGTTATGCAGCGCGTAAACCTCTGTGCTCCCTGAAATGCCCAAAAATTTTTTGGCAAACAAAATTTTCTGCAAGCCTATTTCCTGGTTTTTTTCCAGGGAACAGCCGTTAACCAGGGCAATTATCTGCGCGCCCGCACAAATACCCAGAACCGGCTTTTCAAACGAATTCAAAAAAGAGAATTTTTCGAGGCATTCCGAGTACCTAAAATCTTTTAGCGAGGTTCCGCAGATTATTATTTTGTCGGCGCTGGACAAATCCTTTTTTGTCAAATCCGTGTAATGCCTGGCCTCGTGCTCTACACCGGCGTTCCGCAAAATGCCAAGCACCGGCTTCACGAACTCGAAAAAATGCAGTTCCTGCGCGCACACATTTACCACGAGAATCATTTCTGCACCGCCTCAAGCTTTTCGATTGCCAGAATTTTTGCGCCATGCCTGCCGTCAATGGCTTTGCTCTCCAAAATCCGCAGCTTTTTCCTGAAGAACGGCGCATCAAGGGCAAAGCTCTCGAATTCTCCCCCTTCTCCCGCGGGATTAACCTGGAGCTTTTCAGCAAGCGGCTTCACGTCACGGATGAATGAAGCATCTATTTTCCGCCCCAGGAAATTCTCGAAGCCCTGCGCGAAAACACCCGCAACAATTGAATCTATTTTTTCTTCCTGCAATTCGCGGAGCAGCTCGAATTGGTCCTTCTGCCACAATGGATTGAAGCACTCCAATTCAAGGGAATCGCAAACCCCCTGGATTCTCGAAGCCTGGTAGCATGAAGCAATGGCACCGGAAACAACGCCACGGATACCGAATTTTTTCTTTGCCGCCGAAATTGCTTTTTCCAAATCCGCGAGCTCCTTTTCCTTTTCGCCCTTGGTCTTCTGCAGCATAATCGGAAGGCCGATGCATTCAGCCTGCTTTTCCACCCATTGAATGTTCGGGGTGTGGAACATGAAACTCCCGGGGTTTTCCGAAACCAGAGTGATGAGGCACTTCACTTTGGAGTGGCGAATCGCGTAGCCCAGCGCGAGCGTGGAATCCTTGCCCCCTGAAAAAAGAACCGCAAGCATACAATCCCATTGGAAAAGCGTTTTTTTAAAACCCAGACAAAAACAAGCGGAAATTTAACGCTTCAAAAGGCGTATTAAGGGGAAAATGCGCAATATCAACAGGTAAAAGTTCCCGTTTCGGCCACACTCAAAACAGCACGAGGTGGGGAAAAGTGAATGCGAAAATGTGATGGGCGGGTTGCAGCCGACCAAGCTGCAGGGGCGGGCAAAAAAAACAAGACTCTGGGACAAAATTGGGTGATTTTGTGGTTTTTGGGTTTTTCTAGTCCAAAACGACCACGTAAGCCCGCTTCCCTACATATTTT
>AQRS01000037.1 GCA_000402355.1 Candidatus Iainarchaeum andersonii SCGC AAA011-E11
AACCAGCTCGGAACCCTTGGAAGCGGAAACCATTATCTTGAGGTGCAGGTGATTCACGCGGAGAACATTTATGACAGGGAAATTGCGAAGGCATTCGGCGTTGAAAATGAGGAGCAGGTAATGATTATGGTTCACTGCGGTTCCCGAGGAACAGGGCACCAGATTGCAACGGATTATTTGAGTGCATTTGAACCTGTGATGAGGAAACAGGGATTGAAAGTGAAGGACAAGGAGCTTGCCTGTGCCCTGTTCAACAGCGAGGAAGGAAGGGAGTATTACGCGGCAATGGCATGTGCGGCAAACAACGCTTTTGCAAACCGGCAGGTAATTACGCACAACATAAGGAAAGTGTTTGAAAAGGTTTTCCGCAAAACCGCGGAGGAAATGGAAATGAATCTGATTTATGACGTGGCGCATAACATCGCGAAGGTCGAGAAGCATATAGTGAACGGAAAAAGCAAAAAACTGGTTGTGCACCGCAAAGGAAGCACTCGCGGTTTCGGGCCTGGGCATGAGGAACTTTGCCCGGAGTACAGGAAAACCGGCCAGCCCATAATAGTTGGGGGCTCAATGGAAACGGGCTCTTATGTGTGCGTCGGGACGCAGAAAGCGATGCTCGAAACTTTTGGAAGCACAATGCATGGTTCCGGAAGGACTATGAGCAGGACAAAGGCAAAGCAACTTGTGAATGGTGAGCAGCTGCAGAGGGATATGGAAAAGCGCGGAATTTTCGTGAAGAGCGCGTCTTATGCAGGCCTCGCGGAGGAAGCGGGCCTTGCGTACAAGGACATCAGTGAAGTAATCAAGACAATGGATGAGATAGGGATTTCGAGAAAAGTGTTTTCGCTGAAGCCTGTTGGAAATGTGAAAGGTTAAAGGCTGCGGATTATGGCGGACCGCGAAAGTTTTTCGGCATGTATGGTGGTCCGCTAGATAGCAAACCATTAAATCCATCGAATTACTTTATTGGTTTGCTATAACTTAATTAACTAGAAAAACCTATTTTTTGGCATGAGAATAGCCTTTACACTAGCCTTGCTTTTCGCGCTGTTGTTTTTATTTTTTGGATTTGTTGGCGCGGAGAACGTGTCCGTAAAGCCGGCGGTTCCTGCTCCTGCGCCCACCCTGAACGCTTCCCAAACTGGAGTCACGGCCAACTCAGTCACATTGCACTGGACTGACAACTCCAACAACGAGACGGGTTTCAAAATAAAGAGGGCAGGGACTGTTGTCGGAAGCGTAACATCATTAACCACTTACGCGGATTCCGGCCTTGTGCCATCAACAGCTTACACATATACTGTCGCGGCATACAATGACGGCGGTGATTCGGCCGAATCAAACGAAATCACTGTAACGACATTGGGCAGCGGCGTTCCGCCCACGGCATGCAATGGCATCTGCGAATCGCCGGACCTTTCAGGAGGATGCAGCAGCGACTGTGCGTTCGTGCCGGAAAAGAAGGTTGTCGTGAACACGTTTGACGCGGGAAACACCCAAGCCAAAAGCGAATTCGTCATTGGCGTGGATGAAACTTTCATTGTGAAGGCAACAGCATACAGCGATGTTTCGCCAGAAAGTATTCAGCTTGTTGTGCAAAAAGTTTCCTCAAACGAGCCTCCAATAACAATGACAATGAACCCTGAAGGCGGAAACTCCAGGAATATGAGGTTTTACAACCAGACTATAAGCATGGGGAGCGAGGCAACAGACATAATCAAGGCAAATGGGGTTTACAGTTTGAATGTGATTTATGGATATGCTGATGGGACAGTGATTCTTGGCACGACCAAGGTTGCGGTCACAAAAACACCGGAAACCGTCCAGGTCCCCGAAATCAATATAGTGGCTGTAATACTAGGTATTTTGGCTGTATTTGGCATTTTGAAAAGCAACAAGAATTAAAATCACTTAGTCCCGTTACTCAAGGAAAACATTTATATAGTGGTTCCGAAAAAAGGGCTCACCGGAAGGCTCAAGGAACTCGGTTACAGGTTCTATAACCGCCGCGCGGAATTCATTGTTGATGCGCGGAAGCACTTCGGCATCAAGAAAAAAGTATCTGAATTTGCGGATGGCAGGGCCGCGCGCACTTATCTTGTCGAGAACGTGAAAGGCCTCGGATACAAGGAGGCTTCGCATTTTTTGCGGAACACGGGCTTTGACAACGTCGCGATTCTCGACAGGCACATCCTCCGCATAATGAACGAGCACGGCATCATACAAAAAATTCCAGCGCACCTGACCGGAAAAAATTATCTGGAGTTTGAAGCCGCGCTTGACAAGTTCGCGGAAAAGGCGAAAGTGAACCACTCGCTGCTCGACCTTTACCTTTGGTACCTGAAGACCGGGAAAATCCTGAAGTAAAATTTACGTGCTCTTTTCGGCTTCGGAAAAAATTAGTTTTTTGGCTGAAAAACTACAGGCCTTTCATCCTGCGCGTGTGCAAAAAGTATTCCCACGCCTTCTCCAAATCCGCGGTTTCAATCTCCGGCCAGAACTTCTCCATGTGGTAATACTCGGAGTATGCGCTCTGCCACAAAAGGAAACCGCTCTTCGCCTCGCGCGCCGCCTCTTCCTCGCCCGTCCTTATGACGAAGTCGCAGCTGCTTTTTACGCCGAGAGAATTGGCAATGTCCTGTTCATTCAGGCCAAAAAAAAGATTCTTTATTCTGTTCATTGGGCTGCGCACGGATTTCAGAATTTCCGATTGCCCGGTGTAACCAATCAGGATGTTGAGCACCTTGTTCCCGTAGAACTTTGTCTCGTGCTTCAGTTCCCGGCAGACTTCGGTTATGTTGCCCGGCACTTTCCTCGGATTAGTTGAAATGAGGTTGACCTTCACCTTGTTCTTGTGCATTTCCTTGGACTTCAGCAGCTTTGTAAGCCCGTCATAATAAATGTCATAAAGCCAGTTCAGCTCGTTCGCGTTCCTTTTGAAGTTCTCCTCGCTCAGGCCATAAACGGTAAGTTCGCGTATGTCGTCGTGATTCACAGCCCAGTTCACCATGAGCTCCATTTTCTTTGCTCCCCGCCTGTGGCCTTCGCTCGCGTGCAGGCCGTGCATTGTCGCCCAGCGCCTGTTGCCATCCGGAATAATCCCCAAATGGTAAGTTGCCCCCGAATACATAAACAAATAGAGTTACCGTTAACCTATTAAAAAAGCCTTTCATTCAACCCTTTCGCCGGTTGGGAGCGAGTACCATCTCCTTGTACCCACAAGGGTACGAGGCCTCGCAGAATCTTCAATTCTGCAAGGTCGTTTGGACTCGATGGTAATAACTGCACTGCCATAGGTGTGCGCTCTGCCGCCGCGAGCATGGCGGTGTGCGAGTACTATCTTCGTCCCTCCGGGACTCGATAGTAAGAACTTGCTAAACAGGACGCTACCACCCGTAGTGCCTGGCTTGGCTGTATTCAAACGCCATCATTGCGCTGATGAATCCCTTTCCCAAAAAATGTGGCCTCTGCGCCAGAATCTTCAGTCCAAACGCGATTTTTTGGGGCAACCCGAAATTGTCGAAATCCTTCGGGAAATTCTTCGCAATGAAGTTCAGTTCCTCGTCCGTAAAAGCATAAAGCGCCTTCTTGCCCTTCACTATCGCGTCATACTTCGGGAACTCGGCTTTCCACATTTGCCCGTACTTTGAGAATGTTTCCTTCGAAAAATCATTCTTTTCAATCGCTTCCTTCGCGACAATTGCCGCCATTTCCCCGCTCTTCAATCCAAGGTGCGAACCGCCCTCAAACAGCGGCGAAGTGAAGCCCGCGGCGTCACCCACAAGCATCAACCCTTCCGCATAAGTGTTTTTCAGCGGGCCCGAAGCAGGAATCAATCCGCCGAAAGTTTTCACTTTTGATTTTGATTCCCAGCCCATGCGCTTCACGAATTCATCCGTGTACTGCTTAGCCTTGTTCCTTTCCGTTGTCGCGAGGCCCACGTTTGCGCGGCCATCACACTTCGGAATCATCCACAAATAACCTTTTGGTGCGAGTTCCGGCCAAATGAAGAAATCAAGGTAACCCGAGCGCGGGATTCCTGTGAGCTCGTACTGTATTCCAGTGACGGCCTCAAAGCGCTCATTCAGCTTTAGCAGCCTTGAAACAACACTCGCGACTCCCGAAGCGTCAATGATTATTTTTGCTTTCAGGATTCCCTTGCTTGTCTTCGCTTCCCAAACATTTCCCTTTCTCTCAAGCGCCTCGAGCCTCGCGCCGAGCATTATTTTTGCGCCCGCATTTTTTGCCTCTCCGCAGAGCCACTGCTCGAACTTGTGCTTCTCAAGAACATAGCCCGGCTCGTTGAGTGCGGAGGCTGTTCCATCCGGAAAAATCACTTTAACGCCTTTCACGTGCTCCGAAATAACGCTCTCGGGCAATTTTATTTCCGTGTTTTGTGTAGCATACTCGCTCAGGCACTCGCCGCAATGCACAGGTTCCCCGATTGTTTCGTGGTCCTCAATAACAAGTATTTTGAGGCCTTTTCTCGCGCAATGAAGCGCGCCCGAGCCGCCCGCAGGCCCCGCGCCGACAACTATCACATCATAGGTTTCTTCCATAGCGTATACACTAGGAAATACCCGTTTTAAATTTTAACGTCCGTTAATTTGCCGAAAAGTCGGTATTTAAAGAAGTGAACCTTTAACCTTATTATGCAGATTCCGCGCGTTCCACGCGTAAGGGACATTAAAACCAAGCTTTCATCGGCAAAGCTTCTCGGCATTGTCCTCAAGAATTCGCTGCAGTTCAAACTAAGGCGCAGCGCCTTGCCGCATTACAAGGCCACCGAATTCGACACCGTAATTGTCGACATGGACGGAACCCTTTACAAGAGCGACGCCAACCTTGAAGGGCTGATGCTCGCGTTTCCGGATATTGGGGAATCCGGCAAAAGCGGGGGCGAGGAAATTTACGATTCGCTCATAAAAAAAATCGCTTCGGGCGAGTACAGCGTTGAACAGGCCATAACCGAGGGGAACAAATTCTTTATCGCGAAAAAGCTCACGCGCCGCGACTTTTATCCCGTGCTCGACAAGGTAAAGTCCGGCATAAGGCTCCCGCTCGTGGTGGCGCTCAAGGACATAAAGAAAAGCGGCAAAACAATCGTCCTTGCAACTCTTTCCTCCAGGGATTTCGGGGAAATGCTGAATGCCCACTTCAAGCTCAAATTCGGTTTTGAATTCGATTTGGTGCTTGGAACAGAGCTTGAGTTCGATGCGGATGAAAGGATTGTGGGCGTGAAGAGCATTGTCGGCACCAAGGATTCGGAGTACGAGGGCATCCCCATAAAATCGAAGCTCACCGCGGTGAAGGAAGGCCTCACTGCAAAAGGCATAGACTTCGACGCGAAAAAAGCCGTGCTCATTACGGATTCCTACGGCGACATCGACCTCGCAAAGATGCTTGTAACGATACTCCTCAAGCCGAAGCACCCCACTGCAGCGCAAAGGGTATCCCACAGGCTCAAACTCGCGGATTACATTCTGCCCGACAACCGGGATTTGAAGCAGAACCTCGAATCAATAATTCTCGGGCCGGAAGAAAAGTAATTTTTTTTTGGAACGCATTCAAAACTGCATCTTTACCGTTTCCACGCCAGCTTCCTTCAGCATCCTCAATGCGTTCTCCGCAAGAGGGTAATTCGCGTTATAAACGACTTTTTTTATTCCCGCATTGATAATCATTTTGCTGCACGTGAGGCACGGCGAATAAGTCGCGTAAATCGTCCCATTGGCGGTTGAAATCCCGTGGAACGAAGCCTGCACAATGCAGTTCTCCTCAGCGTGCGAACACAAGCACTCATCAAGCTTCGTGCCATTCTCCGCAAAGGAATTGCACCTCGGGCAACCGCCTTCATTGCAGTTATTTACCCCCCTCGGAGTTCCGTTGTAGCCTGTAGAAACAATCCTTTTTTCGCGCACAATGACCGCGCCGACCTTGCGCTTCACGCAGTTGCTCCTCGAAGCGACTTCCTTTGCAATGTTCATGAAGTACTCGTCCCACGAGGGCCTCTTGAACTCCAAAGGAATCTGCAGGAGGAGCGAATCCGTTTTCGCGAAAAGGTCCGCAAGCGTCGAGTTGTTTTCTATGCGCGCTTCCGCCATCTCTATGCACTTGTCCAGCTGCTGTGCATTCTGGTCCCGAGACGAAGACTCGAGCTTCTCCAGTTTCCTGAACTCCTCGAAAGTCTTCGGGTCGCCTTCGCGCTTCCTCTTTACAATCCTTTCAAAGCGCGTTTTTTCGTCCGCGTTTATGCCCCACAAATGGAAATTCTGGAATTTTTTGAACTCGTTTATTTCATCCGGGTTGCGCAAAGAATCAATCACGTAATTCCTGTCCTTCGGAATTCTCTCGATTATGCTTTTCGCGAGCACGCCGTTCCCGTGTTTTTTCCTCAGTTCATTGCCCTTGCTTATGAGCCTTTCGCGCGTTGCTTTCTCGCCCCCGCTTTCAAGGAGGCGCCTCAGTTCATCCGAAAGCGATTCGTACTGGAAGCTCTTGCTCTTCAGGTAATCGCAGACCGTTGTTTTTCCCGCACAGTACTTGCCCGTGATGCCTATTACAATCAATCCAAAAGACCCTTGTAGAATTAGGCGTGAACCCCTTAAAATTTGTTCCGCAGACACCAACTCTCGAGGCTGGCTTTCGAACGCCGCAACCGGGAATCGAACCCGGATCTCGACCGTGACAGGGTCGCATCTTAACCACTGGACCATTGCGGCAGAAACAGCTGAATTAATGTTATTTGGGAAAGCTTTAAAATTGCTTTATAGGTCGACGAACCTTCCGCGTTCCCTTTCATACGCCCTTATGCGTTTGTCGAGGTTTTCAAGCATTAGAAGCAGGTTCGCGGCGCTTGCGGACTCGAGATGCGAGGATTCCATCTGCTTCTGGAGCTTCTTCAGTTCGGCCCCGAACGTTTGCCTTATTTGCCCGTCAGCTTCAATTTTTCCTGCGGCCCTTTTCCATATCGCATGAATCACGCCGTTTATCCTTGTGCGCGTTTTTGCCGGGTCGCCGTTCGGTTTAGGTGCGCGTCCGGTTTCCCGGAGTTTTTTCTCCATCGCCCTTCTTTTATATGGCATGTGGATTACTTATCAGTTTTTGAGGTTAAAAAACAATTCTTTTATGTAGCAGTTTTCCTTATTTTTGCGTAGAAAAATGCCTGCGAATCATTGTCCTGCGGGTAAATGCGCACCGCTCTCCTCATTGTTGAATCAAATTTTTTTCCGTTGTACTGCAGCAGCCCCGGGCGCGTTTCAAAGCCCCTGACTTTCGCCTCGACAAGTTCCGCATTTCCGCCTTCAATAACGCTCTGCACCACTTCCTCGTTCTCTTCAGGAGAAAGCGAGCAGGTGCTGTAAACCATTTCGCCGTTCTGCTTCAGGGTTTCAAGGCACTTCAATGCCAGTTTTTTCTGCAGCTCCGATTTCCACAGAACCAGTTCATTGCTCCAGTTTTTCAGCGCATCAAAATCCTTTCTCACGAGGCCTTCGGAGCTGCACGGGGCATCCAAAAGAACCTTGTCAAAAATGCCTTTCCTGTGCGCATCAAGGAGGTCCATGCGCTTCGCAACGACATTCTTCAAACCGAATTTTTTCACATTGAAGCGCAGAACCCTGAACCTTTCAACGTTCTTTTCCACCGCAACCACCCTGCCTGCTCCGTTCATGAGCGTCGCCAATTGAAGCGTCTTGTTTCCCGGAGCGGCTGTCGCATCAAGCACAACATCCTTTCTCTGCGGCGCGAGGCAAATTGCGGGAATCATTGAAGCCTTCTCCTGAAGGTTGAACAACCCATTTTTGAACTCTTCACTTGAGCCCGGCTTTTCAACGCCTTCCAGTTCGAACGCGTTCTCGTGGAATAATTCCTTTAATTGCCAGCTTTTTTTTCGCAAATCCTTCGCAAGAATAGCGGGGCGGATTTG
The DNA here is from genome assembly GCA_000402355.1 of Candidatus Iainarchaeum andersonii SCGC AAA011-E11. Lineage (GTDB taxonomy): Archaea > Iainarchaeota > Iainarchaeia > Iainarchaeales > Iainarchaeaceae > Iainarchaeum > Iainarchaeum andersonii. The sequence continues at coordinate 7,928 of AQRS01000037.1, forward strand.
CAGCGAGTTCACCCAAATGCTTTTCGGCATTTTTCTGGCGCAAAAATCGAAAAAAGTTTCCGCTTCCGAGCCCATCAGCGCGGCGTATTTTTTCCTGAATTCCTGCGGAAAGAAAGTCTGCTGCATGAAACTAAATTGGGTTGAAACTATTTTATAGCAGACTGCAGAGCGGATGAACCGCGCCATTTCGTTTATTCTAGTCGCACTTGAGGCAGATCCTGCTCACGTGCAGGATTGAGCGCGCGACCTTCGAGCCCGGCTCAATGAGATATGAGCCGTAAAGCTCCTTCACTTCAGGGTTTTCAGAGGCAACCCTCACGGTTTCCATTGCATCCACATTATGCAGCGCCTTTTTCCTCGCTTCCAGCTTTTCAGGCGTTGATTCCGGCTGGCCGCCTCCGCCGATGCATCCACCCGGGCAGGTCATTATCTCCACGACATCATACGAATGGAATTTTTCCTCGCTGCTCATCAAATCCCGCAAATTGTTCAGCCCATCAATGACCGCAACCTTCAGCATCCTCGAGCCTATTTTCACTTCGGCCTCGCGAAAACCCTTTTTCCCGCGCACCTCCTTGAAAAGAACCCTCGCTTTTTTCCCCTCGAGCTTCCACGCGACAAACCTCAGCAAAGCTTCAGAAACCCCGCCAGTTTGCCCGAACAATTGGCCTGCTCCCGAAGCCTTTCCGAGCAAACTGTCGAACCCCGTTTCATTCGCGCCGTTCAAATCGGCCTTCTTTGATTTGAGCAAAGCAGCTGCCTCTTTTGTGGTAAGAACCGCATCCACGTTATGCACGCCGTCGAACTCCATTTCAGGGCGGCGCGCTTCCATTTTTTTCACGATGCACGGCATCACAGCGACAACAAAATTTTTTTTGGCATCAATCTTCATCCTGCGCGCGTAATAGGTTTTTATGAGCGAGCCCATGCCCTGCTGCGGGCTTTTAACAGTGCAGAAGTGGTGCAAAAATTTCGGGAAAGTGTTCTCAACAAAAAAAACCGATGCAGGGCAGCAGGAAGTCAGCAATGGAAGGTCCTCCTGGTCCTCGAGCCTGTTCAGGAATTCCGTTCCTTCCTCAATTGTTACAATATCCGCGGCAACGGAGGTGTCAAACACCTTTTCAAAGCCGGCCTGCCTCAACGCGCCCACGAGCTTTTTCGTCACAATTGTTCCCGCCGGAAGGCCGAACTCCTCGCCGATAGTAACCCTAACCGCGGGCGCTACCTGCGCCATGACCATTTTCCCTTCATCCGCGAGCGCGGCATTCACGTCCTCAATCGAACCCATGCGGAATCACATCCAATTGGGGTTTTCGGATTAATATTACTTTATCAAAACCGTTAACGCGCGTTAAGGCTTAACTATCGTTAAGGCAACTTTTAAATCCCGCAACGGAGCAATAGAACCATGAAACTCGATTACTCCTTTGCGCAAACCTCTGCCTCGAAACTTTCGCAGGTTTTTGCTTCGGAGAACATTTCTGTTTTTGTGCTTTCCTTTGCCGCGCTTTTCTTGCCCATTATTTTCGGGCACGCGAATTCCTTCCCCAACCAAATAATAGTCGGAACAACCGTGAACGCGCTTTTGGCGCTCTCGGCGCTTTATCTCCCGCTCAAAAAAGCCCTGCCCATAATACTGCTTCCCGCGCTTGCAGCCCTGATTTCCGGATTTATTTTCGGTTCACTCACGAGTTTCCTTTTCTACATGGTTCCATTCATCTGGCTAGGGAATTTCGCGTTCGTTTTCCTCATAAAAAACCTTAAAGTATTGAACGGAATGAATTACGGCGCCTCTGTTTTCTTTGCTTCCTCCATAAAAAGCGGGATAATATTTTCGGCAACGCTCGCTTTTGTCCTGCTTGGCGTTGTTCCCGCGCTTTTCCTTTTCCCCATGGGCCTGGTTCAGTTCGCGACCGCGCTTGGCGGAGGCGGAATTGCCGGCGCCGCGCTTCTATTAAAGAAATGAAAATTCGTTTTTCCTGGAATGAGCCTTGATGCCATTTACGCTTCGTTGTAAATGTAGATTGCAATCACTTTCTGTATTGCCAGGCCTTCCTTCGATGTTCCGGCAGTGAACTCTGCCTTCTTTATCCTCAAAGGGTAAGGGTTATTCAGGTCAAGGTAAACCGTGCCGTCTATGTCGGAGTTGAATACTTTGCCGTCATTTGAAGTTAGCGTGTACCATCTCACCATGCCTGGAATAACTCCGGGGCCGAAGAACGGGTCACTCCCGCCGTTGTAAACAAGGCCTATCATTGCCTTGTCAATCTTGGCAGGTATCTTGTACTCTATTTCCCTGTAAACGTTGTCCCCGGAAGTGTAGAAGTTTCCCGGGGCGTAATGCCACACCAAGGTTGCGGGAACCGCGGCCTGCGCCGCTGTCAGGCTTGCCTGGCACGCCGCCTTGTCCACATTGCAGGAATTCAATGAGTCATTGCATGCTGATTTGCCAGAAACGCACTGCGTTAAGCTGGTGTTGCAGGTGATGAGCGAATCGTTTGCCTTTTCCTTGTCCGCACTGCATTTGTCAAGCTTTGCCTGGAGAGCATCCTCATTGCACTCCTGCACCGGACATACTTCAGCCACTTCGCATGTTGGGCATGTTTTGTTTTCGCACTCGGCTTTTCCTTTCTCGCACTGCGAAATGCTTTCGCGCGCAGAAACAAGCGCGGCGCTCGCCGCATTGTAGTCCGTCTGCGCCTGGCGTAGTTCCGTCTGCGCTATAGAGACATCCGCCTTGGCATCAGGCTCTCCCGTGCCCTGGTCGTTTCCGGTCTGAATGGTGACGCACCCGAAAAGGAAAACCAGGCCAATCAGCGCAAACAGCAATCCTGCCCTCATTTTTTCACTCAAGCCATTTTAACATCGTTAAAACAATGCGAATATCAGAGTTCTCCGATATAAAAACTTTCCGATTTGTTGCTTTCCTGGTGCGCATTTTTTCTGGGCAAGGTTGTGGCTTTCACTTGTCCGCCAGCTCAAGCACAACTATCGAGGACAACCCCAGCATTATGCCGGCAATCTGCATCCCTGAAAGCTGTTCCCTGAAATAAAACCAGCTCACAATGGAAAGCGTAACCACATTGAAAATCACGAAAATCACGGATGCAACGGCAATGTTCTTGGATTTGAAGCTCTGCGCAAGAAAATTCAATCCAATGAGGTAAATTCCAAGGCCGAGAACATAGAGCCAGACCTTGTCGGTTTGCACCCATTGCTTCATCACAATATCCCCAACAGTCAGTATTATTCCGCCTATTGCGAGAAGGATAATGGCCATGTCATTCATGCTGAAATTGTGCGCCGAACAAGTTTTTAGGAGTGTTGCTGCAGAAATATTTTGGTTCGAATGTTTTCTTTCAAAAAGCACGTCCTCGTATGCACCTCGGAAAAGCCGGGGCATTGCGCCGAAAAAGGCGGCCCTGAATTGCTCGCTGCTTTCCGCGAGGAGGTTGCGAAGCGCGGCCTGCAGAACGAAATTTATGTTACCAAAACCGGCTGCACCTCGCAGCATCACTGCGGGCCTACAGTAATAATTTACCCTGACGGCGTGTGGTACAAGTTGGTTACAAAAGAGGACATTCCTGAAATAATCGAGTCGCACCTGCTCGGCGGAAAAATTGTTGAAAGGATCCTGAACAGGGAAATAGGCCTGTTCAGGAAACAGGCATAAAACGGGTTTATTCTGCTCTAATTTGGCTTTTCTGAATCCGCGGCCCGAATGTTAGGCTTGCCATATAATTATATTGAGAGGTTTGATTAACCTCGATTTTTTCGGAAATTCTTATTAGAAACCTCGTGCATTGTTTGTGCACGAGGTGTTTTTTTCGTGTCTGATGGTCAGTTGAGTTTTGAGCAGTCGATGTTAAAGCAGGCGTATGTAAAGGTGCATGGTTTGGGAGACCGTTTGGTGTTCATTAAAGATGTGATTGACTGGGGGCGATTTCGGCCAATCATCGTAAGCGTGTATCACGATAACAAGGAAACGGGTGGGAGGCCGCACACGGATGAGCTTGTGCTCGCTCGCAGTTTTGCGCTTCAGCATCTCTACAATCTGAGCGATGAGGAGTTGGAGTTCCAGCTTGCTGATAGGTTGAGTTTCAAGAATTTCATTGGGTTCACTGAGAGCGTGCCTGATTATTCCACGTTCTGGTATGCGCGAGAGCGATTGCAAAAAGCTGGAGTGGATAAGCGCATCTGGAACGAGCTGCAACGGCAGCTCGATGAGAAAGGATACAAAGCCAAGAAGGGTTCCATTCAGGATGCCTCGTTTGTAGCGGCGGATGCTGGCAGAAAACGCCAATACAAAGAAAAGCAAGCCAAGAAGCATGGCGAGAAAATCGAGTACACGCCACGTCAGTTAGCGCACATCGACAAAGACGGCTCATTCGCCGTCAAACAGGGGCAAGTTCATTACGGGTACAAAAACCATGTCAAGCTTGACGTGAAACACAAGCTCATCCGTAAAATAAAAACAACAACCGCTAGTTTGCACGATGCAAAAATCAGCCTCGCCACCAAAGCTGATTGGAAAATGTACCGCGACAAAGGATACTTCGGCACACCACTCCCGCGAGACGTGATTGATAAAACCATGCAACGCGCCACACGCAAACACCCGTTAACTGAAAAACAAAAAGAACGCAACTACAAAATTTCACAAATTCGCTGCCAAGGTGAACGGTCATTTGGAGTAATCAAACGAACCCTCAACGGTGGATTCACCTACGTCAAAACTCTCTCTCGCGTAAGCATCAAAGAAATGTTCAAATGCCTCTCCTACAATTTGTATCAACTCGTCACGCTTGAAAGGAAACGCCTAGCGTGAGCTATCGAGAGTGATGGAAAAATAATGGAAAATCGAGGAATTTCCCTTCAGAAAAGAACTGCCAAGTAGCAGTTCTGGGCTCAAAGCCAAAAAAAACTACTCAACAAACAAAACCAAGGGTAAATCAAAACCCTCAATATGAGTAGCTACATAGGGTTTTCTCGTGTTTTAAGTGGTTCCTGATACGCAAAATGATAGGTTTGAGTGGCTTGAAAAACGGGTTGCTCAGCTTGAGCTTGAGAATCTCAAGCTCAAAAAACAGGTTCTCAAATTACAAAAAGAAAATCTGCAACTCAAGCGGCGTTTGCTCGCGTATGAGAATGCTCATACGCCTCCGAGCAAAAGCAAAAAGAAAAGAGAACCTAGAGAGCCGAGCGGAAAACTCGGCGCTCCGCTCGGCCATGAAAAACATGAACGTGAACAACCAGAACCTACGCAAACCGTTGAACACAAGGTGGAGCTTTGTTCCCGCTGCGGGAACAAACTCGGAAAATCCATGCTCATTGAGCGGCGCATCATCGAAGAAATTCCCAAGCCAAAACCTATTCAAATTACCGAGCATCTCATCCACCATTACAAGTGCAAGTCGTGCGGAAAACAAAATGTTGCGGCGCACAAGCTGCCAAGAGGCAGCTTCGGATTCAACCTCCAAACACATGTAACCCTAATGCGATTTGAAGACAGGCTGCCGCTTCGCAAAGTAGTGAACACGCTGCAACGCCACTACAAAATAAAACTCAGTGATGTTGCTGTGCTCAACATCACCAAAAGAGCAGCACGAACACTACAACCCGAATACCAAAAGCTTCTGAGGCTCTTGCGAGCCTCAAAAGTCGTTTACGCCGACGAAACCGAGATAAAAGTGAATGGTAAAACGTACTGGATTTGGGTTTTCGTTGGCGAACACGGAACAGTATACGTAATCAAACCAACACGCTCGAAAAAAGTTGTAGCTGAAATTCTCGGAGAAACTTTTGCCGGAGTGCTCATATCAGACGGGTACAACGCATACTCTTCATACAAAATTCACCAGCGCTGCTGGGCACACATCATGCGCGAAGCCAAAGCACTGCTAGAACAGTACCCGAGCTTTGGCCTGTTTTACAAAAAACTCAAACGAATGTACCGGCAACTGCAACAGACTAGGGAGAAACCGTCGCCACTTCCAAAAAGAGAGGCGCTCAAATTGCGCCTCGAACTACGCATGCAACAACTCGTTGACGTGCTAGAATCGTACAGAAAATTCAAGGATTTTACAACCAAACTCCGCAACGGAATAGGCTGCTGGTTCACCTGCCTCACACACTTATACGCAGAACCAACAAACAACAACGCAGAGCGAGCGCTCCGCGAACTCATAGTACAACGCAAAATCATCGGCGGACTCCGTGCACAACACGGAGCAAACACAATGGCCACCATAAACACCATGCTCGCCACATGGCGAACACAAGAACTACCCCTATTCCAAACCCTCAAAAACGCCCTAATCCGTTAGCAGATACGTTCTGGGCTCAAAGCCAAAAAAAACTACTCAACAAACAAAACCAAGGGTAAATCAAAACCCTCTATATTCTATTTACATAAAAGGGGTTGAAACAATACAAAAAGCGGGCGTCATAACCCGCCAAAATTCAAACATTAATGAGGTTAACCTCGCAAAAAGCGTAGTTGTTAGCACTAGTTTTTCAGAGCGTCCCCAAGGGAGAAATTTGGGGTTTATACAAACCATTTGGCTTTCCTTGAAAGAAAAAATGAGCGCAGTAATGCAAAATAGGCTGTTTGTCCGAAAAAAATGGCGGCTGTCCGAAAAGACGGACAAAAACAGTTAGGCTGAGAAATTTTTTATTACTTATCAACCTAACCCAATTACAATTTAGGCTGACAATTTTATTGCTTTTCGTTAGCCTAAAAGAGCAAGTATCATTCAAAGCACTAATGTAGCCAATTTTTACAATATATTTAAAAATTGTAGCCCCCATATTGCTAGTATGTTTGTTGAAGTTCGGGAAGCAAAAGGCAAGAAAAAATACTATTTGGTGCACTCTTTCAGGCATGGAAAAAAGGTCAAAAAAATACGGCGCTACTTAGGCCTTAACCTTGGAAAGGAAGAGCTCGAAAAAGCTAGAAAGATTGCTGAACAACAAGTCTTGCATAGAATCAATGTTTTAAAGAAAATAAGCGACCCATTGCTGGAAGTTTTGACAGAGGAAGAAATTCAGAAAATAAAAGAGCTTCAAGCAGCAAAATACTTTAAAGTATTCCATTTGTCTGAAGAACAATGGCAAAGGTTCTCCGAACTATTCACCTACAACACTAACGCAATCGAAGGCTCGGAATTAAATCAGAAAGAAGTCAAAGAAATACTGGAAAAAGACAAATGGCCGAAAGACAAAAGCAAAGAAGACATCTCCGAAGCATACGGCGTTACTGAAGCAATAAAATTTATCAGACAAACAAAAGAGCACATTTCCACAGAACTGATTAAACAAATCCACAAAATAATATTTGAGAATTCCAAGCCGTACGCTGGAAAATTAAGGGAAAAAGGAATCGAAGTAGTTGTAAGAGATGGCTTGGGCGAAATAGTACACCAAGGCGCGCCATCAGAAAAAGTTACAGAACTGCTAAAAGAACTTGTCGAATGGTACAACACATACAAAAACAAATACCCGCCAATATTGCTCGCCAGCGTTGTTCACAACCAGTTTGAAAACATTCACCCATTCCAAGACGGAAACGGAAGGGTCGGCAGAATACTAATGAACAACATACTCATAAAACACAGCTTGCCGCCAGTAAACATTGACCTAAAAAACCGCAAAAAATACTACCAATTCCTGCAAGAATACGAAAACAACCACAACATCAGGCCAACCATTGAATTACTGTTGGAAGAATACAAAGAACTCAGGAAAAAACTCAAGGTGACCACAAAATAGCACGGCGTGGTCACCCAGTGACAACTGAAATGAGGAGAAAAACTACGACAGAAAATTCGGATACAAAACAAGCTGACGTGTCAACAAAATTTGCTATGAACCCTTAAATACCAATATTTTTCTTTAAGTCATTATCACAGTAATTTCTTGCAGTATTAAAGTTAGTGCTACATTCTCCTTGTTTTAAATCAACGCAAGAAACAAAATTTTTTATTGCGTCGTTAATGCAATTTTGATAGAAAACCAAATTGCGTTCAAATTTTACAAAATCGCTTGTTGCCAGAGCGGTTTGATATGGCTGTAATTGTTGAGTTAATTGTCCTTGGGTAACATAATTACTATTTGAAGTTGAAGTTAAAACCAAATAAATAGAAAGAACAGACAAAACAAGTGCAATAATCGCTATTGCCATTACCAATGAACGTGGAAAATATAACAGAAGCGAATTTCGGCCATAATGCTGCCAATAAAAACGCTAGGTGCTTTATGGCCATTGAAGTTGAAAATCGCGGATCAAAAAAGCACGCATTAGGGGATTTAGTAAATGCCTCGTCTCTTGGAAGGATAGGCATTGTCATACCGTACAATGAGGCATGTTACCGGACATTCTTCAGATTACTATATTACTTCAATTTTTTGCAATCGGTAGAGAAACCGTCATATAACACACAAAATTTGCTAATTATAAAAAAAGAGCAGTTTAAAGACGCCTTAAACCGATTACCTGGTGGGATATGAATAACCAGCAGAAAACCGTTAATTTTAAGCTGTTAACACCATACGATACGTACGGCAATGATGAGGTAAGCAACTATGGGACAATATAGAAGATATAGTTGAATGTTAACTCAATATAGGAGATTAAACCTTTTGGCTAACACTCACCAACCGCAAATGTAAAATGGTCGCCCCTAAAAGTGCAAGGAAACAATCGCTCTTTTTTTCATAAACATTGGAATCAACTCAAAGATCTGGCAGGAGATATGCCTTCCGATTTGCTCTTTTTCAATTTGTTCTTTGGAAATGAAGCAAAATGCCGGTGAAAATGCTGAGAAATGGAACCATAAAAACCAACAATGGAAAAGCATAACTTAACGCGCCCCAAGATAATGAATCAACATCAATGTTATATTGTTCCAAACCAGGGTGCCAGAGTCCTATAAAGTCTCTCCCGTAGAGGGAACCAGCTAACCAACCCAATAAGACTATACTGACACCGGCGATTATTAAGGCTTTTTTTAGTGAAACAATTTTGTTCAATCCAATGTTGTTGTAAAAAACGAAAACAAGGCCAAAAGCGATTGCCAGCCACCCACTGGGAAATAAGGCATTCATATAGAAACCACCGACTGATTCACCATTAACTAATGCCCCTTCAAACATATAGCCAGCGATTGGTAAGAAAGCATAAGAAAAAAAACACGCTGCCAACACAAATCCAACAAGTTTTTCTTCTTGTTTTGCCAACAAATACGAAAGCCCATACGCAAGAACCAGTAGAAATGACAGCGGGATAGTGGCAAATGCCAAGATTATCCCCAAAAAGGGAAATGAATTAACAGCATCGCGCAATGGAATTATTGGGTAAAAAGTTTTATATATTGTAAAAATTGTTGAAGCAACCAAAAAGACAATAATTACAAAAAAGCTTTTGGAATGCATCAGTTTATTCGACATATTTTTCTGCCTTGAGTTTATCTATTGCTGATGCAAAATGAAAAGCAATTCCGGTAACAATGCTTACCATAGGAAAGAGAACGAAGGGGATTGTCATGATTAAAAAATTTTCGGACAGCGAAAGGTAACCACCATTTAAATGCCAACCAATCGGGGTTAGCGAAAGCACAATCATAATTGCAAGTGGTAAAACTCCAATAAATACATATGCGTTTTTTAGTGAAAATAGATCAGTAATGGAAAACTTTTCAAAGCCAGCTAGAATTAGAAATGCAAAAAGATTCAAGAAAAAAAGAACAAATGGGAGAATAGCTGATGGGCCCTGCTGCTCAAGCCTTAAAAAAATGCCAGGGTTCAAAGAAATTGTAACTGTGACCATAAACCCCGCAAGGAGCGTTGCTAACAAAAAAAATCCTGCAATTAAAAAACGGAAGCTTTTCTCATTAAGTTTCAATAATTTTATGATTATGAACTCGGCTACCATAATAAAAAATAAATAAATCCAGCCGCCAGATGAAAAGAAATAATATAGGAAATCCAACATTTTTAATCACCATATAATTCGACATAATATGCAACGTCACTTGTTCTTGCCTTATAGTTTTTGTTTAGATGCGTTTCCTTTGGGCCTAAATCCAGTACAGAAACAAGTGGGTTTTTCTGAAGAATCAAAATCTTGCCCCTTTGTATTACCGCTTCTAAGGCACTTATTCCCTCAATCAACTTGAAGTTTTTAATCCCGTCTCTTGGTTGGTTTCTCATGAAATGTTCTTCAGTGGCCTTATTGGCCTCATCTTCAAACAAGAATTCATAATATGATTCCCCCCCGCCTACAGTTGCTTTATATCTTATCCCTCCAGGCCGCAAATTGTAATCCGCAACAAATTGGATGATTTGTTCCTTTGACAACGGTTTTTTAAAAGTCAATTGGACCGCATATGAAGGCTTATTAGTTAAATCCAAAATCTCTTCGGTTTCTATGATTTTTTTGGCTTTAAAGTCTGAAAACTCCTTCTTCGAGTTAAAGGTTAAATTGTAATCCCTAACTACGATCTTATTTTGATTATCTATTTCTAATTCAGTTGCTTGCATATTTTTTTGGGTTGAAGTTATCGATGAAACACTTGAAGAGGTTAATGGCAAAACAACACTCCAATTTCCGCCTTTCTGCAAGTAACATTCTTTCCATTGAGGCGGAATCGAAAGTGGGTGTAGCTCTATAGATGCATCCCAAGGCGTTGACTGGCCGCCGTCTGATTTATCTACTGCTAGGCCCCAATACATGGAATAAGTCGTATTCGCAGTAAGGGCACTAATGTTTCCTGTCCCTATTTGGTATTCTTCATCGCAGGGTTCGAGCCCATATGCACAAGGAAGGTCATATTCGTCAGCACAGGTATTTCTCCATTGCCCATCTATCTCTTCCACGCCAAGATTATCGTATGTGTTGGGAAAGGTTGAGTAATAGTAGCCTTTACAATCACTTATCTCATCACCAGTTGTCCAAACACCATCCCAGGTCTCGCTAGCCTGTGTCTGATTTCTCTTAAATTCAAAATTCACTGATTCTCCAGGCAAACCAGACACAATGGTTTTTAATTTTGATAATTTAGTTGAATCCCACTTAAAATTGGCATAAGTCCTAAAATAACCATCATNATTATCAAATTTTCCTGTAAAATCACTTCCATTCTTGTAGTAAATATAAGGGTTGCTCCAAGAAATTGGTCCCCAATCAACATAAGAGCAACTAGTTAAATCGGCGCTTCCGCAATTGCTTAGTTCTGCCTTGATGTTATAAGTTCCTATGCCGCTGTACTTGTTTGCCATGGCATAGTAGGTTCCCGGTGGAAGCTGGGTTTGACTGCAAGTTTCAACAGTGCTGCCTCCAGCATACGGTCTGCAGTCCCAGCTAGATGTGCTTGGACAGGTATTGCTTGAATATTTTGCGTACAAATCAAAGTCTGCATTATTCGGCGTTAAAGTCCATTTGATATCACAGGTTTGCGTTGTAGTAATTTTATAGAATTGGTTTGAACCACACATGTTTGATTGAGTCTGACCATTAGACATTAATAAGGCAGAGCTGCAACTCGTGTAAGAAGAACTATTGCATGAAGGAGCTGGATTAATATACAAAGTTGTGCTTGTGCTTTTTGTTTGCGAGCCGCTTGTGACTGTTGCAGTGACTGTTCTGCTAATTTGACTTGAACCAGTGTTTGTGCAAGTTACAGAGTAAGTGCTAGAAGTTGAACCGCTAGTAGTGCAATTGGTGGAAGATGACAATGACCAATTGTAGGAATAGGAACCGGTTCCACCGCTTGGTGAGGCAGTGAAAGTTTGCGTTACGCCAGAATTTACTGTGGGATTTGTTGGAGAAATTGAAACATTCAAAGCAGAATAGCATTGCCCATTGCTCGAATTGCAGGCATAATTACAATAAGTGTTTCCGGTTCCTGATGTACCTGTAGGCCATTCATAGCAAGAATCAGAATCGTAGTTTCCGCAGGTTTGGGAGTAACTGCTATTGCACCTTTTTGCCCCCGAACTGCAGTCATTGGTGCATGAGCTTCCGCAATTGCTTGTATTTGCCTGTATGCTGTAAGAGCCTGTTCCACTCCATTTATTGACAAATGCATAATATGTTCCTGCGGCCAAAGAGGCCGAACATGTCTCAGTGGTGCCTGTTCCGGAGTAAGGCCTGCAATCATAAGAAGTAGTTGAAGGACATGTATTTGAAGAATTTTTAACATAAAGGTCGAAGTCAGAAGTGCTTTGCGGAGTCATAGTCCAGCTGATTGTGCAGGGGGCGCTTGTAGTTATTTTGTAATATTGGTTTGCACCACACATATTGGTTTTGCTTGAACCGCTTGAAAGCAAGGCAGCGGAACTGCATGAAGTGTAAGAAGAGGAATCACAAGTGTTCCCGCAAGAGAGCGATGTGTTTACTGTGTAACTTCCACTTCCAGAGAAACTATTAATCCCAATGTAATANTAGCTTCCAGCACTAGCATTTATTGAACAACTTTCACTACTCCCACTCAAATAAGGCCTGCAAAGCCAGCTCGAACCACAAGAGTTGTAAACATACAGGTCGAAATCCGCGGAGCTTGGGCCGCTTAAAGAAACATTCA
>AQRS01000038.1 GCA_000402355.1 Candidatus Iainarchaeum andersonii SCGC AAA011-E11
TTTTTTCGGAAGATTGTAGAAGCCGTCAAAGCCGAGCGCATTCTGCATTTTTATGCCTGAATCCGCTGAGGAGTTTGCTGTGAGCAAGCAGAAGCACAGTTCGGAAAACCATTCCTCTTCGCTTTTCCCCGCGAATGATTTGAAGTCGTTGTAGCGCTCAATGAATTTCGGCGCGGTGCCGTTGTTCTGCAGGGCTTTGATTTCGCGGAGAAGCGCTTCCTGAGGCATGAAAAAAATTAGAGGAAAAGGTTTTTTATCACAAACTATGACTAATTGCCTTTTTCTTTTGATAAAGCTTCAGCCCTTTTCTTTTTTAGTACAGCTTTTTTTCTTTTCTGCCAAGAAAAGAAAAAAGGTGTTATTTGAGCATTCTCCGCGCGGCCTCGACTGCCCTTGAGGAGAACTCCTTTGCGCGGGCACCTGCCTGTCCAATTGTCATGCGGGGCCCGGAAATGCCGAAGCCGACGGGCTTATTGTAATCAAGGGAAAGCCGCGAGATTTTTTCGGCGGCAACAAAAGCGACAACCTCGTCATGCGCGGTTTCGCCCTGAACCACAGCCCCTAGGACAATTGCCGCGTCAACGCTTTTTTTTGACAGCATTTTCTTGAGCGGCAAAGGAATGTCAAAAACACCGATTACTTTTTTCACTTCAACAACGTTGAAGCCGTTCTGCTGTGCGGCAATTTTTGCCGCCGCAAGCATTTCCTCGGCGATTTCTTTGTGGAAATCGGAAACAACTATGCCGAGATTTTTTTGCTTCATAATTCGACGCTCCCCGCGTTCTGCTTGCCCTGCCTTTCTCCCGTGCCTGCGCGCTTCGCGAGTTCGTGCGGCGCAAAGAGCAGCCAAAGGAGATTCAAAGCGTGCTTCGAGGCGCGGTTCCGCATTATAGAGCCGAGTTCCGAATCATCTTTTGCCTCGTCTTCGTGGACAAACACCTCGAGGACTGTTTTGCGCGTCATCAATTCTACCTGCTGTATAGCTGTTGATGCCTCGTGCGTGCAGGTCTTGTCGACGGGCATTGCGCCCGACATTCCAAGCACTATTCCGGCGTCACAGCCCACCTCTAGAAGACGGAGCATTTCAACGGGCAAGTCTTTTATTCCTGGAACGGTTTTTCTTATCACGCTTATTTCCCACTTGTTCCTGTTCGCGTTTTCCTCCAGGGTTTCGACGCAGACTCTGCCCATGTCGCCGCGCGCGAACATCGTGTCCACAACCGCGATTTTTTTCATTTTCTTGCCTCCTTCGGAATCATTTGCGCTCAACCTCCACAATCGAACCGTTTTTTAACGAGAGTTTTTTCCTCAAATTGTGGCGCGCAACCACTTCAAGTATGTTTTTCGGGTGGTTTGTGCGGTGCGGGATTATCGCGAATGCGTCTACTTTTCCGTTAAGCATGCATGGCCAGCAGTCTATGCCGCCGAAAGTCCTTTGTTTGTCTGTAAAGCCCGCGATTTTTGTCGGCGCCGCAGAAGTGAACACCTCGCGCTGTTCAGGTTCAACCTCGAGGTTCAATGTGCCGGGAAAAATTTCCTTTCCGGACAACTGCTTGAACTGCCTGTTGTATTCCGGAAGCGAGGTGTAATACGCGCCCTCGCCATGGCCGTCAACAAGCTTTCCGGTGAGCACAAATTTTTTTCCGGAAAAAATTTCCTTGAGTTCGAGGTAAAGCGATTCGAGTTCCGCACGGCCTTTCTGCGTGAACGATACCTCCATCCCCGAAGCGGAAGCGTTTCTCGCGATTATGCCTTCGGTTTCCATTTCGCGCAATTTTCTGGAAATGCTCTGCTGCGAGAACCCCGTCTGCTCCGCGAGCCGCGAGGTTGAGGTTGCCAGTTTCCCGCGCAGCGAGGACTGCTTCGCGAGCAGCATTGCGAGGCCGAGGTTTTCCTCTTTCATACCAAAAACGCACCAGTAACTACTTAAAAATGTGTTGCTTAACGGAAACGGGTTGCAAAACTTTTTTATTTGCGGACGGCTTCTTTCTTGCATGGCGAGGCCGAAACGACCGGGAGATCCTAAACCACTCGGCCGAAATTTGGATTCCGGCATTCGGGGCCAGGTTGACGCTGCAGCAAAGAGGGCGTTCAGAAACACGCCTGGTTTCAGAGGCGTCTTCAACCAAAGGAGAGAGGCCCATTCGAACAAAATCGGGAATTTTGGTGCAAGATTCCCAAACGCAAAAAAAGCTGTTGATGCAATAAGGCGACACGTGGCTCTTGAAATAATGGGAACAGGCAGGCTCATAAAATTCGAAACCACGAACGACAAGGCCAGAGAGGCCCTGCATATCATCGAAAAGGAAAAGACAAGTGAGTGGAAGGCCTTGAACAAAATGTCAAGAGCTACCACGGAATTGAATTTCTTTATGATGATTGGCTGGTTTTCTTCGAGAAGATGGTGAGGTAGTTTTTAGCCGCAGAAAAGCCAAGCATACCACACAGGAGCCCATGAGAAAGGCTTTGAAGAACCGCATCAGCCACAAATCATTTCTTCGCGCTTGGCATCTTCCCTATATAGATGCTCTGCGTCGGGAACGCGAACTCTATGCCGGCTTTCTTGAACTGCTTCTTTATTTCGAGGTTGATTTCACCCATCACGTGGAATTTTTTCTCGCCGTCCCGGAAATTTTTGACGAAGTAAATCATGCCGATGTTGAGCGAGAAATCACCATAATCCTTGAAAGTAATCTGCATATTTTTGTGGTCGGTATCCGGATGGTTTTTCACGATGTTTTCGAGAATCTGGATTGCCTTCCGCATTTTTTCGTGCGAGGTTCCATAAGTTACGCCGAGTGTCATTGAAACCTTGCGTGATGGCTCCGCTGAAATGTTCACCATGAGGTCCTGCGCTACCCTGGAATTCGGAAGCGTGTTCAATCTGCCTTCAAGGTCACGGATTCGCGTGTAGCGCATTCCAATGGATTCAACCGTTCCTTCAACTCCCGCAACCTTCACCATGTCCCCGACAACGAAAGGCTTTGAAGTGAAAATGCTCAGGCCGCCGAACAGGTCTTCCACGGTTTTCTGTGCGGCAAAAGCAATCGCGAGGCCGCTGATTCCAAGGCCCGCAAGCAATGGAAGGACATCGATTCCGAATGATGAGAGTATCACGAGCGCTGAAATGAATATGATGCTTGCCTTCAGCAGCTTTCGTATTACGGGGATGAACTGGCCATCGAGCTTTGAATCTGTTTTTGCCGCAAGCGGCATCACAAAGTGCTCTATTATTCCGTCAACTATTTTGAGCGCGAACCACATTATGTCGAGGATTATGAGCGCCTGGATTGCGTTCATGAAATTACTGGAAATGAAAGCCACATCAACTGTGAGGAACTGATAGCCGACATAGACACCTGCAATAAAGCCGGCAAAAAGCAGCGGTTTTTCAATCGCAATTATCAGCACGTCGTCGAATTCGGTTTCGGTTTTCGAGGCGATTATTGAGCCGTATTTTTTGAGGAAGTAGTAAAGGATTTTCGCGCCGATGATGCACCCGATTATTGACAAAAGAAAGAGCCCGTATTGCCCGGGTTCCGAGCCGAAATAGCTCGCGGCCAAAAATAGGTCTGCAGCCATGCTTAGTTTTATGTGTTTAATCGTTAAAAAATCTTTGTTGAGGAAATTGTTCCTTTGGGGGGATTGATTGTCGCGCCCCGAAAAGCAGGCCTTTCCGGCCATAAAAGGCATTTTGGAGGCAGATTAATAAGAATTTGCCAAAAAAAAGCGGAAATTTCGCACCCTGGTGGTAGTTTTAAATTCCTTTCTATAGTCTATTAAGTATTAATTTTGAGCGCACTCGACTTTTTGGCCGGCACGATTTGAATTGAGCCTGAAATCGCTTTGCCGTCAGCTTGTCCGCGCTTGGAATGGCATATTTTTGGAGTTTGGTTAGCTTGGGGTTGGACAGCATCAGAGGCCATTTTTTGGTTCCTAAGCACGAAATAGTGCCGGAAGACAAAATTAAGGAACTGGTGCAGAAGTTCGGTTCCGCTCCCGACAAATTCCCGCAGATTCTCAAGGACGACCCTATTGTGCTGGAAATAGGCGCAAAAAGGGGCGATGTAATCAAAATCACCCGAAACAGCCCCACAGCCGGGCAATGCAGTTACTACAGGGTTGTGGCTTGAATGGTGGACGGCTGGGCACTCATCAATTCTTACTTCAGGACCAAGAATATTTCGCAGATGGAAATCGACAGCTTCAACCAGTTTATTGACAAGAAGCTGCCTGAAATAATCCGCGAGAACAATGAGGTTACCCCAAAAATCGAGGAGGTTCGCGTCGAGTTCGAGAAGATTGAAGTTTTGAGGCCGCGCATTGTCGAGGCCGATGGGAGCATCAGGAACGAATTTTATCCTTTGGAAGCGAGGCTCAGGAACAGGACTTATTCATCGCCCATTTATTTGACAATGAGGCTTTTGAGGCGCGACGTGGAGCAGGACAAGAAGAAAACCCACGTCGGAGAATTGCCGATAATGCTGAAGAGCAACCGCTGCTGGCTCTCCGGAAAAACCGGGCAGGAGCTCATTGAAATGGGCGAGGACCCGATGGACTTCGGGGGTTATTTCATAATCAACGGCTCAGAAAAAGCGTTGATGACGCAGGAAGTGCTTGCCTCGGACCGCGTAATTGTTTCAGACCAGCTTGACAAGATTGTTGCCGAAGTAATAAGCACGAGGGGCGCATTCAAGGGCAGGGTCAGGATAATCAGGGGAGCGGACGGGACGCTCAGCGTAACATTTCCTGCCTCGCCGAGAAAACTCAAGCTCTTTGTATTGCTGAAGGCGCTCGGATTGAAGAGCGCTCAGGCAATAAGGGAGGCATTCATTGACCAGACAGAAATACAGAACGATGTTTTGATCAACATCGAGAATCTCCTCGTGAAGAGCGAAAAGGAAGCTTTGGACAAAATCGGGAAATTCGTTGCGCCGGGACAGGTTGAAGAGTACAGGCTTAGGAGAGCGCAGGAAGTAATTGACGCGTTTTTGCTGCCGCACATCGGCCAGGACCAGAAGAACAGGCTCGCGAAGGCATACTACTTGGTCATGATGGCCACAAAGGCGATTGAACGCGCTTATAATTTGAGGGTTGAGGACGACAAGGACCATTACGCGAACAAGCGCCTTGAACTTTCCGGAAAACTAATGGAGCATTTGTTCAGGTACAGCTTCAAGTACTTCATCAAGGATTTGAAATTCCAGATTGACCGCACGGTTACAAGGAGAAGGAAGCTCAACATTTCAACAATCGTGAGGCCGGGCGCGGTTTCGGAAAGGATAAGGTTTGCGATGTCGACAGGAAACTGGATTGGGCGCGCAACCGGAGTTTCAAAGTTCATGGACCGCGTGAATTACCTTTCGCCTTTGACTGATTTGAGGAAAGTAAAGAGCCCTTTGGACAAGAACCGCGAGCTTTATGAAGCAAGGGACGTGCACGGAACCCATTGGGGGCGCTTGTGCCCGATTGAGACTCCGGACGGGCCTCAGTGCGGTTTGGTGAAAAACCTTGCCTTGCTCGCGGAAGTCACAACCGAAAATGACGAGGAGCCCGTTGAAAAATTATTGAAGGACATGGGAGTGAAGCTTAAATGAATAATAATTGGGTTCTGGGCAAAAAAGGGTTTATTGTTTTGGCAATTATAGCAATAGTTTCTTTATTCATAGGAATCATTGCATGGAATCAAACCAACACCCTGGACATGAAAATGCAAAGCTTGATTAAAGACAATGCGGAAAATCAAGCCGCTATAAAATGTGTCAATAATTCACTAAATGCTGGCGCACAGCTTTCTCCGACTTATAAGAGAAGCGTAGAGGAAATACAGCAGAAATTATACCAGATTAATTTATGCATAAATCAAAGCGAGGCGGCGTTTCAAGCCCCGATGAGGCCTTGAGGTGTTTTTTATGGCGGATACGGCGAAGAATGCAAAGGTTTACATCAATGGAAGGCTGATTGGGTTCCATAGCGACCCGATAAAGCTCACGCGCGAAATAATCGGCAGGAGAAGGGAAAGTAAAATCTCCGCGCAGATAAATGTGGCGTACCACGAGGACACCAACGAGGTTTACATCAACACGGATGCGGGCCGTGTCCAGAGGCCGCTGCTTGTTGTCGAAAACGGAAAAATAAGGATGAAGGAGGAGCACGTGAAGCAGCTCAATGAGGGAAAGCTCGCTTGGAAAGACCTCATTGAACAGGGCCTCGTCGAATATTTGGATTCTGAAGAGGAGGAGAATGCGTTCATTGCCTCGAAGGAAGAGGAGCTTTCAAAGGAGCACACCCACCTTGAAATCAGCGGTGCCACGATTCTGAGCATAATCAGCAGCATGGTCCCTTACCTCGAGCATGACATGGCGGGAAAGGTCCTGCACGGCGCAAAAATGTTCAAGCAGGCGCAGGGATTCGGCGCGGCCAACTTCGGATTGAGGACGGACACAGAGGGGTTCTTTTTGTACTATCCCCAGAAGTCGCTCGTCAAGACAAAAACAATGGACGTTATAGGAATTGACCAGAGGCCGGAGATACAGAATTTCGTGGTCGCAATAATGCCGTTCTACGGCTTCAACATTCTGGACGCAATAATTCTGAATAAAGGCGCTGTCGACAGGGGCTTGGGAAGAAGCACTTATTTCAGGACTTATGAGAGCGCAGAGAACCGCTATCCCGGAGGCCAGATTGACAAGTTCGAGATTCCTCCCGAGGACACAATCGGGTTTTTGGGCGAGGAATCCTACAAGAAGCTGGGCGCCGACGGTTTTGTGCAGCCCGAATCGTTTGTCGGGGAAAACGAAATAATTGTGGGAATAACTTCTCCGCCGAGATTTTTGGAGGAGATTAACGAGTTCGGTGTCGTGCAGGAAAAAAGAAGGGACGCGAGCATAAGCATCAGGAAAGGAAAGGAAGGGCACGTGGACAAGGTTTTTGTAACGGAATCCGAATCAGGAAACAAGCTCGTGAAGGTAAAGGTCAGGAGCGAGAGGGTTCCTGCTTTGGGCGACAAGTTCAGTTCGAGGCACGGGCAGAAAGGCGTTGTAGGATTGATTGTTCCTGAAGAGGACATGCCTTTTACTCCGGATGGAATAAAGCCGGACCTGATTTTGAATCCGCACTCGCTTCCAAGCAGGATGACAATCGGGCACATGATTGAAATGCTGGGCGGAAAGGCTGCGGCCATGAAGGGGATGCACATTGACGGAACGCCTTTTGAAGGAACGAAAGAGGAGGAGATTGAGAAGATGCTTGATGAGGCCGGATTCAAGAAGAACGGCCGCGAAGTATTCTATGACGGGACAACCGGCAAGAGAATCAACGCAGAAATTTTTACAGGGATTGTCGCTTACAGGAGGCTGTTCCACATGACCGCGCACAAGATTCAATCAAGGGCAAAGGGGCCTGTGCAGATACTCACGAGGCAGCCGACGGAAGGAAAGGAAAAGGAAGGCGGACTCAGGTTTGGAGAAATGGAAGGCGAAACTTTGGTCGGGCACGGCGCGGCCATGCTTCTGCAGGAAAAATTCATTGACGATTCCGACAAAGTTACCATGTGGGTTTCGGAAACCGCGGGAGTAATAGGCTTCGAGGACCAGATAAGGAAAACCAGGCGCGTGCTCGAGGCGAGCGACAGCAAGATTTACGCGGTTGAAATGAGCTACGGATTCAAATTGCTTTTGGACGAACTGAAGGCGCTTGGGGTTTACCCGAAACTTTTGCTTGCGGACAAGGTGTGAATGATGAATTTGAAACCCGGAAAATTGGACAGTGCAATTGGAATAATTGCGTTTAAAAAGAAAAAAGGAAAGGCGTGATTGGAAATGTTGTCAAAAAGAATTGTCGGAGTTGAATTCAGGGTCCTGGGCCCGACAATGGTAAGGAAAATGAGCGCAATAGACATCAAGAGCCCCGAGACTTACGATAAGGACGGCTTCCCGATGGAAGGCGGATTAATGGACAACCATCTCGGAGTAATTAACCCCGGTTTGAGGTGCAAAACCTGCGGAAACACGATGAAGAAATGCCCCGGGCACTTCGGGCACATTGAGCTTGTGAGGCCGGTTTCGCACAGCGAGTTCACGAAAAAGGTGGAAGCGCTCATGATGGCGACATGCCAGCACTGCGGAAGGATTGCGATTCCCGATGACAAGCTCGAGCAATTGAGGCCTTACATCGGGGATTCTGACATTGACATTGATAAAAAAATATTGTCGCGCACGAAGAAAGTGAAGAAGTGCCCGTATTGCACCGGCGAAAGGAAAGTCGTTCTTTTGGACAAGCCGACAAATTTCTATTTGGACAAGGACAGGATTTATCCGACGGAAATAAGGGAGTGGATGGAGAAAATCCCCGACAAGGATCTGGAATTTTTTGGTTACGAGCCGCAGAAGCTCAGGCCTGAGTGGTTCGTGCTTACAGTGCTTCAGGTTCCGCCGATTAACCTCAGGCCGAGCATTACCCTTGAATCCGGAATAAAGAGCGAAGACGATTTGACGCACAAGCTCGTTGACATAATAAGAATCAACATGCGCCTGAAGGACAACATTGATGCGGGTGCGCCGCAGCTCATCATTGAGGACCTGTGGGATTTGCTGCAGTACCACGTGAGCACTTACTTCAACAATAACACTGCGGGTGTTCCGCCGGCGAAGCACAGGTCCGGGAGAGCATTGAGGACTCTTGTCCAAAGGTTGCAGGGAAAGAAAGGGCGCTTCAGGTACAACTTAACGGGAAAGCGCGTCAACTTTGCGGCGCGTTCAATCATTACGCCCGACCCCATGCTTTCAATCAATGAATTGGGCGTTCCGCAGGAGATTGCGGAGAACATGACTGTTCCCGAAACAATAACCAAGGGAAATGTGCCTGTTTACAAGGAAATGGTGAAGGAAGGAAAGGTCCTTTACGTGCAAAGGCCTGACGGCATGAGGAGAAAAATCGTGGATGTGAACCGCGACCTCATCCTCGAGGAACTCGATGTCGGCTACAGGGTTGAAAGGAAACTCAAGAACGGGGACATTGTGCTGTTCAACAGGCAGCCTTCGCTGCACAGGCTTTCGATGATGGCGCATTACGCGAAAATAATGCCGGACAAGACTTTCAGGTTGAACCCGATTGTCTGCAAGCCATACAACGCGGACTTCGATGGGGATGAAATGAACATGCATGTTCCGCAGACGCCCGAAGGAATCGCGGAAGCCTCGGAGCTGATGCTTGTGCAGAAGCTCATTATTTCGCCGCGCTACGGGGCACCGGTAATCATACTTGACGAGGACGGAATCTCGGGCTGCTTCATGCTTACCATGAAGCAGACCACATTCAGCAGGGAGGACGCGTTCAGGTTCTTCCAGATAATGGGTTTGGAGGATATCCCCAAGCCGGATGCTGGAAAGGACAGGTACAGCGGAAAACTCATTTTCTCGCAGCTTTTGCCGAAAGACCTGAACATGGAGTACAAGTCAAGGTTCTACCACCACGTGAAGAGCATGGATGCGAACCATCCCGCATTGAAGGACCCATACAAGCACGATTTGATTGTGAAAATCGAGAAAGGCGTCTTGAAGTCCGGGGTAATCGACTCGATGAGCCTTGGGGAAGGAAAGGGAAAGCTCGTTGATGCGCTCGCGAGGGATTATGACAGGTCTGTCATTGCGGACTTTTACGACAAGATTTCAAAAATCATTTCCGCGCTGATTACTTCGGTCGGAATGACCGTTAGTTTGGAGGAATATACCCCAAGCCAGAAAGTAACCAAGATACGCGAAAAGGCGATTGAGGAAATGAGGGAAGCGGCAAAGGAGCACGTGCAAAAATTCCACAGGGGAAGCCTCGAGCTCATTCCCGGAAGGACGCTTATCGAATCCTTTGAAATCAACATGATGAGGACCGCGGCCGCGGCGAAGGAAAAGGTGCAGAAGCAGATAATGAGGGAAGTCGTTGAAAGCACAATGGTTGAGGAGCCGGAGTTCAACAGCAATGTGATGATACTCTCGGGTTCGAGGGGAAGCGTAATCAACCTCACGAACCTTTACGGAATGTGGGGCCAGGCATCCGTAAGGGAAGGGCGCCCCAAGAGGGGATTCAGCAACAGGCTCATTGCATTGAACAGGCGCGATGATGTCGGCATTGATGCCGGCGGATTCATAAACCACAACTTCAGGGAAGGAATGAGCAGCTTCGAGTACTTCTACCACGCGATGGGTGGAAGGCAGGGAGAAGTCGACACAGGGGTTTCCACAAAAGTATCCGGATACTTATACAGGAGGCTCGCGAATTCACTGAAGGATTTGGTCGTGAACAACGATTCAACCGTGAGGACCGCGAACAAAAACATTGTGCAGTACAAGTACGGGGAAGACGGCGTATTCCCGGAAAAATCGTTTAAGGGAAGGAGCATTTCGGTCAAAAGGGAACTCGAAAAGCTCAGGGGCAAGTGAGGCGCATGGCACCAAAGAAAACTGAAAAGAAAGCACACCACGAAAAAAAGGGGAAGAAGCCCGCCCAAAAAAGGGAGCCGAAGAAAAAGCCCGAGCCCGAAATCGAAGTGGAAAGGGTAATGCTTCAGGGCAACCTCATGGATGAAGACGGCCTGCCGAAGAAGGTTCTTGAGGAATTCGAGAATGTAACCGAAGAGCTCAAGGTAAAGGACAAGGAAAAGAAGGAGCTCTTTGAGCGCATTGTGAAGCACTTCGAGGACAGCATTGTCGAGCCCGGCGAGGCCGTGGGAATAATCACCGCGCAGAGCCTTGGAGAGCCCGGAACGCAATTGACCTTGAGGACAAAGCACTACGCGGGTTCGGCTGAAGTTTCTGTCGGCTCCGGAATTCAAAGGGTCGAGGAAATCGTTGACGGCAGGAGCAAGGCAAAATACCCCACAATGACGATTCACATTGCCGACCACGCAATGCGCAAGGATTTTGACAAGGTTGACTTGTTCGCGAGAACGCTTATTGATGTGCGCGTGGGCGACGTAATAAAAGTCAGGGAAGATCTGAACACGGGAAAGGTCACGATTGAACTGGACAAGGATGCAATCCACTCGAGGAACGTGAACGCAGAGGAACTGATTGACAAGATTGAGAAGCAGATGAAGAAGGAAGCGAGGAAAAGGGACAAATATACGCTGGATTTTGTTTTCAAGAACGAGGCGCTCCTCAAAATAAGGAGAGCCCTCAACAAGCTGCGCAATCTTCGCATACAGGGAATACGCGGGATAGAGAAAATCATTGTCGTGAAGGAAGAGAACGAGTACGTGATAAAGACCCGGGGAACGAACCTCAAGACAATCATAAAGCTAGAGGAAGTCGACGGCTCGAGAACCATGACGAACGACATAAAGGAAATCAGCAAGGTTTTGGGGATTGAAGCCGGAAGGATTTCGATTGTGAATGAGCTGCACAAGGTCCTGCAGGAAAACGGAATCTCGGTTGACATCAGGCACATAATGCTTCTCGCTGACCTGATGACATGGGATGGCGACATACGCGGAATAGTGAGGACAGGAATCACGCGCGGAAAATCAAGCCCGTTTGCGAGAGCGGCCTTTGAAGAAACCGTGAAGCACTTGCTCGACGCGAGCTTCAAGGGAGAGGTTGAAAACCTTGAAGGGGTTGTCGAGAACATCATTGTCGGGCAGCCGATTAAGGTGGGCACCGGAAGGGTAAACTTGGTGATGAAGAAATGAATGCAATGATTAATGGCTGAAAGGGGGAAAGCGGGAATGGCGAAGATTGATTCTGCAAAGGAAATAAGGAGAAGCGTGGATACAGGCAAAGTGATTTTCGGGACAAAGGAGACGGAGCAAAGCATTAAAAATGGTTCCGCGAAGTTAATAATAATCGCGAACAACGCACCCAGGCTTTCAAAGGAGAAGCTTGCTTCTTTTGCCGAAATGGCGAAGATAACGGTTTTCGATTTTGCCGGAACAGGCTTGGAGCTTGGAAGCATCTGCGGAAAGCCATTCACGGTGAGCGCAATGGCGATTCTGGATCCCGGCAAGAGCAAAGTGCTCGAAATATCAAAGTGATTTGGATTGAAGCTTGGGATGCAGCAGATTCAGCTCATGAATTCGCTGGACGCGATTGCGCGCGTTAATGCGAAGGACTGCTTCGTCAGGGGCGAAAGCATCGTTTTTTTGGTCCCGGAAAGCCAGATGAGGCAGGCAATAGGAAAGAACGGTTCGGTGGTTGAAAAGCTGAAGAAAATGCTCGGCAAGAACGTCGAGCTGTTCGAGTACAACGAGGACCCGAAAAAGTTCTTCGAGAAGGCCTTTTACAGGGCCAAAATAAATGAAATAGAAATAAGCGAAAAGGAAGGGAAGAAAGCCGCAACGATAAAGGTTGACGGCACGAACAAAAGGATAATACTGCAGAACATGGGGAGACTGAAGAAAATAAAAGAGCTGGCTGAAAGGAATTATAACATTGGCGAAGTACGAGTAAGGTGAAAAAAATGGCGGGAGAATTTGCGGCAAGGAGCCTTCAGAAAAAAAGGAAAAAGTGGAGCCGCAAGGACATAAGGCACAACAAAAAAGTGAAGGCCAAAATGGGCAAGGGCAAGAGGGAGGACCTTTTAGGCGGCTCGCCACAAGCACGCGGAATAGTGATTGAAAAGCGCGGAGTGACGGCAAAGCAGCCGAACTCAGGCATAAGGAAGTGCGTGCGCGTCCAGCTCATAAAGAACGGACGCCAGTTGACCGCGCTTGCGCCTTACGACGGCGCGATAAAGTTCATTGACGAGCATGACGAGGTTACGATTGAAGGAATTGGCGGCGCGCAGGGCGGCCCGAAAGGGGATTTGTGGGGAGTGAAGTACAGAGTTACGCATGTTAACGGGATTGCGCTGGAAATGCTGAGGACGGGAAGAAAGGAGAAAGTGAAAAGGTAAATTTATTGTTTTTTTGGGAATGATGCCGCATGGTTGAAAAGGGAAATCTTCTTGTATTCGGGAAATGGGATCCGGCGGAGGTAATGATTAATGACGCGAGCCTCGCGAAGTACGTGAGCCTGCAGACGAAAATGATTCCGCACACCTTCGGCAAGGGAACAAGGAAAAGGTTCGAGAAGGGAAACGTGAGTATTGTCGAGAGGCTCATAAACAAGTGCATGAGAAGCGGACAAGGAAAAAGGAAGCTCTCCGGAAAATACATCCGCGGAAGGGGCGGATGCGGAAAAAAAGTAATGGTAATGCACATGGTGGAAAAGGCATTTGAGATTGTGGAGAAGCGCACGGGAAAAAACCCCATTCAGGTTCTGGTTGACGCGATACAGAACGCCGGCCCCCGCGAAGACACGACAAGGATAAAGAGGGGCGGGGTTTCATACGCGGTTTCGGTTGACGTTGCGCCGTTGAAGAAGATTGACGAGGCGCTCAAGAACATTGCGCTCGCGGCTTTTTCGGGCTCTTACAGGACCAAGACGAATTCCGCGGAGGCGCTTGCAAAGGAACTTATTTCATGCGCCGCCGAAGAGGCAACGAGCTTCAGCGTGAAGAGACGCGACGAAGTCGAGAGGATTGCCAAGGCATCAAGGTAAGGGTCTGATTCTGGATGGCCAAGAAAGAGGAAATTGCAAGGCTTGCGGAAAAGCTGATGGGAAACCGCGAGAACATCAGGAACATCGGGATTGTCGCGCACATCGACCACGGCAAGACCACGCTTTCTGACAACCTCGTTGCGGCCTCGGGAATGATGAGCCAGGAGCTCGCGGGAAAGCAGCTCGTAATGGATTTTGAGGACCAGGAGCAGGAACGCGGAATAACAATCAACGCGGCAAACATCTCGCTTTTGTACAATAGCGGGGGAAAAGAGTACCTCGTGAATCTCATCGACACTCCCGGGCACGTTGATTTCGGCGGGGAAGTCATACGCGCAATGAGGGCTGTTGACGGCGTCGTTCTTGTTATTGATGCGGTTGAAGGCGTAATGCCGCAGACTGAAACCGTCATAAGGCAGGCGCTGCGCGAATACGTGAAGCCTGTTTTGTTCGTGAACAAGGTCGACAGATTGATCAAGGAACTGCAGGTGAACGAGCAGCAGATGCAGGAAAGGTTTTTGAAGGTCATCACTCAGGTGAACGGCCTCATAAAGAAGAGCGTGCCGAAGGAGTTCGCCGATGAGTGGACCGTGAAGGTGCAGGACGGTTCGGTTACTTTCGGGAGCGCCTACAACAACTGGGCGGTTTCGGTTCCGAGAATGAAGGAAACCGGAATTTCCTTCAAGGACGTTTACGAATATTTGAAAAGCGGCCGCCAAAAGGAGCTCGCCGAGAAAAGCCATTTGAGCGACGCATTGTTCCAGATGGTCATAACGCATTTGCCTAGCCCGCTCAAGGCACAGAAATACAGGATACCCGTTATCTGGAAAGGGGAACTGGAAAGCCCGATTGCGAAGTCAATGAGGGCGTGCGACCAGAGCGGGCCTTTCGCAATGATGGTTACCGATGTTTCCGTTGACAAGCATTCAGGGGACATTGCAACCGGAAGGGTTTACTCGGGAACCGTGAAGAAAGGAATGAAGGTGCGCCTTGTGGGTTTGCAGAAGGAAGCGCCCATACAAAAAGTCGGCCTGTTCATGGGCGCGGATTTCACGGATGTTGCCGAGGTTCCTGCGGGAAACATTGTTTCGCTCGTGGGAATGAAGGAAGTGTTTGCCGGGGAAACGATAACTGATGACCCGGAAATGAATTCATTTGAAAGCTTCATGACCGAGGTCGAGCCCGTAATAACGATTTCGATTGAGGCAAAGAACACAAAGGATTTGCCGAAGCTCATCGAGACAATCAGGCAGGTTACAAAGGAAGACCCTAACGTCAAAGCCACTATAAACCAGGAGACAGGGGAACATTTGCTTTCCGGAATGGGCGAACTGCACCTTGAGATTATCCAGTACAGGATTGAGAAGCACCACCATGTGCCGATACAGGTTTCGCCGCCGATTGTTGTTTACCACGAGACAATAAACAGTGGAAGCCGCTCTTTGGAATCGAAGAGCCCGAACAGGCACAACAAACTGCTGATGAAGGTTCAGAAGCTGCCGAACGAGGTTCTTGAGAATCTTATTAAGAGCCACTTCGTGGGAAAGGTCAAGCCGAAGGACAAGGAGAAAGCCGCGATGTTCCAGGAAATGGGATTCGACAACGAAATATCCAAGAAAATCTGGGCGGTGCACAATAATTGTGTTTTGATTGATTCGACGCGCGGAATAGATTCGCTGCACGAAATACGCGAACTCGTTATCCAGGGCTTCAATGATGCAATGGACGCGGGGCCGCTTTCAAAGGAAAAATGTTTCGGCATGGCCGTTTTCCTGGAGGATGCTTCTTTGCACGAGGACGCCATACACAGGGGACCGGCACAGATGCTTCCGACAGTAACGAGGGGAATTTTTGCATGCATGATGGATGCCGACCCGGTTCTTTATGAGCCTAAGCAGATGCTCACAATCAGCGTTCCGGAAGATTATTTGGGCGCGGTTTCAAAGGAGCTTGGTTCGAGAAGGACGCAGATTACGGAAATGCGCCAGGAAGGGGACTCGAGCGTAATCATCGGCAAGGCGCCGGTAAAGGAACTCATTGGTTTTTCACAGAGCATCAGGAGTGCTACTCAGGGACGCGTTATTTGGACCGCGGAGTACGCGGGCTATGAATTGCTGCCGCGCGAACTGCAGAAGCAGACAATCCTTGAAATCAGGAAGAGAAAGGGCATGGACGGGGACGTGAAACCGGCTTCGTTCTGGCTCGAGTGAATAGAATTAAACAAATTGCACTTTTACTTTTGGAAAATTGTTTTTGTAAAAGTTCCGCCTCAGTTCTCTTTCATGTTCGCCTAATTTCCCGTCCAATTTCACAAAAATGGTTTTGATTTGCCCAGGACGCACATGCCTTACTGTTCCGAACCCACCGAATTTGGCTTCGACTTTCGTTTTCATTTCTATAACATATTTGTCGCCGGCGGTTTCAGGAAAATTGCTTGCACGGCTGAATGCGAAAAAAAGCGGATTTTGAACACGGACTTTAGTCTCGTGGACCGCAACATTGCTATGTTCCACACTAGGGTTCGCATGGAAACCCGTTGATAAAATAGATTTCAACCTCAAAAATGGATCCGTGCTTGCAACCAGCCTATAGTCGGTAAATCCTATTCCATGGGTGGCAATACTTCGTTTCTGTCTTCTTTTCTGCCTTTGCATTATTTTCATTCGCCTCTGTTTGGGCTGCATAATAAAATAACGCCTGCATATTATTTAATCTGCCACAACACCTAACCGATAAACCTGTTACCCGAAAACGTGACCGCGGCCATCAAAATACAGAAAGGTCACGTGGCTGTGCCCAACGGGCGCTAAAACCATTGGCAATCAGAGATTTCGGGCTTGCCGGAAACCCTTTTATACTTTTTAATGCATTAGTATTTTGTGGTTTTGAATGGTTAATGGCACTACTCAGGCGCTCCAAAAAAGCGCTATCAGGCAACTGACAAAAGAGGCCTCGAGGATAAGGGCTGATTTGCAGGAGTACATGGACGACCTGAAAATGTACTCCGACCCGGAGTTCTGGGAAGCCATTAACGAGGCAAACGAGAACAAGGGTAAAAAGTTTTCTTCAGTCAAAGAGTTTCTCGCAGAGCTGAAAAAATAATGGCTCATGCTTATTTTCGCTCCGAGCGGTTCAAAAAAGAGTACAAAAAGCTTGACCCCCACCAGCAGGAAATGGTCGACAAAAAAATTCAAAAAATAGCCGGGCAACCGGAACTAGGAAAACCGCTTCGCACGCCGCTCCAGAACTTCAAAAGCGAGAGAATAGAAAAGCTCAGGATAATTTACTCCCTGGAAGGCAAGCTAGTAAAGTTCGCATGGATTGACGACAGGGGACACGCCTATGATTGAAGTTGAGGCATGGATGCAGACGGACCACCTGCAACGCGGCTTAAAATTCAAGTTATATGGGCAGATCAAGGGTCTTTAGGGCATATTTTATAAACCTTTATTATTAGTAGTATGTAGCTGTAAAACGCCCAGATTTTGCGTAATTTTGGCATTTATGTTTGTTTTGGAGGTATGGAACAATGGCAGAAAAACCACATATTAACCTGGTCTTTATCGGACACGTCGATCACGGTAAGTCAACGACAGTCGGAAGGCTTTTGTACGATACCGGTGCTTTGCCGGAGCAGGAATACAGGAAGCTCAAGGCGGAAGCCGAGTCAAGGGGAAAGGGAACATTTGCATTCGCGTACGTCATGGACAACCTCAAGGAAGAGAGGGAAAGGGGAGTAACCATTGATGTTGCTTACAGGAAGTTCACGGGACAGAAGAATCAATTCACGATAATTGACGCTCCGGGGCATCGTGATTTCGTAAAGAACATGATTACAGGAACCTCGCAGGCTGACGCGGCCGTTTTGGTTGTTGCGGCAAAAGAAGGGCCCCAGCCGCAGACAAAGGAACACGCGTTCCTCGCACAGGTCATGGGACTTAAGCAGCTGATTTTGGCAATTAACAAAATGGATGAAGTCAAGTACGACGAGAAAAAGTTCAATGAAGTCCGCGATGAAATGAAGAAAATGCTTACAGGAATAGGCTACAAGGAAGACCAGGTCAAGTACGTTCCGATTTCCTCATGGGAAGGCGAGAATGTTGCAAAGACCTCGGGCAAAATGGCTTGGTACAAGGGGCCAACGCTTGTGCAGGCACTTGATGATTTGAAGGCGCCGGAAAAGCCGACCACAAAACCATTGAGGCTCCCGATACAGGATGTTTACAACATCAAGGGTGTTGGATGTGTTCCTGTCGGAAGGGTAGAGACAGGAGTTTTGAAGCCGAACGACAAGATTATTGTAATGCCTTCGGGAAAGACGGGCGAAGTGAAGAGCATTGAGGCCCATCACGAGCAATTGACGAAGGCGGAACCGGGAGACAACATAGGCTTCAACGTGCGCGGCCTTGAAAAAAAGGATGTCGCAAGAGGAGACGTTGTCGGGCACATTAACAATCCGCCTACGGTTGCGGCTGAATTCACTGCACAAATCGTCGTGCTTTCACACCCAACTGCAATTCCTGTTGGTTATACTCCGGTGTTCCACATGCACACCGCGCAATTGAGCTGTACGATTACGGAAATCCAGAAAAAGCTCGACCCAAAGACCGGCCAAGTGAAGGAAGAGAACCCGAAGTTCCTCAAGGCGGGCGACGCGGCAATCGTCAAGATAAAGCCGCTCAAGCCTATTTGCATTGAGACCTACAAGGAATTCCCGCAGCTCGGAAGGTTCGCAATAAGGGACATGGGCACGACCGTTGCGGCAGGAATAGTTCTCTCCATAACGCCAAGGAAATGAATTTTTCCTCGGCGCACTTTTCTTTTTTTTAGGGATTCATTATGCAGGTTGCAAGGATAAAGCTGAGTTCGCCGGATTACACGGTCCTCAATGAGGTTTGCTCAAAAATACATGAGGTCGCCGAAAGAACCGGCGCGAAGCACTCGGGCACAATTTATCTCCCGACAAAAAAAATGAAAATACCCACAAGAAAAAGCCCGTGCGGCGGGGGCACGGAAAGCTACGAGAAGTGGCAGATGAGAATCCACAAAAGGCTGATTGATGTCAATACCGGCGACGAAACTACCTTGCGCAGGGTAATGCGCATCGAGGTGCCAGAAAACGTTCATTTGGAAATTGAATTGAAAGACAAGAACTGATTCTGAATTCCATAAATAGAAAAAACCAATTTATAGGAAAGCCCTGATTCTGTAATAACAATTCAATAACAATAAATTCTCCAAACGCGTTTTGTTTTGCATGCGAAAGATGATGGGCGGAATCAGGCGCGCTGGCAGAGTAATTGCCGGCGCTGGAAAAAGGCTCGCGCCTCAAAGAAGGAATGTTTTCTCCGTTGCGCTGCAGAGCCAGATTGAAAGGCGCGGGTCAATGGCCAACATACAGCATTTTGAGGACGCGCATGTTTTGAGGGAAAAGGCCGGATTGATGAAGGCAAAAGTCGGCACCTGCAAACCGATATACGATGTCGGGCCGTTTGGAACTGTGTTTTATGTCAGGACAAGAAAAGGCGTGATGCCTGTCGTTGATGCGCTGGGAAGGCGCATGATAAGGATTAACCAGGTAAGGGAAATCGAATAAAGTAAACTCTTTTAACCGCTTCAATCCAAAAACACTTGTATGCCGTACAAATTTCTTGAGAATATCGCAATCGCGGACATAGCTTTTGAAGCCGAGGCAAAGACGCTTGAGGGTTTGTTCGCGGAATGCGGAAAGGCCATGGCGGAGACAATGGCCGACACGGCCAAAATACATTTGAGGGAAAAAAAGGAAATAAGCGCCGAGGGCAAAACCAACGAAGAGCTTTTGTACAATTTTCTGTCGGAACTGGTTTACGTGAAGGATGTTGACTCGCTGATTTTCAGGAAGTTCGAAGTGAAAATCGCGGACGGAAAAGCGGTTGCGAAATGCGAAGGCGACTTGCTGGAAAAAATCGGCGCGGGAAACCTGCGCAATGATATCAAGGCAATCACGATGCATTTGTTCAAAATCGAGCAGAAAAAGGATGCGTGGAAGGCGACGGTGGTTGTCGACATATAGCGGAACATTGCCTCAAGGCAACAGCAAAGATATATTTATATAAGTTTAAATGTACTTATATAAATAGGTGATTTTATGGGAATCGTGACCGTGAGTTTCGAAAAAGAGGACGAGGACAGGCTCAGGAGGCTTGCCCACGAAAAATATGGGGGCAAGAAGGGCGCCCTTTCAAAGGTGTTGAGTGAGGGGCTCCGCAGACTCGATGAGGAATCAGAGAAGGAGAACGCGAGGCAGAGTCTCCTCAAAAGGCTTGAGAAGGGCTTTGACATGGGAAAATTCACTTTCAAGGAAAGGGCAGAGCTGTATGAAAGATAGGTTTCTCATTGACTCAAACGTGCTGGTGTACGCATTTGATGAGGCCGAAAAGCACAAAAAAGAAAGGGCGAGGGAACTCCTCAAGCGCGCGGTTAATGAAGGCGGGTGCTGCCTGAGCGCCCAGAACCTGTCGGAATTCCATTCGGTTGTCACGGGGAATATTGAGCGGAAAATAAGCCCGGAAAAATCCCTCGAAATCATAACGGATTTTGGCAGGAATTTTAGCATATTCAACTACGGCGGGAACACCGTGATTGAAGCAATAAACACGCAGCTGATTTACAAGGCCCCATATTGGGATGCACTGATTGCAGCCACAATGAAGGAGAACGGCGTGAAAATCATTTACACCGAGGACGAGAAGGGCTTCAAAAACATGCCGTGGTTGACAGTCATCAACCCATTCAAGTGAAATCCGTAAGTGAATTTTTATGAACCTGAATACGAAAATGGAAGTCAATGCGGTATCAAAAAACATTTGGGAAAGCTACTGTGGTTGTGGATATTTAGCTTTTGGCAAGCAAAGCCAGTTTTTGAACATCGCTCTTTTTGTTTATTGACAGCTCGAAGAAAGTGTTGCCCAAACCATTTACCGATTCTTTTGAAACTTTAGAATCAACACCAAAACAGGTCTTTAAGCGACTCCGTAACTTTTTGAGGTTATTTCGAAAGCACGAGCAAACCCTTATTCTTCTGGAACTTATCTTGCCAGATTTTCCAGCAAGTTTTGTTAAAATGAATTTCTTAAGTTCCATTCTTTTTTCAGGAAAATGCCAACGAAAATCCACATAGGATGCAATTGCTTCTTCAAGCTTGGCGTGTTTTTTTGGATGCAAAAAACCAATTTTATGGGAAAAAATTTCGATATTTTGCTTTCCGAAAATATTGAGACGGTACAACCCGCGCTTATTACGCACCTTGAATTTTGCACGAATTTTGAATTCGGAAAGCAGTTTCTTTATTTTGAGGACTCCCCGACGGTTCACCATTTCTAACCCTATATGCCTGTCTGAGGCTTTTTTGCAACTTACCCATGATTCGCAGTCAAACACGGCGCGAAGCCATGCTGACTTAAGTTTCCTTGACCTGAACAGTTCTGGAAATCGCCACTTATATGAATGAAACGACCCGAAACGTTTGACCAGCCATAAGTAAACATGCTTTCTTTGGGCATATGCGCGGTCAATGCGCGGCGATATTTTAGGCAGGATTCCAAAAACGTTTTTGAAACGGAACGCAAAATCTTTCAGCAGCACAATTTCGGTATTTCTAAGAGCCATGCGGTAATACTTATGCCTTGAGCCCTGCTTGTGGGAAACCACATACCCGTCAGCGCAGAGGTAGCCGTGTATGGCTGCCATGTCCTCACCTATTGTTTTAATCCTTTCCACAAAGACAACTAAATCGGGAGCATTAATAACTTCATTGAGACGTGATTGCCAGTGCAAGCTACAAAAACTTACAAAGTAAATCCGGTTTCTAAAAATATCTGGGAAATACCTGAATCGGAAAAAGAAGGCATGCTCGTGCCGGCCAGAATTTATGCAACCGAAAAGCTGCTCCGGGAAATGGATTCGGGGGTGTTTGAGCAAATCACAGATGTTGCGACTCTCCCGGGAATCGTGAATTATGCAATGGCGATGCCGGATGCCCATTGGGGGTATTCTTTTCCCGTAGGAGGGGTTGCCGCTTTCGATGCGGAAAATGGAATAATAAGCCCAGGCGGAATAGGCTTTGACATAAACTGCGGAATGCGTTTAATCACTACAAACCTTTCGTACAGGGAAGTGAGGCCGAAAATAAAGGAGGTCGTGAACAACCTCTTTGAAAAGGTTCCCGCCGGCGTGGGAGTAAAGGGAAGCGTGCATCTTCAAAGGAAACAGATGGTTGATGTGATGCATTCCGGCGCAAAGTGGTGCGTCGAGAACGGTTATGCCT
Organism: Candidatus Iainarchaeum andersonii SCGC AAA011-E11; assembly: GCA_000402355.1. Lineage (GTDB taxonomy): Archaea > Iainarchaeota > Iainarchaeia > Iainarchaeales > Iainarchaeaceae > Iainarchaeum > Iainarchaeum andersonii. The sequence goes on from AQRS01000038.1 coordinate 21,838, forward strand.
GGAAAAAGGACATCGAACACATCGAGGAAAAGGGATTCCTTGCGGGCGCTGATTCAAAATTTGTTTCCGAAAAAGCAATTGGCAGGGGAATGAACCAGCTCGGAACCCTTGGAAGCGGAAACCATTATCTTGAGGTGCAGGTGATTCACGCGGAGAACATTTATGACAGGGAAATTGCGAAGGCATT
>AQRS01000039.1 GCA_000402355.1 Candidatus Iainarchaeum andersonii SCGC AAA011-E11
GCGGGCCAAAAGAATGGAAACAACTCATAACCAGCCTGATACTCGCACCCTTTTCATTCCTCGCAGATTATTTCAAAAGGGTGCGCAGCGAATACAACTTCTCAAAAGATAAACGCAAATTCGGAGGTATCAGGCAACGCCTCCAAGAACGCATCATAACCGCGGCTTTCAGCCGCGCAACCCTACACAACTACTCAGCAAACTACATGAAAGGGTGAGTTTTGTCCCAGAGTCAAAAAACAATAGCAATTTAATAATTACATTCCTAATTCTTTCATTTATCCATTATTGGGCCATTTAAAGGGGGTTTTCACTTTGGGTTACGAAAAGGACTTGCTCATACTGCCATTCGACCACAGGGGCTCGATGCTCAAAAAACTCTTTGGAATAGAAGGAAGGGCGCCAACGAAAGATGAGGCAGCCCAGTTCTCCTCGCTCAAGGAAATGATTTACGAGGGGTTCCTCAAAAGCCTGAAGATGGGGGTTCCGAAAGACAAAAGCGCAATTCTTGTTGATGAACAGTTTGGCGCCAAAATTCTCAGGGATGCGAAATCCAAGGGAATAATGACCTGCATGCCGATTGAAAAAAGCGGGCAGGACGAGTTTGATTTCGAGGAAAAGGACTTCAGGGGGCACATAGCGAGAGTTGACCCTTACTTCGTGAAGGTGCTCGTGCGCTACAACCCCGAAGCGGATGACGAGCTGAACGCCAGACAGATTAAAAGACTCAGGGAAGCAAGCGACTACATCCACTCAATCCGGAAGCTAATGATATTCGAGCTGCTTGTGCCGGGAACAGAAAAACAGCTCGGCAAGCTAGATGGGGACAAGGCAAAATACGATTCTGAAATGAGGCCCAAGCTCATGGTTCAGGCACTGAAAGAGCTTCAGGATGCAGGAGTCGAACCTGACGTGTGGAAGCTCGAGGGCGTGGAGAAACCCGCAGATTCGAAAGCACTCGTGAAACAGGCACAGGCAGAAGGCAGGGACACTGGAATAATCACCCTTGGAAGAGGCGAAGACCCGGAAAAAGTCAAATTGTGGCTCAAGGTCGGGGCAAAAGTAAAAGGAATTATCGGGTTTGCGGTCGGCAGGACAGTTTTCTGGGAACCGATGAAGCAATTGCACGAGAAAAAAATCACGCGCGAAAAGGCATCCTCAATGGTCGCGGAAAACTACAAAACTCTTGTTGAATTGTGGAACAGGGAAAGGAAATAAGTTTCACATGACATCCCCCCACGGGATGTCTTCTCCGTCAACGGCAACAGTTTGGCAAATAAGAAAAATTTGGCGATATTTCATTTTGCCAAATTGTTGAAACAATCCACTGATAATTACCACAGCCTAGGCAGTGGATTGTTTTGGGTTGTTCAAATACTTTTCCGCGAACGCAATTTCCTTTTTTCCGCCGAGGTAAAGCGGCGTCCTCTGTGAGAGGTGTTCGGGCTTCACTTCATGCATTGAATGCTTCCCGTTAGAACCTGCGCCGCCGGCCTGCTTCGCAATTAATTCCATTGCATTCGCCTCGAAAACCAAACGCAGCTTTCCCCCGGGCTTCGTTTTCGAGGCAGGGTAACAGAACACTCCGCCGTAATAAAGCACCTGCGCAAAATCCGGGACAAAGCCGCCGGAAAAACGCAGCTTGTAACCCTGCTTTTCAAGCTCCTGAATAAATTTTTTGTGGCCCTCGCGCCATTCACTTCTCAAGGCGCCGGAACCGTAAATGGTTCCTTGCTCCGGAATAACAATGTGCTCACTGCGCAGCTCGAACTTGCCCCTTCCATTCAGGACAAATTCATGCGCACCGTTCTTTGCAGTGTAAACCATGCTCGTCAAAGGTCCGTAAAGGATGTACATTGCGCCATCCATCTTCGCGCCCTTTTCCATTACATTGCCTTCATTGAAAAATCCCGCAATTGTCCCCACGGCAAGGTTGGTTTTTATGAGCGAGGAACCGTCCAAGGGATCCAGAGTAACGCCGTAAGAGCCGCGCGCCTTCATTATCTCGACTATTTCATCCTGCTCTTCCGAAGCCACTGTACGGACAACGTTGGTTTTCTCCATTGCCTTCAAAAAAACGTAATCAGCATACTTATCCAGTTCCATCTGGGTTTCTCCGTGGATGTTCCTGCTCTGCAACACGCCTGAATGGGTAAGAAAAGCCCTTTGCACGAGCCTGCTCTTTTCAGCCAGCACCATTATTATCCTGGCCATGTCCCTGTCGACATTTTCGCGCCTCAAATGCTCCCTAAGGTACATTCCCAAAAAACCCCCAATACATGAAAGAGCATTAGAAATGAATAAAAAAAGACCCCTGCCCTTATTGTTTCGATGAAAGGCAGGAAACCGCGCGTGCTGGTCATTGGAATGGGAGGCGCCATAAGCGCAAAGCCCGTGAACGGCAAGTGGAAATACGGCGAATTCCCCCAGGAAGAGGTCCTCAAAATCATCCCCGGAATAAGGGAAAAATACGACATCAAAGCAACCAACATTTTTCGCATGGACAGCTCCGACATGAAGCCCGGGCACTGGCTTACGCTCGCGAACACCATTTACCACAACATGAAGGACTACGACGGCATAGTGGTGACAATGGGAACAGACACAATGCATTACGCCGGCACCGCGATTGCGTTCCTAATCCAAAACAACAACATCCCGATTGTATTCACTGGTTCGCAGGTTGACCCGACACAACCCAACACGGACGCGCGCTGGAACCTGCGCGAAGCGATTACAGTAGCCGCGGAAGCCGACCTGGCGGAAACAGTAACCGTTTTCAACGGCTGCATTTTGAGGGCAACGAGGACAAAAAAAATAAATGCCTCGGACTTCACGGCCTTCAAAAGCTTCGGAGAACAGCCGCTCGGAAAAATACAGCAGTTCATAAGCCTCGCGGGCAAATACAGGAAAAGGTCAAATTCAAAGCCCGCGCTTTACAACAAGCTCGAGCCAAGGGTTGCGATACTCAAAGTTTACCCGGGCTTTGACGGGAAAAGGGTCACAAGAATGGTTGACTACGGGATGAGGGGCATCATAATAGAGGGCTATGGCCTCGGAAACATACCCTTGCTGGGCAACGGAATGGCGGAAGCAATAAAATACGCGAACAAAAAAAACGTTGCAATAGCCATTACCAGCGACTGCGCCTTGGGAAGCGGGTGGAAATACATTTACGAAGCCGAAATAGGGGCGCGCTTAAAAGGAATGAAAGCCATTCCAGTATACGACATGCTCACGGAAACCGCGTACGTGAAGCTCATGTGGGTTCTCGCGCAAACCACGAAATATGCCGAAGTAAAAAAAATGATGCAGAAAAGCTATGTGGGAGAAATAGATTTGCCGGACAAAAAAACCGCAAAAATAAGGTGAAGAAAATGGACTCGAAAACATTCCTCAAAAAGCACGGAATAGCCGAGGGGCAGTCGGTCAAAGTGACTTGCAACGGCGAAGAGTTCCACGGAAATGTCATTCCAAGCAGCTCCGCGGACAAGGAAGTGCTCCGCCTGAAACTGAAAAGCGGGTACAACGTCGGAATAAAAATCAGCGCGGAAACGAGAATCGAAAAACTCGAGGGAACCAAAAAAGTCGGGAAAGGGGAAAAAAGTGAGGTAAAGCAGAACCCCTCCCTCCCAAAAATAGCCATTTTACACACCGGCGGAACCATTGCATCAAGGGTGGATTACAGGAGCGGCGCAACCTACAGCTCATTCAACCCGGAGGATTTGCTCACGATGTTTCCTGAATTGCTGAAAATCGGGAATTTTTCCTCAAAACTAATAGGCAACATGTGGAGCGATGATTTGAGGTTCGGGCACATTTCACAAATCGCGCTTGAAGTGAAAAAGGCTTACGAGAACGGGGCACAAGGGGCAATAATTGGCATGGGTACGGACAACATTGCAGTTGCAAGCGCGGGCCTCTCCTTTGCGCTTGAAAGATGCCCGATTCCCGTTATATTTGTCGGCGCGCAAAGAAGCTCAGACCGTGGTTCAAGCGATGCCGCAATGAACCTCATCTGTGCTTCTGAATTCATCACGAAAACCGATTTCGCGGGGGTTGCGATATGCATGCACTACAACTCATCAGACGAAAAATGCGCTATTCTGCCCGCGTGCAAAACGCGCAAAATGCATTCTTCAAGGAGAGACGCATTCAAGGCTGTGAATGACACGCCGATTGCACTTGTTGATTACAAAACGCGGAGCATTGAATTCCTGAAAAAGGATTACGCACGGAGAAGCAACGAGAAAATGATTTTGAAGCCTGATTTCGAGGATAAGGTTGCGATATTCAAAATCCACATCAACATGCATCCCGAGCAATTCGAATTTTACGGGAAACAGAAGTACAAGGGGCTTGTTATTGAAGGCACCGGCCTCGGCCATACCCCTGGGCACGCGCCGAACAAGATTGCGGAGATACACAAAAAATTCTTTCCAGCACTCAAAAAGCTCGTTGCTTCGGGATGCATTGTAGTAATGACAACAAACACCTTGTTCGGCCGCGTGCACATGCATGTGTATGACAAGGGAACAGACTTGATGAAGCTCGGGGTCATTCCCGGCGAGGACATGCTGCCAGAAACCGCTTTCGTGAAGCTCGCGTGGCTGCTCGCGAACAACAAAAAAGAAGCGAAGGAACTAATCCGCAAAAACCTGCGCGGGGAAATTTCCGAAGCGATTGCCTATGAGAAAGAGTTTGTATAGCGCATATTTAAATAAGACAAATGTCTCATTCTTATTTTATGAAGCTCAAAAAAGACAAGCGCGAGCGCATCAAGAAGGCCCTGCACGAGAATCCAAAGGGCCTGTGGGTGCGCGAGGTTGCGCGCAATGCCAAGCTCGACAAGAGTACCGTTTCAAGGTATTTGAACGCGATGGGCGAGGAAATAGAGTTCACGTGGCTGGGCAGGAACAAGGTTTTCCGGCTGAAGGAGTGAAAGTGAAGCTGAAATAACTTTAAATTCTTGTCAGGAGCAATATTTTACATGACCGAAACAATTCAAGTAAAAAAGGCAAAATACAATGAAATGGTCGAGCATATAGAAAGGCTCAGGGAAACTGTAGAAGTTCTCTCCAACAGTAAGACGGTCAGAAAGCTCGAAAGAGCCATAGCGCGAGTAGAGTCCGGAAAGTTCCTCACAAAAAAAGAACTCGGGCTATGACAATGTATTCACTGATTTTCGACAAGCAATTCAAAAAAGACATTGACAAGCTTGAAAACCAGGACAGGGAAAGAATACTCAAAAAAGTTCTCCAGCTTGAAAATACCCCAGAACTCGGAAAGCACCTAATCGGCGTTGACATCTGGAGCCTCAGAATAGGCAAATACCGGGTGCTTTACAAAATAGAAAAAAGCAAGTTATTAGTGCTGGTTCTTACAGTCGAACACAGGAAAAAAGTATACGACAACCTCTAACTACAGGTATTTCACAAACTCGTTTTTCCCGTTCACGAGAACAATTTTCGGTTTCGGCGCGGAATCCGCAATCTCAAAAGAAACAATTATGGCCAAATCCCCTTTCTTGAATTTCCGGGCCGCGGCGCCATTCAGGACAACTTCGCCCCTCTTCCCCGGAATAACGTAGTTTCAATGCGCTCCCCATTCGCGAGGTTCCACAGTGAACCTTCTCGTTCTCCTCCAAGCCTGCCTTTTCCATCAAGGCGGAATCGATTGCGATGCTGCCAATGTAATCCACGTCCGCGCCCGTGACAATGGCTCTGTGGATTTTGGATTTGAGGTATTCGCGCATCATTTGCCCCAACTAAAGTTAAGTAAACACGAATAAAAAACATTAGCAAGGGAAAATCTAATGGTAGCATGGATTTCGATTACAAGGCTTTGGGTTTGAAATGCGGCCTGGAATGCCACCAGCAGCTCGACACAGGCAAGCTATTCAGCAGGACCCCTTCAATGCTCCACGAAGATTCGCCGCATTACAGGGTTGAAAGGAGGCTGAGGCCCGTTGTCTCGGAGTTCGGGGAATACGACAAGGCCGCTTTGGAGGCGTTTAAGAAAGGGCTCACTTACGTTTACGAAGGGTACAACGACACAATCTCGCTCGTTGAATTGGATGAGGAGCCTCCGCAGGAATGCGACAAGGAAGCGTTACGCACAGTGCTTGAGGTTTCTCTCCTCGGCGAAAGCAAAATCCTTGACGAGCTTTTCACAATGAGGAAAGCCGTGATAGACGGCTCCAACACTTCGGGCTTCCAAAGGACAACGCTTGTTTCAACCGGCGGAAAAATAAAAATGAGGAACAAGGAACTCGGCATACAGACAATCGTGCTGGAAGAGGATGCAGCGCGCCCCGTGGAAAAAAGCGCGGAGAAAATAGTTTACAGGCTCGACAGGCTCGGGATACCATTGATTGAGCTGGCAACTGAACCCGGAATAACGACTCCAGAAGAGGCGAAGGAAGCGGCGCGGCAAATCGGCGAACTATTCAGGATAACGTGCCGCGCAAAGCGCGGTTTGGGGACAATAAGGCAGGACCTGAACGTTTCAATCCGCGAAGGCGCAAGGGTTGAAATCAAGGGAGTCCAGGAACTCGAAATAATCGACGAGTATGTGAGGCGCGAAATCCAGAGGCAATACGGCCTCATTGCCGCAAAAAAGGAACTTGAAAAAAAAGGCGCAAAAAAAGAACACTTGAAATTCGAGCCGAAAAACATTGGAAAGATTTTCGAACAAACAGGGGCAAAAATACTCGAAAGCACGCTTGAAAAAAAAGAATCGATACTCGCATTGAGGCTCCCGAAGTTCACGGGAATTCTGGGAAAAGAACTGCAGCCGAACAGGCGCGTCGGCACCGAGCTTTCGGACAACGTGAAAACCAAGACAGGCCTGAAAGGATTGTTCCACAGCGACGAGCTCCCGAATTATGGAATAACGCAAAGCGAAGTCGAAGCGGTCCGCAAAGAATTGGGGTGTGGAAGCGAAGACGCATTCATCATAATTGCGGGCCCGAATGAAAAAGCAATGCATGGAATCGAAGCAGCACTTGAAAGGGCAAAGCAATGCCTCGAAGGGGTGCCTGAAGAAACGCGCGGCGCAATTGAAGGCGGAAACACAGAATATTTGAGGCCGCTGCCCGGAGCCGCGAGAATGTACCCTGAAACGGATTTGGACCCCATAATGGTGGACAAAAAAACACTGGAAGAAATCAAGAGAAATCTGCCGCTTGGAACTGGGCAGAGGAAACAATTGTACTCAAAATATGGCCTCAATGAAAAGCACTGCGAGGAAATGAAGCTGAGCAACCACGCGAGATTCTTTGAAAGGCTTGTCCGGAAGGAAAAGTTCGACGCAAAAAAAACCGCCGTGTTCCTGCTCGAAACGCTTGTCGAGGCGAGGCGCGAAGGAATAAACGAGGATTCATTCACGGAGCCTCGTTTGGAGGAATTCCTCAGGGCAATGGAAAGCGGAAAAATCACAAAAGAAGTTGCACTTGAAATGCTCGCGAAAGCCGCGAAAAACCCGTTCATTTCCATTGAAGAGCTTGTAAAGCGCGAAGGCCGAGGAAAGGCGGGCACAAAGGAACTGGAACAGGCAATAAGGAAAATAGTCCAATCCAACTCCGCAATGGTGAAGGAAAAAGGAATGGGTTCCTTTGCCGCATTGATGGGCGACGCGATGAAGGAACTGAAGGGAAAGGCTTCCGGAAGCGAAATAAGCACGATTTTAAAGAAGGAAATCCAAAGCATTATCGGGCAAAAATGACTCAAACAACCAGCCTCGCGCAAATAAAAAAATCCTTCAAAAAAAGGAAACGAGATTCGCACAAAGGCCAGAACGGAAGGGTTCTCGTAATAGGCGGCTCATCGGAACTCGCGGGCGCACCGGGCCTCGCGGCAACGGCTTCACTCGCAGCGCTAAAAGCGGGAACCGACTTGGTTACGGTCCTCGCCCCTGAAAAAGCGGGCTTCACAATAAACGCCTACTCCCCGGATTTAATCGTGAAAAAGGCTTCCGGAAAATTTTTTACCCAGAAACACGTGAAAAAAGCACTGGGGCTGGCGGAAAAATCCGATGCCGTCATCATAGGAATGGGAATCGGCAGGGAAAAGGCCTCAATGAGGTTCTGCAGAAAATTCGTGAAAAAAAACGCGAAGCCCATCGTTATAGACGCGGATGCTCTCCGGGCATGCAAAGGGATGAAGCTCAAAGGAAACTCAATCATTACCCCGCACCAAAACGAATTCATGGAATTCACGGGCAAAAAAATTGCGGACAAAAAAGCAGAAGAAAAAATCTTTCTGGTGAAAGAAGCCGCGAAGAGGCACAACTGCGTCGTTCTCCTGAAAGCCAAGACGCCTGAATACGCAAATGTCATTTCAGACGGAAAAAGCGTTTCCCTGAACAACACTGGGAACGCCGGAATGACAAAAGGCGGCACGGGAGACGTTTTGGCGGGTTTGTGCGGCGCGTACATTGCGCTCGGCGCCAAACCTCTTGAAGCCGCACGAGCCGCGGCATTCGTGAACGGCAAGATAGGTGATGAACTCAAAAAGGAAATGGGCTACGGGTTCCTTGCCTCGGATTTTGTAAAAAAAATCCCGAACTGGACAAAAAAAATCCTCGAATGAATTTATTTGGCTGCGCACTAAAAAATTTTCGAGCCGATGAGCACGAACGAGGCAATTGCCGCAACAATGACAAACACGAGCATCGACAGGTCAAGGAAAACAAGCACGATGATAGAGGCCTGGTCTCCTGAAACCCCGAAATAATTCCTTATTGCCCTGCGCAAAAGCGCTGCGCCGTAAAACTGCACGGCAATCGCGGCAATCCAGCCGATTACCGGAATCAGGAGCAGCAGGCCGGAAACAAGGTTCACGGAAGAAAACAGGGTCATTGCAATCGCATTGAAGCTGGACAAATCGTAGCTTTTTTTCGAAAAAAACGAGGCAAGGAAAAAATGCAGCGAAGCCCACACGTACGCAAACGCGAACTTGAACACAAGCGCAACCGCGGCAAGAATAACGGCAGCAACGCAGAAAATCAGCACTGAAACAATTGCCTGAACCGCGTCCGTTGAGGAGAGGATTGAGGATGCAAGCAGGAACAATGCCGATTCCGCTATGAGAAGAAGCAAAACAATTGCGAAGACCGCGGCATAGGAAATGGCGGCGCTCTTCATTGAAGGCCTGTCGAAAACGATTTTTTCAACCGGCCTAGAACCCGTGAAAACGCCGAACAAATCCCCGAAAAAAGACATACAAAAGAATGGAAGCAGGAATAATATTTAAAGGTTTTCAGCCCAATACTAGTGATGCCGAAACACAAAACTGTTCTCAAGCCGTGGGGAAAGTTCGAGGAATACGCCACAAACAAGGAATGCACCGTGAAAATAATCACCGTGAACAAGGGCGGGGTCCTTTCACTGCAGTCACACAAAAAAAGGAAAGAGCTCTGGGTCGCTCTGGAAGAAGGCCTCACCGCGGTAATCAACGGCAAAAGAAAAAAACTGGGGAAAGGGGAAACAATTATTGTGCCGAAAAAAGCGAAGCACAGGATAATGGCCTCGCGAAAAGCGAGGTTCTTGGAAATTTCTTTCGGGCATTTTGACGAGAACGACATTACACGTTATGAGGACATCTATTGGAGGGTGAAAAAATGATCTTTGGCTTCATGAAAGGAACAGCAGGAGGAATAGCAGGAGCAATACTCGGAATCGGGGTCGTGATAATAGGGATACTCGCAATATTCTTATTCGCGATAATCGGCTCCGTGATAGGCGCAATAACCGGATTCATGCTGCAGATATTCCCGATAATCGGGCCGCTCACTGTGAAGGGCTTCCAGCAGTTCGGAATCTCGATTCCAAACCTCGCGGCAATCGGCGCGGCATTGGGATTCATTGCGGGATTCTTCAAGCAGAACTTCAACAAGTGAAAAATCCGCAAAACAAATTGCGTGGCTAAATCAGTCCCTTAGCCATCTTCTTGGCTTTTCGGAGGCACTTCACGTGCCAGTACTGCCCCGCCCACTTCTTTTCCGTTCCCGGGTTGCCGCACAAAGAGCAGGCCTGAGAGTATTTGCCCTCTTTCGCGGAAGAAGCGGCATCGTTTTTTTTCTCTTCTTTTTCCTCTTTTTTACCGAACAAATTCCCGAGCAAACCCATATTAAAGGAAAACAAGTCGAACCTATTTAATCCTTTCCGAATCTAATTCTTGAATGATTATAGGAGTTGTGGGAAAGCCGAGCTCCGGCAAAAGCACATTCTTCAACGCGGCAACGATGCAGGACGTGCCAATGGCTGCATACCCATTCACGACCATCGAGGCGAACAAGGCAATAGGATTTGTGAGGGTTGAATGCGCTGACAAGGATTTTGGAGTGCAGTGCAACCCGCGCACGGGCTTCTGCCACAACCACATACGATTTGTCCCCGTTGAATTGATTGATGTCGCGGGCCTTGTTCCCGGCGCCCATGAAGGAAAAGGGCGCGGAAACCAGTTCCTCTCGGATTTGTCAAGGGCAAGCGTCCTGATTCACGTGGTTGACGCCGCAGGCGCAACCAATGAAAAGGGCGACGCGGTTCCGGCCGGGACGCACGACCCATTGAAGGACATTGAGTTCCTCGAGGAGGAAATAGATTTGTGGTTTTTGGGGATAATTGAAAAAAACTGGGCAAAATTCGCGAAAAGCATGTTCGAATCCAAAACAAAAATGATTGAAGTGATGTCGCAGAACCTCTCAGGAATCGGGGCTACCCCAGCAAACATAGAGTACGCAATGCTCCACACAAGCCTCACGGAAAAAAAGCTCTCGGAATGGAGCGAGGAGGACCAAATGCGCTTCGCAAAGACATTCCGCAAAAAATCCAAGCCCATCGTTGTTGCCGCGAACAAAATGGACATTCCGCAGGCGCGGGACAACATAAAGAGATTAAAGGAAAAATACCCCGACATGACAATAATTCCCTGCTCCGGAATCGCGGAACTCACGCTTAAGCGCGCCGCGAAAGAAGGCGCGATAGATTATGTTCAGGGCAGCAAGAGTTTCGAGGCGAAAAAAGAGCTGAGCGAAAAGCAGAAGCAGGGCCTCGATTACATACGCAAAAATGTTCTCGAGGTTTACGGCGGAACAGGAGTTCAGGAAGTGCTTGAAACCTCGGTCTTCGATTTGCTCGGATACATAGCGATTTTCCCGGGCGGAACGAAAAAACTTTCCGACCAATTCGGCAACGTTCTGCCGGACTGCTTTCTCCTCCCCCAAAAATCAACCGCGCTGGATTTCGCTTTCGCGCTTCACACTGACTTCGGCAAGCACTTCATAAAAGCGATTAACGTGAAAACGCGGCAGCTAATCGGAAAGGAACATGAATTGCAGAACCGTGACGTGATAGAGATAGTGCACGGCGCGAAGTGAAAGCTTAGAAAACAATTCCACACTTTTCTTTTTGATACAGGCCCCGCACTTTTTCTTTTGGCACAACTTACGCCCTTTTCTTTTTTGGTACTGATTTTTACATTTTTCTTTTTGGTACAGCTTTTTCTTTTTGTGTCAACAAAAAGAAAAAGGTGTAGCCCCAGCCGGATTCGAACCGACGTCCGCAGGTCCAAAGCCTGCTATCCTTGGCCACTAGACGATGGGGCTATTGGCTCTAAAAGCCCAAAAAAGGCTATTTAAACAAGAATTCGACCATAGGGTTTTTAACGGAATTCAACTCCAATTTTTGCCATGAGAAGCCCATTGGATTTGCTGCAGGAATCGTTTTCGCTCGCACTGAAAACGCCGGCAATCATTTTTACCGTGATTTACATTGTAATAGCCCTTTTATCAATCCTCGCGGTTGCCACAATCGGCGCGGTAATCGCGCTTGCCGGAATATTCGTGCTTGCGCTCATAAACAACCTCACACTGAACATAGTTGCCACCATCGGGGCGCTCGCAGTCGCCGCGGCAATAATTGTTATCCTGGATGCAGTGTTCAAAATAATTTTTTACAGGGGCCTCCACCAGGTTTCAAAAAAAGGTTCGCACGACTTTTCCGAAATCAGGGACACAATAATCAAGAGAATCGGGCCATTGATAGTGTTCAACCTCGTAATGCTCGTGCTGGTTCTGCTCCTCAGCGCGATAATAGCGGTTCCGCTTTACTTCCTTCTCCATAAAATAGGAATCGCAATTGCAATAGTGCTCATAGGAGCCATAGTGTTTTTGGCTTCGCCACTTTTCATAATAGGCGTGCCGCTCATCGTCCTCGAGAACGAGGGCGCCCTCACATCGCTGGGCATCACAATAAGGACAGGCCTCGCAAACTACCTCTTCAACATCACGTCGATAGCGCTGCTGGCTATAGTGTGCTTCATAACGGTGCTGATTTCACTCATACCCCTAATCGGGTGGGCAATAGCATTCCTTGCCGCGATATTCGAGGGAATTTATTTAATAAGGATTTACGAGGAAAACAGGCAAAGAGCCTACAGGGCCTGAAAAGCGCCTTTTTGCCAAAACCGGCTTTGTTAAGTGCTTTTAAAAAATTTGCGGGGCACAAGCTTTTTCTGAGAATTAAAGCATGCTTTGGGAGGGTAGCTCAGCCTGGTTAGAGCACACGACTGATAATCGTGTGGTCGTGAGTTCAAATCTCACCCTTCCCATACAATTAAGTTATTGGAAAAAACATGTACTTTATGGCTCTGAAAAGGAAATGGCCCAGAGGAAGGGTGGCGGCCCACTTATTCAACATGTTCCCGGAATTCTCTCAAAAGGAAATAGCAAAAGCCCTGAAAATAAGGGACTCGGCAGTAAGCATGAGCCTTGACAAAACAAACCCTGCAAGGGGCTATACGCGAAAACAGGCACGGGCACGCATGATAGCGAGGGCCGCGCAGCTGTACTCATCAGGAACCCACAACGCCAAGCAGATTGGCGAAGTTCTTGGAAGAGAATTCAGGGGCGGAAGAACTTTTTCGCGGCAGTACATTGAGCAATTCCTGACGAATGAAAAATACCGGGCGCACTGGCCCGAAAGCTTCAGGTACGCTCCGGCAAAAAGGACAAGAACACCCAGCAAGAAAAGAATGGCGGCATAATGATTGGCCTCTTTTCTTTTTAGTGCAGGTTTCAGCAGAATCAAAGATTCTGCGAGAAAGTGCAATTCAAATTTCCTCTTCCCAGATTTCAACGAAGTTATTAACGACCTCGTCGAGGAAGCTGCGCCTGTAATTCACGAGCACGTCAGCCACGCGCTGCTTGTCAACAACCTTGAAGTAGGTTTTCCTTCCGCGCCTCGATTTTTCGAGGACATTCGCTTCAACAAGCTTCTCGAGATGCCACGAGGTGGTTGAAGGGCTCAAAGAAATTTCCCTTGAAATCGCGGAATTGTTCGCGAATCTCCTCTGCATCAGGAAAACGACTATTCGGCGCATGCTCTCCTGCCTGAGGACGGCCATCAAATCCATTTCCCCAAACTCCTGCCGCACCAGGTAATAGCGCAGGAATTTTGTTTCGCGCTCGGTCTTGAGCAGGTGCTTTTTCTGGAGAAAATCAAGATGATACTGCAGTGCGCCCGTGGCAATGCCTACCCTACGCTGGAGCTCGCGGAAATGAAGGCCGGGATTTTTTTTTATGGTGCCATAGATTTTTTTGCGGATGTCCAGCTGCAAAGCGCCTTCAAGTTCATCCACACTAATCACTAATCCTTGGGCTCTTTCTCAAAAATCCTGTTCCATGATTTCCTGTAAAAAAGCGCCCCGAAAAGCGAAAGCATTATGCCGAGCTCGAAAATGTTTTCAGAAGCCTCGGAAAGGAAGTTCCCCGGGGAAATGAAAAGGTCAAGCACCTGTATGAGCCACTTGAGGCTGAAGAGGAAAAACGCGAGCGAAACCAGGAGCATCCTCTTTGATTTTGAGCGCGAGTACGCGAGGAGCGAAACCACGAAAATCGAAAGCGCAAGGAGGAAAACAATCCACTTCACGGGCTCATTGATTTCCTCGGCAAAATTGGAAACCGGCCTCAATGCATCCCATGGCTGTGCTTCCGCGTGAGCCAGCAGTGGCATGAGCGAAACAGAAAGTGCAACCAAAGCCTTCTTCATTCAAAACCACTGCTACAAAGAAAAACCAAAAAGAAGAAAAAAAGGAAAGAAAGGGAGGCGTGAGGTGAACAATCCTGACTTTCATTAATCTATAACAAATGCGGCCCCGCCTTTATAAATCAATTTTGGTACAACAACGATAAACCGTATAGATAATGTACATTATTGGGTGTTTTAGCCAAACCAAACAATTAACACCAAATTAAGCTAAACCACCTATTTTTATAGGTTTTGGTGTTAATAACTTTTATGTTTGTTTCAAAACGAAGGATTGGCGGAAAAGACTACTTTTACCTAGAAGACAGGGTAAACGGGAAACGCATCAGCATTTCACTGGGAAGAAAAGAAAAGGCCCGGGGCAACATTGAAAGCGCATTTGATGAATTAACCCAAAAAACAGCCTTGGAAAAGCTGAAAATTTCACAAAAAAAATTCAAAACAAGCATATTGTCAATTAGTGAGCAGCTGACACTCGAAAGGTTAAAGGTCGATTATGAACATTTACAGGATTTTTTCCCCCAGAGCTTTAAGGCGTTCAAGGAAGACGAGTTCGTAAGATACGCCCAAGGAAGCGCATCCGTCGAAGGAAACTCCCTGACACAGCAAGAGGCAGCATTGGTCTTGGGAAAAGGAATGGCAATTTCGGGAAAAAAAATCGAGGAAATACGGGAAATAGAAAACATGAAACTCGCAGCAGAGGTTTCAGGAAAACTCACGGAAGTAAACGAAAGAAATATAAAAAAAATCCACCTAGCAATAATGAAAGGATTTGATGAAAAAACTCCTGGAGAATACAGGACGGGCCCAATGTTCATCACCGCATCCGAAGTTAAACCGCCATCAGCCGACAAAATCAAAAAAGAGATGAATGCACTTTTTGAATGGCTTGAAAAAAATAAAAACGAAATTTACCCCGTGGAACTGGCATCGGAATTCCACGCACGCTTCGAGCAAATCCACCCGTTCAATGACGGCAACGGGAGAACGGGCAGGGAAATACTCAACACAATGCTCAGGCTTTATAAATATCCAAGGGCAATAATAAACCTAGAAAACCGGGAAAGCTATATCGCACTTCTTGAAAGAGTGCAAATAAATAATGAATACGGCAAATTTTCAAAATTTATTTATCTCTGCCTCGAAAAAAGGGCACACGAAATAGGAAAAATAATTACAGAAAACAAAAAAGCAATTCTCGAAAACTTAACAGAAAAAGTGAGTGTTTAGCAGGAACGCACCAAAAGAATTTATAACCGTGAAAACGTGTTTTAATAGGTTTTGCCAATGGCCGGATTACTGACCCACGAATGGATTGCAAACCTTGCCCTGAAAAAGCTCTCAAAAAGAAACTTTATTTCAAAACACGAAAATATCGACGATTATTTTTTCGGCGCAATAGCACCAGACATAAGGTATATCAACAACACGCCAAGAGAAATCACTCACAAACCAAAAGGGGAAAAATCGATTTTTGAAGCCTTAAAAGTAAGCAGTAACTCAATGCCATTTATCGCAGGATTTGAAACGCATTTGATAGTCGATTCCGTCTGGGCAAATGACAATCAAGCTATGGGCAAGAGCATTTACGAAAATTACGGAATTAATGTTAATAACTCAATAGAAAAATATGCACTATACCTGCTTGTTGACGACTACTTTCAAGGGGAGGCAGATTGGGTTTTTCAGTTCCAATGTGCAGGAAACGTTTTGAGGGCAAATGACACAAAAATACTGTTGGATTTAGGGTTCAGCAAGGCAGACATTGATAAGTACCAGATTATTGCGGCAGGTTATCTGAGAGAACCCGGAATTGATACGTTTAATGTCTTCAACCTTTCCCCAAATAATTTCGATGAAACTCTTATAGGAAAAATTGTGGACCAAAAACCTTCCTTAACCTCTTTCCTTAAGGAGTTCAAAAAAGTTTCCATTGAAAAATGCGTAGAGTCAATGGAGAGATACCTATGAGGCTAATTTTCAAAGTAATTATAGGCGTGGGCATTATTTTAGCGGCGGTTCTTCTGGCAATATACTTGTACTGGTTTTTTAACTGGCTCGTGTTTTCATACAACTTTTTGACGGCGGTGGACTGACACGTATGAAGCTATAGCAGACCAATAAAGTTATTCGGCGGTATTTCAGGGCCTGCTATCTAGCGAACCACTCTAAACACCGAAAAACTTTCGTGGTTCGCTATAATTTTCAAAATAGTGCTAGGGACAAGCCTGATTTTAGGAATTATTCTAATCACATTTTACTTATATGCATTCACAGGAATGATGCTTTTCTTTTACAACTTCCTGACTGCGGCAGATTAACAGAATTCACCCCGAACTGCGGATTTATAAATAGTGGAAGGTACAACACCCGTGAAACCCCTGAAAACCCCCAAAAAAAAGAATTTTAAAGGAAATCGCACAAAAAACACTATATGGACAAATTACGTTTATTGACGATAATATTGGTTTTGGTTGTTTTTTGCGGTTGCGTACAGCAAAAAGCCGATTCACGGGCTTTCTTCTGCCCCAAAGATGCGTGCGAGGAACGCACAATATCCGCAATCAAAAGCGCGGAAAGCACAATAGACGTGGCAATGTACTCATTCACATCACAGAAAATAGAGCAGGCACTTGGAGATGCACAGAAAAGGAATGTCAGGGTAAGGGTCATAATGGACAGGCTCCAGTCCGCTTCAGGAAGCTCCGTAACCCAAGAAGGTTTGGCGGATGACGGGATAGAAACCAGGATTTATGACAGGGCAACGCTGCACGACAAGTTCGCCATAATAGATGAAAAGGTTGTTCTTACCGGCTCGTACAACTGGACAAAAAACGCGAACGAATCCAACCGCGAAAATATCCTCATGTTGTTCGACCGAGGAATTGCCGAGGAATACGAAAACGAATTCTTCACACTATGGATAGAGGCCGGCTAAAAAACAACCGCCACAAACACCACCATGAGCGCAATCACAATGAAATGGTAAGGCTTCACCACAACCTCTACTTTCACCTCGAGTTTTCCGAGACCAAAAAAAGCTTTTTTAGCGGAAACCCAAACATACTCGAGCGCTGAAAGAACCGAAATCAGCACGAGCATCGCGATTGCAACAAGCAAACCGAAAAAAGCCGAAAGAAAAGGAATTGCCTTCAGCAACGAGTGCCTCTGCTCTAACCACGAGCGCGAAAAACTGAATATTATCAAGTAAAGGAAAAGCTTGTTCGAGAGGAACGAATCCGCCCTCGCCAAAACCGAAACTTCACTGCTGTCTACGTTCATACATGTACCTCCATACGATGCAAAAAAATAAGGCACACCCCAAAAAAAACCTTGAAAGGCGCCGAAAAATGTGCCACTACTCTAGAAAATGCATCACGTTTAAATATCTTTGCGCGAATTTCAACATAATTTTTTTCACGCGCGGAAAATTTTCAAAAAAACTTTTCGCTTCCTCGGTCCGTCGAATTCACAAAAGAATATTTTTTGCCAAGTGCCGAGCACCAAAGCGCTTTTTTCGATGAGAACCGAAACGGAGTGGCCGACAAGAGAGCTTTTCACGTGCGAATCGGAGTTTCCTTCGGCATGCCTGAAAGAAGAACTAGGTTTTATATGCTCATTGAGCCAAAAAAGCAGGTCGGTTTGCACGTCCGGGTCCGAACCCTCATTAATCGTCACCGCGGCTGTTGTGTGCGGAACATAAATTATGCAAAAACCGCTTTCAATTTTGGTTTTGGAAACGGCTTCAGAAATTTTGCCGGTTATGTCAATGAATTCATTTCTTTCGGAACTGGAAACCGGAATCTCAATCATTTCAATCTCTCCAGCAACAGTTTCCCTCTTCGAGGACTTCGCGGCTGTTGCAACGAATTAGGCAGGGAGAAAATAGGGGCAAATATTCTTTTGCCAAATTCGTTGTGGGTACGACAGCCCATGCTTTGCACGGACTTGGCTTCGCAATTCACCTCAACCTTCCCAGAATCTCCTGAACCTGCTTCGGGTTTGCCTTGCCCTTGGTTTTGCGCATCACCAACCCGATGATGAAGTTCAGGGATTTTTCATTTCCGCTTTTGTACTCGGAGAACGCGCTTGAATTTTCCTTCACGGTTTCCTTCACGATGCCTTCAAGGTCGGAGGAAGAAACATCAATCAGCAGATTATTCTTTTCCAGGAACTCTTTCGGAGAAATGCCCTCGAGCACGTACTTTATCAGGGATTCTTTCGCATTCTTGTCACTAACTTTTGAACCCTTGACCAGCAAAACAAGCTCGCTGATTCCCTTTCCGTTCACCTTGGTTTCCCCGAGCTTAACGCGGTTATAATTCAGTATCCCGGCAAGTTCGCGCGAAACCAAACGAGCGGCGATTTTTGCATCTGCCTTTGCCGTCTCCTCGAACACCTGTGCAAGCCCCTTATCAGAAGCGAGCACGGAAGCATCATACTCGCTCAGCCCAAACTCCCGCATGAACCTTTTTTTCTTGGAATCAGCAAGCTCAGGCATACCTGCCTTTACAGAAGAAAGCCATTTGGAATCGACAACAACCTTCGGCAAATCCGGTTCCGTGATATAACCATAATCCTCTTCGGTCTCCTTTTTGCGCATCAGATAAGTGCTTTGTGAAGCCTCATCAAAACCGCGCGTCTCCATTTCAATTTTTTTGCCTGAATCAACAACGGAGCGCTGCCTCTTTTCCTCCGCACCCAAAGCAGCCTCCACCGCGCGGAAACCGGTTACGTTCTTCACCTCGACTCGCGAACCGCCGTCAATTGAAAGGTTGCAGTCCACCTTCAGAACGGATGCCCCATGGGCATAAACACCGAGATAATTGAGCGTTGTAAGCAGCGTATCCAAAAACCTGCGCGCCTCGGCAGGGCTCTGCATATCCGGTTCAGTCACGAGCTCAATCAATGGAATTCCGGAACGGTTGTAATCAACGAGAGAGTACGCGCTCTTCCTTGCGCCTGATTCATGCACGAGCGAAGCCGGATCCTCCTCCAAATGAATCCTGCGCAGCCTGATTTTTTTCCCGTCAACCTCGGCAAAACCGTTTTTGCCCACGGGAACCTCGTACTGCGTAATCTGGAAATCCTTTGCAAGGTCCGGATAAAAATAAGTTTTTCTCGAAAAAAAGAACTCAGTATTCAGTTCACAATTCAATGCGAGCGCAACCTTCAATGCAAAATCAACCGCCTTTTTGTTGAGCACAGGCTTCGAGCCCGGCATGCCCAGGCATATTTCACAAACCCTCGTGTTCGGCTCAGCATCAGAACCCTTTGTCGGGCAGGAACAGAACAGCTTTGAGTCTGTGCTCAGCTGCACGTGCACCTCGAGGCCGATCATCGTGCCCTTCATTTCGAGGCCTCCAAATGAGACAGCAGCCGTTCATGCACCAAGCCGTTCGATGCAACGAAGTGCGGAGACATGAACGAGGCCTCGTTTCCGTTTATATCCGTGACCTTGCCGCCCGCCTCCTTCACAATCAGCATTCCCGCAGCTATGTCCCACGGCTTGATCCTGTACTCGAAATAAGCGTCGCAGATCCCATGCGCAACCCTGCACAAATCAAGCGCGGCAGAGCCAAAGCGGCGCACATCATGAATGGAACCCCTCAATGAAGCAATTGCGGCAAGTGTTTTTGCGTGAACATCACTTTCTTCCGCGCCAACCGCATCATAAGGAAAACCAGTTATAATCAGGCACTCGCCAAGCGACTCGGCACGTGAAACTTTTATGCGCCTGCCATTCAGGAACGCGCCCTTTCCCCTGTAAGCAGTGTAAAGCAAATTCATTACAGGATTGTAAACCGCTCCGCAAACCAGCTCATTATCGCGAACCAATGCAATTGAATGGCAGAACTGCTCAACGCCATGCACAAAATTGGTTGTGCCGTCAATCGGGTCAATCACCCAAACATCCTTCGAAGTTCCTTGAGAACCTTCCTCCTCGCCCAAAAAAGAATGAAGCGGATATTCGGAAGAAATTATTTTTTTTATGTGCCGCTCGCACTCAACATCAGCATTAGTAACCAAATCATTCCTGCCTTTGAGCTTTACCTCAAAGTCGCCGCGGAAATACTTCATCGCAATCTTTCCCGCCTCAACCGCGGCGCGCTCCGCAACCTCAAGCTCTTTCATGAATTAACCTCCACAAGCACAGTTGAATGCCTATCGAGCGCAGCGAAGATAGTCCGCCCTGCCGCCGCGGGCCTGCGGCGCTCCGCAACCTCAAGCTCTTTCACTTTAATCCCTCCAAAGCCGAAGAGAATGAAACCAATTTTGATTCCTGCAAATGGTCGGCAATGAGCATGAGAGAAGAAGGCAAATCCGTGCCTTTCACTTTCCCCACAGGAATCGTTGAATGCGGCAGGCCGCAGAGGTTGGGCGGGACAGTGCAGATATCCATAGCGTAATGCTCCAAAGGAGTGAGCTTCTCGATTTCAGAAAACTTCGGGGCAACAATCGGCATTGAAGGAAGAGCAATCAAATCAACCTTCTTGAAAGCGCTTTTGAATTCGTTAATGAGTTTTGTGCGCGCCTTCATTGCGCGAAGGTAATGAGCATCCCTGAAACCAGACATTCTTGCGAAAGTGCCGAGCAAAATCCTTCGCTTGGCTTCGGTTCCGAAGGCCTCGCTCCTCACATCCGAAAAATACTCATTAAAAGTCCCGGAAAGGGGCTTCTCAAAACCGTAGCGCATTCCGCAATACTTCGCGAGATTTGTTGAAGCCTCGGACATCGCAATCAAATAGTACGCCGCTATACCGTACTCGGCATTCAATGGAAGAGAAACATCAACAATTTTTGCTCCGAGCTCCTTCGCGGAATCAATTTTTTTCCTCACCTCTGAAACCAATTTGTCGTTCTTCACCGCGGAAAAAAATTCCTTCGGCAAACCAATTGCAATGCCTTTCATATTTTCTTTCCCAAAAGGTTTTGAATCAAGAGAAGTGCCATCCATTGCATCCTTTCCGGAAATAACCTGCAGCAAAAGCGAAGCATCCTCAATTGTCTTTCCCATTGAACCTATTTTGTCCAGCGAACTGGCATAATCCATCAGGCCATACCTTGAAACAAGGCCATAAGTCGGAGTAATGGATGAGACGCCGCAGAACGCGGCAGGCGCCGCAATGCTTCCGCCTGTGCTTTCCGCAAGCGCGGCATGGGTGTGCTGCGTAAGGGCAGTGAAACCTGCGGCTCCGCCTGAAGAGCCTCCGCAGCTCCTTTGCTTATCCAAAGGATTCAGGGGAATTTTTCCCGCAGTAACATTCACTGAAAAAGTTCCGAACCCGAACTCATCCTGAACAGTCTTTCCGAGAATTATTGCGCCCTCTTCCCTGACTTTGCGGACGGCTGTTGCGTCAAAAACAGGTTTGTAACCGGAAAGAATTTTCGCGCCCGCCCTTGACTCAACGCCCTTCACGCAAATGCAATCCTTCACGGAAACAGGAACACCTAGAAGCTTTCCTTTGCGGCCTTTCTTTATTTCCTTTTCAATCCGTTCAGCCTGCTGCAGGACATTTTTTGCGTCAAACAAATTGAAGTGGTTGTACTCTGGATTCCTTTTTTCAATTTCCTTTATTATGTGCGAAGCATTTTCAACGACCGAAATTTCCCCGCCTTGAATTCCACTGACAAAATCCTTAACACTTAACGGAGCAGTCATTCAACCACCCTAGGGCCCTTGAAGTAGCCGTCCTTTTTGCTTTTCGTGTTCGAAAGCGCTTCCTCATTGGAAAGGCATTTTCCTATTTTATCCTCGCGGAAAACGTTCTGCAATGGAATCGGCTGGAACGAAGGCTCTTCCCTCGAAACATCAAGCGAATCAAGCTTCGAGAAGGCCTCGAGAACGGCCTTCAGCTCCGGGACAAATTTTTTTACTTCAGCCTCTGATAGGTTCAGGCGCGCATTGGACGCAACCTTAAGCAAAAGTTCCTTGTCAACAGTAACCTTTGGCAACTTGAATCACGTCACTTTTCCAGATTAAGCTTGATGTGCAGTTCCTTCAATTGCTTTTCATCAACATTGCTCGGGGACTCATCCATCAGCGAAGCCGCGGCCTTGTTCTTGGGGAAAGCAATCACATCGCGGATGCTATCCGAACCGACCAAAAGCATTACCAAGCGGTCAACTCCGAAGGCAATTCCCCCGTGCGGGGGCGCCCCGTACTTGAACGCGTCAATCATGAAGCCGAACTTCTCCTTAGCCTTGTCATCGCTTATTCCAAGGGCGCGGAAAATCCTTGCCTGAACATCCGGGGAATAAATCCTTATCGAGCCGCCGCCGATTTCGGTGCCATTCAGGACCAAATCGTACGCGTTGCTCCTTATCTTCAAAGGCTCTTTTTCAATGAGCGGCAAATCACCCTTTTTCGGAGAAGTGAAAGGATGGTGCATCGCATTTAATCTCTGCTCCTCCTCATCCCACTCGAACATCGGGAAATCCTTCACCCACAAAAAGTTCCACTTGCCTTCCTTTATGAGGCCGAGCTTCTGCGCGAGATGGTTCCTCAGGTTTCCAAGAGAATCATTCACTATCTTCGGAGAACCCGCAACTATCAAAATCAAATCGCCTTTCTTCGCACTGCATTTCTTCGCAAGCACCTTGAGGTTATCCTGCCCGAAGAACTTTTCCAATTGCCCCTCGATTTTGTCACCGACCTTGAATGCAGCTAAGCCCTTTGCCCTGTAAATTTTCACGAACTCCTCTAGGGTAGTAAGTTCGCTCCTCGAGAACTCGGCCTTGCCCTCTACAGTAATCGCCTTTATTATTCCGCCGTCCTTTACAACGGCATCGAAAGCATTGAAGCCCTTCCCCGAAAGTTCTTTTGTAACATCAACTAACTCTAGGTCGAAGCGCGTGTCAGGCTTGTCAATTCCGTACCTCGCGATTGCTTCGTCATAAGTGAGCTTCGGAAAAGGCAGCTTGAGTTTTATGCCCATGAATTCGCTGAAAATCTTCTCCATCAGGCGCTCGTGAAGCTCCATTATGTCATTCTCATTGATGAAGCTCATCTCGACATCAATCTGCGTGAACTCGGGTTGCCTGTCCGCGCGAAGATCCTCATCGCGGAAACAGCGCGCAATCTGCATATACCTGTCAAAGCCGGAAAGCATCAAAAGCTGCTTGAAAATCTGCGGGCTCTGCGGCAAAGCGAAAAATTTTCCGGGGTTCACGCGCGAAGGAACCAAATAATCGCGGGCGCCTTCAGGAGTGCTCTTCGCGAGAATCGGGGTTTCAATGTCCAGAAAACCGTTTTCGTCATAAAAGTCGCGCACAATTTTTATTATGCGGTGCCTCGCAATAATCTTCTTCTGCATTTCCGGACTCCTCAAATCAAGGTAACGGTACTTGAGGCGCGTTTCTTCCGTGCTCTGCGCATTATCCGAAACCTCAATAGGCAAAGGCAATGAAGTTGAAATAATTTCCAGCTTGCTGGCCTCGACCTCTATTTGGCCTGTTGTCCAGTTCTTGTTCTCGGTTCCTTTCGGCCTTTTCCTGACCGAACCTTCAACGCGCACAACAAACTCGCGCCTCAGTGATTTCGAGGTTTCATGTGCGGCCTTGGAGATTTCCGGGTTAACGACAACCTGGGTCAACCCATAACGGTCGCGGATATCAATGAAAGTCAAATTGCCGTGGTCGCGCCTCGTGTCAACCCAGCCGTTCAAGACAACCTTTTTCCCGGCGTTTTTCTCGGTCAATTCTCCACAAGTATGGCTTCGGTCCATGAAAAAACCCCTATTATAGCAGACCACGAAAGTTTTTAGGCAGGTATGGTGGTCTGCTAGATAGCAAACCATGAAAATTCACCAAATTACTTTATTGGTTTGCTATATACGAGAACACCTGGAAAACCTTAAAATAGCCTGTGGTGTAACCCGCATTTCCCGCAGAACCCAGCAGGTATTATATAATTCTGGCTACAAAATTATTTAATGAAAAACAAAACAACTGTGCTTTTAGCCATCATTCTGGTTCTCGTGCTCGTGTTCTTTACGAGCTGCGCAACAAAAAAGCCGGTTTGCGGAAACGGGGTGTGCGAACCGCCTGAAGAGAACCAGGACAACTGCCCCATTGACAAAGGAGGAGACTGCCCGCAGGTGCCGCCCCAGAACGGGGAACTGCTCACAATAAACATCTCTCAGCTGGAATTTTCAGCACAGAACACGGATTTGTTCAAATCTTCCACAAGATTCAGACCGACATCAAACAACTCGGGAACCATTTACCTCACGCAATTCCCCGACCATGAAACCTCGCGAGTAACAGAGGGCAGCTGGAGCCTCAGGAATTCATCGTGCTTGCTCGAAAGCGAGTGCTCGAACTCGCTGGTTAAAATGCTGAATGACAACAGCATAGTGAAGGTCGACGCATTCAGGACAAAAAACAAAAAAATAATCATCGACTTCTGGGGAACGCCGAAATGGCTGAGCAGCTCGAGCGATGAAACAAAAATAGACGAAACCACCTATGAATACCAGTTGCATCCGCCCAAAAACTACGCAAAGTGGAACGCGGCGATAAAAAAAATCACCGAATATTACAGCCAGTTCAAGGACGTCGAATTCTACTTTGAAATCTGGAACGAACCTGATTTGAAAAATTTCTGGCGCGGCGACACAAACCAGTTCCTCCAGCTCTATGGGGAAACGGCAAAAGCAATCAAGGAAGCGAACCCGGACATAAAAGTCGGGGGAGCAGTGCCGAACAAATGGGACGGAAAAATAGGCTCCGACCCTAAGCTGCTCAACATAGAGCTCATAAAATACGCGGCAAAAAACAATCTTCCATTAGACTTCATTTCATGGCACCATTACAACACAGGCCTTGTCGCCCAGAAAGCCGTTGACGCATACAAAAAAGCATTGGGCGAGGCGGGATATGCAAAAACACCGGAATTTATAATCAGCGAGTGGAACGCACCCACAAGCCAAGCCAGAAACTCGGGCTACGCGCCCATACTCATGGCGGACAACATGCTCGCGTTCTACAAAAGTGGAATAAATGTGCAGACATTCTATGCCTGGCAGGATGACTCGGCAAGCGAACCGGATTCGAGATACTACGGCCTCATTACGCAGGCCGAAAAAGCAAGGCCGGTCCTTTACATGCACAAAATGTTCGATGACCTTTCAAGGGACACTCTGGGCGTTGCGCTGAATCAGGACCAGAACATTGCCTGGATAATATCCAAAACTTCACAGGGCGGGTGCTACAAAATAATATTGGGGAAGTGGGATGAGGGCAACAGTTCAAAGGAAACACAGTATACGCTTGAAATTTCCGATGCAAAAAAACTCGTGAACGCGGAAGCAGCAGCGGTCAAGGATTCTTACAACGAAAAAACATTAACTACAAGCGGCAACTCCGTTTCATTCGGGCTCCAGGGAAACGAAATGATTGGAATGAAATTCTGCGTGGAAAGCTGAACGCGGAAAATTCATGAAGAGAATTCTCCCAAAGTCTTTTGGCCATGCCTTGACAAGGGCCTGGCGGGAATGCCCAAACGCCGCGTCACTTGGCGCGCGAATTCACTCTCAAAGCCATGAGTGGTCAGAACCATTTTTGGGGCGCTCTCCTTCACATAATGCAGAAGAGAATTGAAATCCGCGTGATCCGAAAGCGGAAATGTCTTGTACTTGCTGTAATTATTCCAGCCTGTGGCAATGGCGGCCTCGACATTCCTCCCGAGCTGGTGCTGCAAAGCCAAGAGAAGATGGCCATTAATCATTGAAGGCGGCACAATAAGCACATTCGATTCATTGAGGT
Source organism: Candidatus Iainarchaeum andersonii SCGC AAA011-E11 (assembly GCA_000402355.1). Taxonomy (GTDB): domain Archaea; phylum Iainarchaeota; class Iainarchaeia; order Iainarchaeales; family Iainarchaeaceae; genus Iainarchaeum; species Iainarchaeum andersonii. The sequence goes on from AQRS01000039.1 coordinate 25,817, forward strand.
TGTGGTTCAGCTCAAGGTAATCCCCAAGCTTTACGCCCTCTTTTTCATAAATTCTGTTCTGGTCAAAAATCTTTTTGTGCACCAAAGGCGTTTCGCGCAAAAACTCGTTCACAATCTTCGTCAGCTCCTGCGCCTTTCCCGTGGCATAGCCCCCAAGGACAACAAAATTCTTTTTGGATATGTTTGCGTGCATCCAGCGCATCATGTCCTCATAAACATTTTCGCGCTCGGGAAAGGAAAACTTGGGCAAGCCGAAAGTGGATTCAATTACGAGGATGTTGCTCGGAAGAATTTCAGCGGGCTCGAACAAAATGCTTTTCTGCAATTTGAAATCGGAGGTAAGCACGACATCAACGCCGTTGGAAACCTTGAGCTGTGCGGAGCCTAGTATGTGCCCGGAACTGTGGAAGGAACACTCGAATTCATTCAGTTTGAATTTTTTTCCGAAAGGGATTTTCTTCACGGAAACACCTTTTTCCTCCGCGCCGATCAGCGAAGCGGTTTCAGGAGTAAGGTAATAAGTGTTCGTTGCGCTGGTTTTCGCGTGGTCCGAATGCGCATGCGTAATGATTGCCTCGCGGTTCTTCAAACCCGAGGCGTCCACGAAAAGCTCGGTCTTATCCTTGAACAAGATCCCTTTTTTCTCTGAAACGTGCATGAACAAAACAAGGCGGAGGAAATATATAATACGAACTAAAACCGCTTTCCACGATTGTGGCGGGGCACAACGTTGATGAGCGAAAAAACGGATTGTTTTTATTATGCCTCAAACTTAATTTGGCAGGAAAATCAGGTGGGGAAAATGAAAGTTATCGAGTGGTTCAAAAAGAACACGTACAGTTCCGAACAATTCTCGGACATAAGCATGCTCACAAAAAAGAAACGCAAGGAAAAGCTCAAAGTTTCCTGCGTAATACCGACGCTGAACGAAGAGGACAACATAGCAAATGTGGTTAAGGAAGCCATGAAACTCATGAAGCGCAAATTCCTTGACGAAGTGTTGGTGATTGATTCCGGCTCGAATGACAATACGCAAAGGGAAGCGGAAAAGGCCGGCGCAACCTTCGTTGCCGCAAAGGACATTCTCAAAAAATATGGGGACAAGCGCGGCAAAGGCGAGAACCTCTGGAAAAGCCTTTACGTAACCACCGGAGACATAATCGCGTGGGTAGATGCGGACATAAAGAACATAAGCACAAAATTCATTTACGGCATAGTGGGGCCGCTCATAAAAAACAGCCAACTTGATTTCGCAAAAGCTTTTTACAGGCGCCCCATACGAATCGGAAATGACCTCAACCCAATGGGAGGGGGAAGAGTAACGGAAATACTCGTGAGGCCGCTTTTCAACATGCACTTCCCCAGATTGTCCGGCTTTATACAGCCGCTCAGCGGGGAATACGCGGGCAGGAGGAACGCGCTCGAAAAAATACCTTTCTTTACAGGCTACGGCGTTGAAACGGGAATGCTCATAGACCTCGAAAAAATGATCGGCCTCAAAAAAATGGCGCAGGTAGACCTCACCACAAGGATTCACAGGAACCAGCCGCTGGAGAACCTGAGCAGGATGTCATTCGAAATACTCCAGGCTTTCTTCGAAAGGGCGAGCGCATTCGGGAGCATAGCACAGCTTGAGGAAATAAACGAGACCTACACAAAGATAGACTCGATGATACGCGGAAAGCAAAGGAAATACTCGCTAAACACGAGCATCATAAAGGAATGGCAGAGGCCCCCCATGATATCGCTGCCGGAATACAGGAAAAAATTCAGAATCAAAGAAAACGAGCTGTTCACCCAATGAAGATAATATTCACCGACCTAGACGGAACATTGCTCGAGCACGGGACATATTCATTCAAAAAAGCCGGAAAAACGCTCCGCGCACTCGAAAAAAAATCCGTGCCAGTGATATTTTCCTCGAGCAAGACGATTCCCGAAATGCTTGAACTGCGGAAAAAAATGCGCAATACTGAGCCTTTCATCGCGGAAAACGGCGCAGCAATAATGATACCGGAAAATTACTTCGGATTCAGGATACCAAAAGCGGAAAAAGCCGGAAAATATTTTTTGATTCAACTTGCGGAACCTGTTTCAAAAGCACGCAAACTCCTGAAAGAACTTTCAAAAAAAGGATTCAAAACAAAGGCATTTTCGCAAATGAAAATGCGGGAAATAATGCGCATCACTGGCCTCGGGAAAAAAGAGGCCACAATGGCGCGAAAAAGGGAATATTGTGAAGCGTTCCTGCTCCTTGAAGGCAGCGAAAAGAAGCTCGCGAAAGAAATCCGCAAAAAAGGATTCACTTTCACACAAGGCGGAAAGCTGAGCCACATACTCAGGGGCGGGGGAAAAGGAAAAGCGCTCAGGGAACTGAAAAAACTCTACGCGAAAAAATACGAGAAACCGTTTGCCATAGCGATAGGCGACAGCGAAAACGACCTCGAAATGCTTGAGGAAGCGGACTTCGGAATACTCGTGAAAAGGCACGACGGAACCTACGCGTCAAAAAAATTCGCGAAAGCAAAAAGAATGGGGCCCAAAGGCTGGAACGAGGCGGTAAGCAAAGGCATCATGGCGGCCGCAAAAAAAGAACGCGCCGCGGAAAACTCAAAGAATATATATCAGTAAAAGCCATTACATAGTCATGCCAGAGCTAAGGGAATTGTGCGACAAAATCGAGCAGGAAACAGCTTCCCTGCGCGAGAAAGTTTCGGCGCGCAAATGGGCGGAGCTCTCAAGAAGGGGATTCATTTACAATGTTGAAAACATTCTCCCTGGAATCGAGGAGCTTTACGCGCTGTTCCAAATTGCCGGGCAGGAACTCGGAAAAAGCGCGGAATCCAATGCCCCAAAAACCATTGACCATGAGCGTGAACTCAACCAGCTCATCACGAGCCTCGGGAGGAACCGCGAAATGGAGGAAGCGCGCATAAGGAAAAGCCAGGAAAAAGGGCTCCTTGCGCTCGCGGAAACAATAACAGTGCCGGAACTGTACTCCGACCTCGAGCAAAAAACGCTTTCAATGCTCCTCAAAAGCAATTACCTCGCGGAAAGAATAAGGGTTTTTGAAAGGAAAAAAGAGCCGCTCATGAACGTAAAGGGGGCACAGCGCAACGTGCTTGATTTGCTGGAAAAGCGCGAAATTGAACTCCAGAACCTGCGGAAAAAATACGAGGACACGAGAAAAAACTTTTTTCTGGGCCTCGTTGAAAAGAACACAACCAGTGACCTCGAGAACGACATGAATGAGCTCGCGAGAAAGCTCGAGACGCAGACCGCACTCATGAAAAAATCAATGGAAACATACAAGGAAACTTTCACGGAGCTTGAAAGGCACAATGCGGAGCTCGAACAAAAAACCGCAATTATTGAGGAAACGCAGGCGCAAATGTCCGGCAAAATGCTTGACGTGATGACCGCACTGAAGAAGGAGCGGGATTACGCCAAAAAAATCGTCATGGAAACGGAGCACGAAACCCTGCAATTGAGGAACACCTACTCGAAAGAACTGTTGGGGCTGCAGGAAGAAAAAATGAGCATCAAGAACGCGCTCGGGGAAAAATACGAGAAACAGCTCGGCGAATTGAAGCGCGACAATAAGGACAAGACCGAACTCATAAGGCACTTCCAGGAAACAGTTTTGGGAAAGGAAAGGAAAATAGCGCAGCTCGAGGAGGAAAACCTGAAACTCGCCTTGATAGGAAAAACAATTGAAAAGCACCAGAAGGCGAGGGAAACATTCCTCAAAAAAGAAAAGAAACAAAGGAAAAAATTAAAATGATTATAAAGTCGTAAAGCTCTCTTTCTCCCCCTCATTCTTTTTGGGCCTCTTCCCGAAAAGCCTTTCAAGAACCGAATCAACAATTTCCCGTTCGTCGCTCTCCGAAGCCTCGAATTCTGCCTCTACTTTCTCAATGAACTTCAGAGTGCTCTTGCCCTGCATCTCGAGATCCGCGAGCTTTGACACCATTGCCCGCACATCGGGAGAAGAGCGATGATAATAAACAAGAACAACCACCAAGTCAAAGCCATCCGCACGCAAAACCTCCGCGGGAACATCAAGGTTGGTTTCCGCAACAATTTCAACGGCCTCGCAATTCGCTATTTCCTTCTCAAGCTTCGGGATTATTCCCGCGGCGCGGAAAAGCGATTTCTTGGAAGTGACAAAAGCAATGCGCATACACAGTATATCGGCGAAAAAGTTTAATATAAGCAGCGCCTATTACTAAAGACGCGAATGCAAGACAAATACGATTCACCTGATGGGGGCGAGGAAGAGCTTTACGAAGAAACGCCCATGGACAAGGCAAAAGAAATAGGCGGGAACGCCGCGGAAATAATAAGGCAAAACTGGAAGCCCATAGCCGCGGCAATAGTGGCAATAATTGTCCTCTTTTTCATTTACGATTTTTTTGTTGGAAGCGTGATGCAAGTTTCATTTGACGTGAAAGACACGGAAGGAAACAGCATCAATGCGAGCATAAAAATCAATTCCATTTCCGGAGCCGAGGTCGCGCGTGCCGTATCCAGCGAAACAATAAGCCTCAAAAAAGGCGATTACGCGATTGACGTTGCCGCGGCGGGCTTCAGGCCCATCCTGAAACAAAGGGTTCCCGTTTCGAAGGACGGCGGCATCCCAGTGAATATGCAGGCAGACCTTGACCTGGAACTCACTGGAACGTTCCCCGAATCTTTCTTTACGGGAGAGGAAAAAGATGTCATGCTCACAATAACAAGCAATGAAAGCGGCGCGGTTGAAACGCGGCTCGTCCTGGACGGGGACGCAAACAGCGCGATGAGCATACAATACGACACCCCATTGTACGTTTCCAAAGGACAGAACCAAATCACGGCAAAAATAACCGCAAACGCCAAGGTGGACAAAAAACAGCTCGGCGAGAGCAAGGAAGGCGAAATAAGAATCAGGGGCCTTGACACGGCAAACGCAACCGTAAAGGGAAAGTACGCGCTCAAGGAATTCAATGCAAAGGATGTTGCGACAAAATTCGGCTCCTCGGACACAAAGGCTGATTTCGGCAACCTTTCACCGGGAGAAAACAAGGAGCAGTTCATAACGGTTGAAAACAAGGGAAGCAGCGAACTAACCGGCTTTCGGATTGAGGCGGAAATAACCGACCCGGATTTCCTTTCCGCGGAAGAAATACAAAACTGGTTCATGTACACGCCCTCAAACGAGATACCCTCAATTGCGCCGAAAACAACCGAAAGAACAAGTGTAACACTCAAAATACCCACCAACATCACGTTCCCGCAGGGAAAGGAGAGCGCAAAGATAGACGGGGTAATCCGCGTGAAAACCAGCTATTACAAAAAAGAATTCAACATCAACCTCAACATTGAAAAGCCGAAAACAGGGGTAAGCACCTCCGGCCTGAAGAGCAGCTACACCATAGGCAAAAGCGATGGCGCATACAGGGCCGAAACCGGTTTCCTCGCAATAAGGAACAGCGGCGAAACGCTCCTGAAAAACTTTGACCTTAGGGCGCAGTGTTTCATGTCAGCACAACAGGTATACTGGCTGATGCTCAACAACCAGCAGGGCGAGTACACGTTTGATTCGCTTGAAAAGGGCGCAACAAAGAGCGTTCCGTTCACGATACAAGTGCCGAATTCAACTCCGGAAAACCAGCGCGCGCAATGCGATTTGCGCATCGGTTACTCGGAACCCAACGGGCAGTTTGACAACGCGGATTCAACAATAGTAATACTCACTTCCTCCTAACCAAAAAAAAGCCACCAGAGGGGATTGAACCCTCGACCCCCTGCTTACGAAGCAGGTGCTCTACCGCTGAGCTACGGTGGCCCAAAGCCTAAAAATTTGAATCGGGACTGATTTTAACCCTTTCCTATTAAAGCCTAAAACATTAAAAACGCCAGCACACTAAAATGTAACATGCACAAGGCTCAGGGCGCAATCCAGTACCTTCTCATGGCAGGAGGCGCAATAATCGTTGCAGTGATACTAATTACGCTCATTTCAGGCATATCAAAAAGTGGCGCCCACGACACAAACAATTCGGCGGAAAAGCTTTCAGAAATCATAAAAGATTCGAAATGCCAAAACCTCAATGACTGCCCAAGAGACCTAAACACAGGAAATGGAATTGACTTTGGGGCGCTCGAATATTCATTCAGCCCGGAAATATTCCGGCCATCAATGAACCTTCGCCCCTTGTCCAAGGACAGCGCACAGCTATACCTCACTAAATTCTCGAACCATGACTTTGTGCGCATGAGCAGCATAGGTTTTCAGCTAAGGGCATCCGACTGTTTTGAGGGATGTGCAAACTCCTTCAAGGCAAACCTCCAAACTTATTTGAAAGACAAGGTGAAAGGCATTGACATCGAAAACCCCGCGTGGGGCCAGATACACAACAAAATAATTTTTGATTTCTGGGGGAACCCGGCGTGGCTGCAGAACGCCCAAGGAAAACCCGACCCGGAAAAATGGAAGCCGGTTGCAAGGGAAATAGCGGCGCAGCTCAAGGATGTCACGGCCGTTGAAATTTATTTGGAAGTGTGGAACGAACCTGATTTAGGGGAATTCTGGAGCGGCACAACACAGGAATACCTCGCGATTTACAAGGCAATCGCAGAGGAAATAAAAAGCGCAAACCCAAAAGCAAAAGTCGGGGGAGCCGCGGTAAACCAGTGGTTCAACAAATTGCCGGGCTCTGGAAACGCACTGAACATCGAACTCATAAAATACGCGAAGGAAAACAATGTTCCGCTTGATTTTGTTTCGTGGCACTTCTACAGGACCCCCGACCAGGCAAAGGGCCCGGTGGAAGCATATGAAGCGGAAATAAACTCGGCAGGATTTCAGAAAAAGCCCGAACTGATAATCACGGAATGGAACGGGTGGTCAACCGAAGCGAGGAAATACGTTCCCGCAATGAGCTCACTGATAGCGACGGATTACTTTGAATTCGCACAAGCAGGAATCGACGGCCAGATATTCTACAACTGGGAGGACGATACCTCGCTGAACGACCCAAGCAACAGATATTACGGCCTGCTCACGCGCCAGGGCGAAGAAACCGGAGACCTGAGGCCGACTTATTATGCGCACGCAATGTTCGACGCGCTCGCGGAAAAAAGCTCCGCAATAGCGCTCACCAAAAAAGACTCGCTTTTAATGATAATCGGGAAGCCAAAAACAGGAAATTGCGCCCCCGCAATAATGTGGGAACCGAACTTTGATTCCGCGAGCCCGGGTTTTTCGGCAAAAAAGGACTACACGATTTCCTTTGGCGGCGCCGAAACAATCACGGCACAAGACGCCGTTTCTGTAAAAAGCGAATTCAAGGAAAAAAGCGTGCAGGCGGCACAAAACACGCTTTCATTCAGCCTCGAGGCAAACGAAGTCCTTGGATTGGAAATCTGCACGCAATGACGCTTTTTTTGCCCGAAAACGGTTTTCTGGGAGCAATTATAAGTGTTTTGCTGATAATTTGATTCTATGGCCAACAAGGACGAATTTGCCGAAACCCTGACCACTTATCTCAAGGACAAGGGCTTTGTTTACGGCCCGGAACCCGAGATTTACGGCGGAATAGCCGGCTTTTACACTTATGGGCCGCTCGGAAAAAGGCTCAAAAACAACATTGAAGCGGTCATAAGGAAAAACTTCAATTCCCTCGGCTTCTACGAAGTAGAATACCCGATTATATCTCCGGCAATAGTCTGGAAAGCATCGGGCCACTTGGATGGCTTCAATGACCCGGTTGTCCTTACGGAAGACGGAAAAGAATCCTACCGTGCGGACAAGCTCATAGAAGAAATCACCGGAATGCAGGCCAGCCACTTTTCAGACGAGGAACTAATCGAAACCATAAAAGAAAAGAACATCAAGGCGCCGAACGGGAAAAAATTGGCGCCGAAAATCGAGAGGCGCAGCCTCATGATGCGCACAACAATCGGCGCGAACATTGAAGCGTACAATAGGCCGGAAACCGCAACAACGACTTATTTGCCGTTCAAAAATTACATGAATTTTTTCCGCGACAAGCTGCCGTTCGGGGTTTTCCAGATCGGAAAGGCATTCAGGAACGAAATTTCCCCAAGGCAGCACCTCTTAAGGAGCCGCGAGTTTACGCAGGCGGAAAGCCAGACCATTTTGTTTCCTGAAATGAAGCAGAACTGGGAGCGCTTCGAAAAATCAAAAAAGGACAAATTGCCATTCTGGAGCGAGGAAAGCCAGAAAAAAGAAAAAGAGCCCGTGCAAATGTCCCTCGAAGACGCGATGAAGCATAAGGTCCTCAAGAACAAGGCGTTCGCGTGGCACCTTTGGCTCGCGCATAAAATGTTCAGGGAATTCGGAATACCGGAAGAAAGAATAAGGCTGCGGCAGCACCACAGCGACGAAAAAGCGTTTTACTCCGATGACACGTGGGATTTGGAAGTTCACTTGAAAAGCTACGGCTGGATGGAAGTATGCGGAATCTCCGACAGGACAAATTACGATTTGGGGCAGCACTCGAAATTCAGCGGCCAGAAACTCATCGCGAGAACCCTTGAAGGAAAAGAAGAAACACCCCATGTAATAGAAATTGCGTTCGGCGTTGACAGGCCGTTCTTCGCGCTCCTTGACCTGAGTTATGACGTGCGCAAGGAAGACGAGCAAAGAACACTTTTGAGATTGCCGGCATGGCTCGCGCCCATCCAGGTAGGGATTTACCCATTGGTGAAGAAGGACGGGCTCGCTGAAAAGGCACAGGAGCTTTATGAACTGCTCGAGAAAAAGTTTTTGTGCATTTACGATGAAAGCGGAAGCATAGGAAGGCGCTACAGCAGGCAGGATGCCGCGGGAACGCCGTTCGGAATAACAATTGATTACGACACAATGAAAGACATGACAGTGACTCTGAGGGAGCGCGACTCAACTGAGCAGAACAGGGTGAAAATTTCGGAACTCGAAAAAATCCTGGAGGGGAAAACAAATGCAGGACATTGACCACTTAAGGAAAAAGCTCATCGAATCCGCGAAAAAAAAGGTCCAGGAAAAATACGAGGGCAAGGACGTGCACATAGCAAAAAGCGTGAACCTCATAGAAGACCTGGATTCGATAACCAACCTGCTTGTTGAACAGCTGCGTGAATGGCACTCGACGCATTTTCCGGAACTCAACGAAATCGTGAAGGACAACAGCGAGTACGCAAAGCTCGTTTACAATATCGGCGCGAGGCAGAAATTCACGAAAAAAAATGTTTCGAAATACCTCCAGGAAAACGAAACAGTTTCCAGAATATGCCAAGACACAAAAAAATCAATGGGCGCAAGCGCATCCGAAGCGGATTTGAATGAAATGAAGCTCCTCGCGCTGAACTACCTCAACCTTGCCGAGGAAAGGGAATCCCTCTCGAAATATGTCGAGGATAATATGCGCGCGGAAATGCCGAACTTTGCCGAAATTGCGGGACCCATAATCGCGGCAAAAATGCTCGCGAAAGCGGGTGGAAAGCAAAAACTTGCGTTCCTGCCGGGCTCGGCAATCCAAATGATCGGCGCCGAAAAAGCATTGTTCATGCACATAAAAAAAGGCGTGAAAGGCCCGAAATACGGTTACCTGTACCAGCACCCGGTTGTGAAAGCGGCAAAGGCATGGAACAAGGGAAAACTCGCGAGAACCATTGCGGCAAAATTATCCATTGCGGCAAAAGAAGATTACTTCGGGCACACGGACATAACCGCGCAGCTCAAAAAAAGCATCGAGGCGCGCGCGGAAACGCTCGAGAAAAGCACAAAGGAACCCAAGCGCCGCGAAACAGGCGAAGCGCCCAAAAAGGAAAACACTTGGAAAGAACATGGAACGGAGCGCGGATTCCGGAGGCCTGAAAGCGGATACGCGCCACGCAAACCAGAGTTCACTGAATTCAGGCCAAAAAGGTTCGAAGAAAGGAGGCCAAACACCTTCAGGGAAAAAAGATTTGAAGAAAGGCCTCCAAGGCGCGAGTACGGCTCCGGATTCGGTGAAAGGCGCGGCCAAGGCGAAGGAAACAGAAGCTTCAATAGGGACAGGCCGTCCTTCCGCCGCGGGCCTGCGGCGTGGAACAGGGTTGAAGGCGCACAACACGGGCCTTTCAGGAACGACAGCCGAGGCCCGAGGAATGAAGGCACTGAGAGACCGAGAGGAACAGGATTTGGATTCAAACTAAGAGACAATGACAGGCCAAGGGAAGGCGGCGGATTCAGCGGCAGCAGGGAAAGGCCAAGAGGCAACACCGGATTCCGAGACAGAGATGAAGCGCGCGGAGAAGCAGGAAGCGGCTTCCGCAAAAGCAAGGGATTCCCGCGCGGAAAGGAATTCAGCGGCAACCGCAACAAGAAAAACTGGAAACCAAGAAGGCGTTAGAATTGAGCCAGGTCAGGCAGCTCATGGAAGGAATCTATTCAATAGGCGGAAGCATTGCAACGCAGAACATGGTTGAAGGAAAACAGGTTTATGGGGAACAGCTGGCGCACTTTGACGGAAAAGAGTATAGGCTCTGGAACCCGAACCGCTCAAAAGTTGCTGCCGCAATAAAAAACGGGCTCAGGGAACTGCACATCGGGAAAGGCTCGCGCATTTTATATCTCGGGGCAGCCGAAGGGACAACAATCTCGCATTTAAGCGACGTGGTACGCGAAAAAGGCACAATATTCGGCGTGGACATCTCCGCGCGCTCAATGCGCAAATTCATTTACCTCTGCGAACAGCGCAAAAATTTGGTTCCGATACTTGCGGACGCGTCACAGCCGAACCTGTACAAGGAATACCTGAGCGGGTTCACCATTGATGCGCTCTTCCAGGACGTTTCACAGAAAAACCAGGCGGAAATTTTCCTCAAAAACGCGCGCATATATTTGAAGCGCGACGCATACGGGTTCCTTTCATTGAAGGCGCGCTCCATCAATGCCACAGATCCCGCGGAAAAAATAATCAATGCGGAGGCAAAAAAGCTCGAAAATGAATTCGAAATACTCGAAATAATAAATTTGCACCCGTACGAGAAAGAGCACGCGATGATTTACTGCAAAAAGAAATGAAAGCAGTCTACCTTCTCAATCTTGCCGCCCTGATTTCTGCAATTTTTTTAGCACGATTTACAACAGCAGTATAATGATCCCTTGTAGAAATGCCTTTTCTCATTCTCCCACCTCTGGAAGACGCAATACTTCTTGCTTTTGACCGTCTGATAGATTGGGCAGTTATTCTTGCAAACAACTCCGAATGATGTTTAACGCAAACCTCATAATATTCCCCCATAGCTAACCCTTTTGAGCGTTTTTTCGCTTTAATGTTTTTTCTGATGAAAGCCTCCAAATCTTGATTGCCATAATCATTAATTATCAAACATCTCTCGCCAAGTTTTTCCTTCGCAAACTCTTCGAGTTCTGACAACAACCGCAGCCCAGCCATCGAGTAAGGCACTGATTTTCTATTAGGCGCAGAAGAAATGATAAACAATCCCCTATCCTCATGTCTGGCAACTTCGAGGATGTGGTTTTTCCAAATTCCAGTAATGAACCTTGCATCAGATACTTGCCAAGCTTGGGGATTCCCGCTCAGGATAGTATAAAATGGATGTATGAGCAAATTATACACAAGTTCTTTACCCATAGAAAATTAACAGCATAACTGGTTTTTATTGATTTTGAAGACAAGAATTTAAGATGAAAGAAAATATTGCAGTTGCACAAAGCCCGGGGCACATAACGGGATTCTTCAAGATTTACAGAAACGGCTCCACAGGCGCCGGCATAAACATTGAAAATGGAATGAAAACAACGGTTGAATTATCGCAAAAAGACTCGTTCCACATGAACGGGAAAAGGCAAAAACTCGTTGTTTCGGAAAAAGTCGTTGAATTTTACAGGAAAAAAACACGCAAAAAATTCTCAGTAAAAGTGAACCACCGGACGCCTTTTCCGATAGGCTTCGGCCTGGGAATTTCGGGCGCGGGAGCACTGAGCCTTGCAATTTCGCTAAATAAAATACTAAAAACAAAATTTAGCAAAAAAACGCTAACTGAAATAGCCACACGCGCGGAAATAGAATGCGGAACAGGCTTGGGTGATGTGCGAGCGGAGAATTATGCCGGCCTCCTGATGGGGAAAAAACCATACCCGTCAAAAAGCGCGCTCCGCATAAAATGCAGGGAAAAATTCGTTGCGCTGGGATTCTTCAGGGCGATTGAAACAAAAAAAATCATACGCTCTGCAGATTGGAAGCGCAAAATCAACCGCGCGGGGGAAAAAAACATGCGCACGCTCTCAAAAAACAAAACCATGCGGACATTCATAAGCGAATCTAGGAAATTCTCCATAGAATCATGCTTGGCGACGGAAAAAATCAGGAAAATAATGCGCGCAATCCCCGAAGCATCCATGGCGATGCTCGGAGAAACAATATTTGTGCCCACGAACAAACCCGCAAGGGCGCTCCGCGAGCTGAAAAAGCACTGCAAAAAAACGATTGTTGCGAGAATATCGCAAAAGGGCGCTTCCCTTGTTTAGGGATTTCACTTGAAACCCAGAAGGGAAAATACTTTGGCTGCATCATTCTCATCTATGAGGAAAATCGTGTCGGTCCAGGAGCTCATGGCCTCGTAAATGTTCACCCCGTTATCCGAGAAAATGGATGTAAGGTGATTCAGGAATCCGGGAGTTGATTCAACGTCCTCAGAAGTCTTGTGGGTCATCTGCACCAACCCTTTCCTGTACTTGACCACGAAATGCTTCAGCGAATCCGCAATCCCTGAAGCGAAAGCGTCATCAACAACCACAGTGATGGTTTTGGTGCCCTGGATAAGGTGGAAATTGTCGGCCGAATCCATGACCTTCCCGGAAGCCTTGAGGACGGCATCCAGACCAGCGCCCTGCGAAAGTATGATGGCGGAAACCTTGGAGTGTATCTCGAAACGGCCTTTCTTCAGAAGCGCCATTATGCGCGTCTCTGAAGATTGGCTGCTCTTGTATTTGTCCGCAAAGCGGCGGCACGCTATGAGAATCGCATCGAACGAGGATTCCTTGTCCTCCTTCAGCTCCGAAGCGATTGCCCTCGCGAGCGACGAGTAATTAATGAGCCCTTTCTTGAGGCAGTCCTTCACTGAAGGATGGTTTTCGAGATAATCGAAAGTAGATTTTGCCAGATTCATGGAAACAATTAAGTCCCGAAAAGTTAAAAAATGTTCAATATTGGACAAATTTGGTTTAGGTTGGGTTTTTTGGGACACAACACTTAAAAGCGCGGGGAGCAGCGCTTAGTAGGTGAATTGAAAATGGGGGAAAAATTGGTTCTTGCATACAGCGGAGGCCTCGACACATCCATAATCCTCAAATGGCTTTCCGAAAAAGGATACGACATCACCGCATACCTCGCGGATGTCGGCCAGGAAGAGGATTTCAAGGCGGCAAAGGAAAAGGCGCTTCTCCTCGGGGCATCGAAGGTTTACATTGAGGACCTCAAAAAGGAATTCGTGCAGGAGTACATCTTCAAGGCACTGAAGGCAAACTGCATCTACGAAGGAAATTATCTACTCGGAACCTCACTCGCAAGACCGCTCATTGCAAAAAAGCAGGTTGAGATTGCGCGGAAAGAAGGCGCAAAAATACTCTCGCACGGGGCAACGGGAAAAGGCAATGATCAAGTAAGATTTGAACTCACTTACCTCGCATTGATGCCCGAGGCAAAAATAATCGCGCCATGGAAGGAAAAGGAATTCATCGACAAATTCAAGGGAAGACAGGACATGATAAAATATGCCGAGGAAAAAGGCATCCCGATTCCTGTCACGCAGAAAAAGCCATACAGCACGGACGAGAACCTCATGCACACGAGCTTCGAATCAGGAATCCTTGAAGACCCGGCAACCGCGCCGGATGACGCAATGTTCAAAAAAGCGATTGTCCCGCAGAACGCCAAGGATTCGGAGACAAAACTGGAAATCGTTTTCGAAAAAGGCATTCCCGTGCTGGTGAATGACCTTTCAAACGCGAAAAAAATTTCGGGAGCGCTGGAAATAGTCAAGCACCTGAACAAAATCGGCGGCGAAAACGGAGTGGGCATTGTCGACATGGTGGAAAACCGCTTTGTGGGAATAAAATCGCGCGGAGTGTACGAGACTCCCGGAGGCACGATATTGCTCAAGGCGCACAGGGATTTGGAAGGCCTCACTCTGGACAGGGAAGTCTCGCATCTGAAGGACATGCTCATGCCCAAAATCTCGGAGCTCATTTACAACGGCTTCTGGTTCTCGCCTGAAATGGAGTTCCTCAATGCCGCAATCGAAAAAAGCCAGGAACACGTGAACGGAACAGTGAAAATGACACTCTACAAAGGCAACGCAATCATAACGGGAAGAAGCTCGGCGGATTCGCTGTACAGCCAGAAGCAGTCCTCGATGGACGAGGAAGGCGGCTTCAACCAGCAGGACTCAAAGGGATTCATAAAAATAAACGCCATACGCCTGCAGGCACACCAGAAGAGGGAACAAAAATGAAAAACGACCTCACATCGCTTGAAGACATGGATTCCGAAACGCTCGGAAAGCTCGTTGCCACAGCGGAAAAAATAAAGGCAAACAAAGAGGAATTCGCACAGAAGCTCGAAGGCAAAACACTGCTTTCAATATTCGAAAAGCCCTCGCTGAGGACAAGGATTTCCTTCGAAGTGGCGATGCAGCAGCTCGGCGGAAAAGCAATTACAATAGACACGCAAACAACCACGATTGGGAAAAAAGAATCCATAGAGGACACGGCAAAGGTGGTTTCGCGCTACGTGGACATCATAATGGCGAGAATGTACAGCCAGCAGGATGTCGAAAAATTGGCAAAAAATGCGAGCGTGCCCGTAATCAACGGCCTGACGGACAAATACCATCCATGCCAGATACTCTCGGACCTGCTCACCATAAAGGAACACAAAGGAAAATTGAAAGACCTCAAATTGGCTTTCGTTGGAGACGGGAACAACAATGTAACGCACTGCCTCCTCATAGGCTGCGCACTAGCCGGAATAGATATCTCAATTGCGTGCCCGAAAAAGCACTCCCCGCAAGAGGATGTGCTGGAAAAAGCAATGAAAAAAGCCAGCGGAACCAAAATAGAAATTACCGAGAACCCGAAAAAGGCCGTTCATCAGGCCGATGTGGTTTACACAGACACGTGGATGAGCTACCAGGTGAAGGATGCGGAAAAGGAACAGCGCATCATGGATTTCGGCGCATTCCAGGTTACGGAAGAGCTCATGCAAAACGCAAAAAAAAGCGCGGTATTCATGCACTGCCTCCCCGCGCAAAGAGGTTACGAACAAACCGCGGAAGTAATCGACGGAAAGCAAAGCATAGTGTTTGACCAGGCGGAAAACAGGATGCACATGCAGAAAGCGATACTGCTTTACTCAAAGGGATTGCTGTGAAACTCTGGGAAAAAGGATACTCACTGGACAAAGAAGCGGAGGCATTCACGGCAGGAAAAGATTACCTGTACGACCAGAAGCTGGTTGAATACGACTGCATTGCAAGCATTGGCCACGCAAAAATGCTCGGAGAAATGGGTTACCTCACTAAAAAAGAGTGCAAAGCGATTTGCGCCGGACTCAAAAAAATAATTTCGCTGGAGAAAAAAGGAAAATTCAATATAACGCAGAGCGACGAGGACTGCCACACAAAAATAGAGGCGCATTTGACGAAAAAGCTCGGGCAAACAGGTAAAAAGATACACGCGCTCCGCTCGCGCAACGACCAGGTGATTGCGGCGCTGAATCTTTATTCGAAAGCAAAACTTAACCAGATACTTGCGGAAATAAATTCGCTCCAAAAGGCAATGAAAAAAGCCGACTCAAAAAACTTTCCCATGCCCGGGTATACGCACATGCAGCGCGCAATGCCCTCAAGCACCAAAATGTGGTTCGGCTCGTTCATTGAAATGCTCAAAAAAGACTCAAAAGCAATTGCGCTCGCAATTGAATTCAACGACGAAAACCCCCTCGGCAGCGGCGCGGGATACGGATTCCCGTTCAAAGTGAAGAATCATGTTTCGGCGAAGCAACTCGGATTCAAGGCAACACACACAAATGCGCTCGCGGCGCAGAATTTCCGCGCAAAAAAAGAATTATCCGCCGTGCACGCGCTCCTTGAAGTGATGCTCACACTCAACAAATTCGCGTCAGATCTGATGCTCTTCACAACAGCAGAATTCGGTTTCTTCGAACTGCCCAAAGAGCTCTGCACCGGAAGCAGCATAATGCCTCAGAAGAAAAATTATGACGTGCTCGAAATAATGCGCTCAAACTCTGGCATTGTTTTCGCGAACTACTCGAAAATATTCGCCGTTTCAAACAATTTGCCTTCGGGATACAACCGCGACGTGCAGCACACAAAAGCCGCGCTCATGGACAGCATTGAAACCACGCTTGCATCCGTTAAAATGGCGCAAAAAATTGTCAAAAATCTCAAGGCAAATCCCGAAAACATGAAGCGCGCCCTGACTCCGGAGGTTTATGCCGCGGAAGAGGTGCTGAAACTCGTTTCAAAAGGCGAAACATTCCGCGACGCGTACAGGAAAACCGCCAAAAAGTTCTCGAAATGAAAACGGCAAAACAAAGCAAGGCATGCCGAAAAGCCACCAACCCGCTCAAACCGGCAAAGATGCCTAAACAATACCGCAAAAAAACCTTTGCAAGCCAAATTAAACGAAACAAATGAAAATCCCGAAAAACCATCCGCGCTACAATTCCCTTATGCAAAGAGAGCTCATAGAGGACGGAGTGAAGCGCGGCATTGTAACTCAAACAGGAATGATTGCGCATGGAAGGGGCGAGGCATTCGACTACCTGCTCGGGGAAAAAACTAATCCGGAGGCGCGGAAACAAATTGGGGCGGCGGCCGCAATGCTCGTGCTCGCGAAAAGGCCGGTAATTTCGGTAAACGGGAACGCAACAGCGCTCTGCGCAAAAGAAATTGCCGGACTCGCAAAGGCGATTCCCGCGCGCATTGAGGCGAACATTTTTTACCCGCCAGAAAAAAGGAGAAAAATCATTGCAAGAGAATTCGCGAAGCTCGGAGCGAAAATACTCGGCACAAAACCCACGAAAAAAATCAGGGGATTGGGTTCCGCGCGGAGCAACGTTGATGCCGAAGGAATATGGAAAGCCGATGTAGTGCTTGTGATGCTCGAGGACGGGGACCGCACAGAAGCGCTGCGCAAAAGTGGAAAAAAAGTGATTGCAATAGATTTGAACCCGCTAAGCAGGACAGCACAAAAGGCAAACATTGCGATAGTGGACAATATTACGCGCGCCGTTCCGATGCTCGAAAAAAAAGCAGGGGAATTCCGCAAAAAAGGCGAAAAACTGCTGCGCGCGAAAATCAAACAATTTAATAACAAAAAAAACCTGGATTCGGTGCTGAGCAGGATGCGCAAAGGGAACACAAAATGAAACAGGAGTACGCGAGACAGGCAATCCATTTAATGCTGGGCGCAATATACTTCTGCATACTGTTTTTTCTAGGCACGGAACAGGGAATAGCCGCGCTGATAATTATTTTCGGCTTGGGTTCCCTGGCATCCTACTTAATTGCAAGGAAAAAGCGCATTCCGTTCGCCAAAAACATATTGGAAATGGCTGAAAGGGAAAACGAGTCTCACTTGCCGGGAAAAGCAGGCCTCGCATTTACACTCGGGGTCCTCATCACAGCGATAATTTTCCTTCCGGTGAACAGGATGGCCGCCTTCGGAGGAATAATAACGCTCACACTCGGAGACGCACTCTCGACAATAATCGGGATGAAGTTCGGGAAAACAAAAACCGCCCACAACAAAACCCTTGAAGGCACAATGGCAGGAACAATAGCCGCAACACTGGGCCTGGCGGTTCTCTTCCCGCTCCCGATTGCACTCGCGGCCGCAATAACCGGAATGCTCGCAGAATACCTGCCGATAAACGACAATTACACGATTCCGCTTGCCTCTGCAGCGGCATTGGCGCTCCTCCTATGAAAAACACGCCTTTTTAAAAATTAGCCAACCGACAATAGTAACTAAGGGCCCGTAGCTCAGCTTGGATAGTAGCGCTTCCCTCCTACTCATTTTTAGAAAAAATGGGGAGTTAGGAAGAGGTCGTGGGTTCAAATCCCACCGGGTCCGCTTCTTACTATCGAACTCAAGCGAAGATGGAATTGTCGCACCCAACCAACGGGTCGGCAAATGAATATACGACTCAGATTTCTTGCTGTCAACCCGTTGCAGCCGAAACTGTTGAATAGTCTTTTAAACTTCTTCAGCTGCTTATATTTCATGGCAGGCGAAACAGCAATACTGAAAAAACTCAGCGCACTTGAAAGCGAGATAAGGCACATGAAAAGAAACATGGTAAATATAGATGAAGTGCTTACCCAGGACGATGAGGAAGCATTGAAAGAAGCGGGCAAAGACCTCAGGCGCGCAAAAACGCAGAGGCTCTGAAATTGCATGAAGTACACTTATCCCAAAGGGCAACAAAATTCCTCTCCAAACTCGATAATCATTTAAGCCGGAGGATAAAAGAAAGGCTCAAAAAACTTGAAAACGACCCTGTGCCAAGCGACTCAAAATTCATTGGCAGGGAAAACGGCGAAAAGATTTTCAGGTACAGAATAGGCGATTATAGGGCGCTTTACAAAGTCAATGAAAACGCCAAAACTGCCCTTATTGCAAAAATCGACAAAAGGCCCAGAATATACCACAGGTAATCACAAAAATCCCGCCGGCCGGCCCCTTATCTTCTTGCCACCAAGCCAAAGCAAAGATTTTTTTCGCTTGGCGACGGAAAAAACCCAGGAAAATGAAATTTCGGTGCGCGTAACGATTGTCAAACCGCCTCCAATCACGCAAAAGCAAGCAGGAAAACCATCTACATAATGAATTTGAAGAAAGAATTTATTAAGAAGAACAGCTGAATATACTAGAGGCCACAATTTTTTGCATTTACAAACGCAAAAAAACTACTACGGGGCTAATAGGGGTGAAACTATGAAGTCATTGGTGAGCACTGCAATGAGCAGCAGCACTAAAACACAAAACGCCGAAGCTAACGATGAAGAGTTCTCGGCACCAAGAATAATGGTCATTGGATGCGGAGGCGCCGGATGCAACTGCACCAACAGGCTCAGCAAAATGAACATCAGCGGGGCAAAATTAGTAGCGATAAACACGGACAAGCAGCACCTTGCCATGATAAATGACGAGATAACAAAGGTGCTCATAGGAAAATCGGTAACACGCGGCTTGGGAGCAGGCGGTTACCCGGAAATAGGCGAGAAAGCCGCGCAGGTAAGCAAGACCGAACTCTCGGAACTCATTGACGGCGTTGATATGCTGTTCATCAGTGCGGGAATGGGCGGAGGAACAGGAACAGGTTCTGCCCCGGTGGTTGCACAGCTCGCAAAAGAAAAAGGCGCAATAGTCGTTTCAATCGTCACATACCCTTTCTCGCTTGAAAGGGCAAGGACAATCCATGCGGAAGCCGGAATAAGGAGGCTCAGCGAATTTTCCGACACGGTCGTTGTATTGGACAACAACAGGCTCACAAAGCTCGTTCCAAACCTGCCAATACAGGACGCATTCAGGGTTGCGGACGAAGTCATTGCAAGGGCAGTGAAGGGAATAACGGAAACAATTACCCAGCCCTCGCTGATCAACATAGACTTCGCGGACATAAGGAGCGTAATGGCGACAGAAGGCCTCTCGCTCATCGCGGTCGGGGAAAGCAACGGAACCAACAAAGTGCACGAGGTTGTCAATGATACCCTCAAAAACACCCTCCTTGATGTCGACATCACGGGCGCAAAAGGCGCACTGATACACATTACAGGCGGACCGGAACTCACTTTGGGAGAAGCAAACGAAATCGGAGAACTCCTGACCGACCAGATTGACCCAAAAGCAACGGTCATTTGGGGAGCAAGGGTAGACAACACATTCCAGAACAAGGTAGAGGTAATAACAATCTTCACAGGCGTGACCTCGCCATACATCATGGGCGGCAAGAAAGGCGCATCAACGCAGAAAATGCCCGCACACGACAGGAACCTGGATTTAGACTACATGTAAAAACAATAATTCAAAGGGGAGGCGCAACAGCGCCTTTCCAATTCCTATTTTTTAAAATTGAATTGCCGGAAATAAT
This sequence comes from Candidatus Iainarchaeum andersonii SCGC AAA011-E11, assembly GCA_000402355.1. Taxonomy (GTDB): domain Archaea; phylum Iainarchaeota; class Iainarchaeia; order Iainarchaeales; family Iainarchaeaceae; genus Iainarchaeum; species Iainarchaeum andersonii. Next base: position 45,991 of record AQRS01000039.1, read on the forward strand.
ATCAAAGGACAAAAATATGGATACAAAGTTTGTCCTTTGATATAGCAAACCACGAAAGTTTTTCGGCATTATAGTGGTTCCTTGTCCCCTACGGGGACGAGGCCTAATGCCCTTGGGCATAAGGTGCTAGATAGCAGACCAAAAATGTCGCCGATATAGTTTATTGGTCTGCTATAGCTATCGAAAGACATT
>AQRS01000040.1 GCA_000402355.1 Candidatus Iainarchaeum andersonii SCGC AAA011-E11
ATGCCGAGCGACCTTTCAATCTGAATAGAATGTCGCTCGGGTTCTCAGGCTTGTGCGTCCTGAGAATCACGTGTACGTGGTCTGGCATCACAGCCAGCTCCAGAATTTCCCAATCGCGCTCACGCGCGATTGATTGGAGGATTGCTTCGCAATCCTCCTTGATGCTCTGCTTCTGCAGAGCATTGAATCTATACTTTGGAGCCCACTCCAAGTGATGCTCCCAGCAACCTTTAATATGATGATGACTATACAAATGACTATCAAGATCTAGATTCATAGCGTAAAGCCTCCATGGCGCGGAGCGCCCGCGCCTCGAGGCATATAATGATTTTTCAGGAAAAAAATAGATGCTCGCTCTCATCCCACAGCTAAAGCAGTGGGATTTCACGCTCGCAAAAGCTTAAAAGCACATTTAGCCTGCTTTAGTACGATAAAAATGGGAGTAATTTATGATAAAGCAAACAATCAAATAAAACTCACAATTTCCCCGCTTGTGATTCTTTTAGCAATTATTTCCATTCTAATAGGGGTGTTTAGCTTATCATCCGCTTTAGGTCCTCAAAATTATCTGCAGAACAACTTGCCTCCAAGCAATTCTCCGGATTTATTCTCTTTATTTTTTGGAGGCGTGTTTCTTGCAATTGGATTAATTGTGCTTTTCAAGGATTCTTTAAGGGTAGTAACAATTAGAAAAGAGACTGACTCATGGATACTAAAGTATAAGCAAGGCTTTTTGGGAAAAGCAAAAGAAGAAAAGGTAAAAGCAAAATTAGAGAAAATTGTAATTGAAAGCTTTTGGAGGGTCTGGTTTGGAAACGTTAAAGTTAACGTGATTTCGCTTTTGTTTGAAAATGGACAAGAACTCAAGGTAGTATTTGGCGGTAGCGTTGGTCTTGCTTCAGTTCCGGGGTTTATTCCCTCTTACAATGCCTACACTATTTCTTCGTCAGACGCGGAAAAAATTGGCGCTTTTTTTAAAACCCGCTGTGAACTCAAAACAAATTATTGATAACGAGAAAGCGCGGCTGCTGCGATTTGCTGTGAAAAGCGCGTTCGCTGTAACCTTATTAAAAGTGTCTTAAAGGAATTATTATTGCTCATTTTCCGGCTTTGGCCGGCGCGAGTCTTTGTGGGCCCGTAGCTCAGCTTGGTAGAGCACATGACTCTTAATCATGGTGTCGGGGGTTCAAATCCCCTCGGGCTCGCTCTTTTTATTTTGTTTGTAAATTAGTTTTTTTATGTTTGATTTAACGTATGTCGCTTTTCTTTTTGCTTTTTTAGCGGGGTTATTTTTTCTTGTTAAGCCTGCTATTTTGCTGCCGCATCTCAGAACCAACCCCCACGGTGGCCCTAAAGTTGTTGATGTCTATGATAAAGAAAAGGCGTTGCATTTTTCACGAATCGTTGGCTTGTGCTTGGTCGTTAGCTCTGTATTAATCTCTATTATTTATTTCTTGAACCTTGAAAAAACTAATTTTATTTTGATAGTTCCTGCTGCATTCGTGGTGATATTTGTTGCAGGGAACCCGGGTTTTAAAAAATCTTAAATGGTTTTTCACATCGGCAATACGCCCCCTTTGCGAAGCGCTATATTTGCGTGCTCCGTTTCTCTTTGATGTTCTCTGCTTCTGAGCTTGAGCTTGTGGGTGCAATTATTGGCGATGGCCACATTCATAAATCCTCAAAGTATTATGTCGGTTTTACGGGCAACAAACTCACTGACAAGGAATACTTCGCAAAACTCGGGGCTTTAATAGAAAGTGTTTGGAAGAAAAAGGCACGAATTTTTGAAAGCAGTGGCGGCTTGAGGATTAGATTGTATTCTAAGGATTTGGTGCACAGGCTTATAACCGTATTTTCTCTTCCTTTCAACTCTGGAAAATGTTATGTTGTAAAAATTCCCAAGGGGGTTGCGCTTGATTATAGCCAAGCAAAGCATGTTTTGCGCGGTCTTGTTGATACGGACGGGTCCGTTTTTGTTTCAAAAAAGCCTGGTGTAGAATGTTATCCGTCCTTGGAGATAACGACTGTTAGCAGTGTGCTTGCAGAGCAGGTCAGGGAAATTTTGCTTTGCGCTGGTTTTAGGGTCACAAATCTTAGGCGGCATAAATCCAAGCTCTCGACTGTTGTTTGTTATAAAATTTGTCTTTATGGCAAAAACAACTTGAAGAAATGGCTCGGGGAGATAGGTTTTTCAAACCCCGTTAAACTGGCTAAAGCCCAAGCGGCTCTGGCACATCCCTTTTAAATCTTCTTTAGGTTATTTCTTAGATTAAGGGGGACATAGCTCAGTCTGGGAGAGCACTCGACGGGCACAAGCATGCTTTTAGTGGCTTGTTTTGCTCGGGTGAAGCTGAAGATAGATAATGTTGAGTTGTTGATTCTTCGTTGCTCTCAGTGACCGGGGTGTCGCGGGTTCAAATCCCGCTGTCCCCACACCTTTTTCTTTCGTTTGCACGAAAGAAAAAGCTGTACCAAAAAGAAAGGGAAAAGTGTTTTGGCCAAAAGAAAGAGTGTGGGGGCTGTATCAAAATAAAGGGAAAGGTGTATTTTTTGCCAAAAAAGAAAATGGTCTGTTGCATTTGCTTTTAATTTGTTTTCATTCACATATTCCTGTGGTGTTTTGATGCGTTTTACTTTCAAAGGGCTTTCCGTTCTGTTTTTTTTTATTTTGTTGTCTTTGGCGGTTTCTGCTGATGGCCCAAAGGTTGCAAGCAACACATATACTGATGGCGAATGGGGGAACAGCCAGTACATTTTTGTCGAATTCGACTATTCCGGGGCTTCGCAGTTCCTTTATCTTATTGACCAGAGCCCCGACACCGTTCCGAACATAGACGATGAAGGCGTAAAGGTTACCGATGACGGCTCCAGGGTTGCTTTGGGTTCCAGGCTTGACGGGATTTACTGGCTGCATGTGCGCGCCAAGGCAGGCAATACTTGGAGCGACACCACGCATTATGAGCTTAAGGTTGACAGTTCCGGTCCTTCAAGGCCTAAAAATATTACTGTGACTTCCCTTGATGATGGCGGTGTTTTGGTCCAGTGGGGCGCTTCGGAAGATTCGCTTTCGGGGGTAGCCTATTATAATCTTTATAGAAGCACGCTCCGTTTCGTTTATGATCCCTTGCTGGGTTACAACAGGGAGTTCAGCGTCAGGGATGCGGTTGCCAAAAAAATCGGCGCCAAATTGGAAGGCACTTCATTTACAGACGCGAATTTTGCGATTGGCGAGGGTTACAGGTTCCATTACAAGGTCCAGCCTGTTGACAATGCGGGGAACCTCGGTGTTGTGAGTTCAGCGGCCTCTGTCCTGACGGCTTCTTTTTGCGGTATTGAGTTTTCCATAAACACGAAAAAGACTGACGGAAACCTTAGCATAGGGATTGAATCAAACGGCTTTTTCAAGAAGGGCCGCCTTGTTGTAACCGCGCCCGGCGGAACAGAATATGCGCTGGTTGACGGAACCGAGCGTTCGGATTCCCTTGCTGTTGGTTATCCTCTTTCCGGAAAATCTAACGGCGATTATAACATTTTCTTTTCCGCGATAGACGATGATTTTGTCGAGTGCACCGCGGAGTCGCATTTTATTTTTGACGAGTTTTCGCCTCAAGTGAGGATACTCGCGCCTTCCTCTTCGGTTGTTTTGACGGAAATGGTTCGGTTCGAAATTGACGGCTCGGATCCAGGGGAAAACGCTTCCGGAATCAGAAAACTTGAGCTCCTGCTTGATGACGGCGCCGCCAAAAAAGTTTTGGGTGAAGCGACATTGGAATCCGGGCGGTACGTTTTCGATTGGAATACTTTGAATTATGACAACGGGCGCTTTACCGTAATTGTGCTGGCTTCCGATGGCGCGGGAAATGTTGCAGAGGATTCGGGCGTTTATAGCCTGCAGAACACTTTTTTTGCGCGCACAAATGCCTCAAGTGCGATTTCCGCTGCTGAGAGCGAGCGTGCCGCTTCAACAGAATACCTTAGTTCGCTTGAATTGAACGGCATCGCGGTCGGATATGTGCGGGAATCCATTGCAAATGCTGATTCGAACCTTGCCTATTCGAAGGGTCTTTTTGAGAAGGGCTATTATTATGACATGGCGCAGCAGTATGCAAAGAAGGCAAAGGATGCCTACGCCTCGTTCAGGAGCGGAATCTCTTTCTCAAAGTACAGCGAGAAGGTTTATGTCTACAACCAGGACCAACTGGATGTTTTCCTCAGGGCCTCCGGAATAGGCTCAGGCCTTTCCGAAGAGGCAAAGCAGCTGATTCAGGAGACGCAGCCCTCGAGGAAGCTCGTATTGCTTCAGGTTAAAAGCGGCAACGAAACTTACTACAAAGCCACGATTGAAATCGCGCTTTCGGCCCCAAGCGACGAAAATGCTTTGCTGCAGGTTCTCGAAGTGGTCCCGAAAAAGTTTGCGGACAATGGCGCGCTTCTCGCTTCCGCGGAAGATTTCAGGGTTCTCCAGAACGATCCAATACTGGTTTTCGGCCCGTTCCAGGTTTCCGGTTCTTCAGGCAAAAAAATCGTTTACTCTATAAGCGAGAAGCTCTCGAAGGAACAGGCGGACTTATTGCTTTCATCTAATGTGCTGAACTATTACATTTCGCCTCCTATAGTCCTGAAGGGAACCACCGACACCTCCGTGCTGGCGTTCTCTTCGCTGCTCGACTTCAGCAAACTGGTTTCCTCTTTGCCGCCGATAGAGTGGAACACAACCAACCTCGTCATTGTGGGCATTGCGGTTCTGCTTGTTTTGGGCATAGTGTTCCTGATACTGATTGCTCTTGTCTTTGCGGTTTATTATTTTTTCATAAGAAAGAAGGGCCTGTGAAATGAACCTGCAGTCTTATCTCGCAAAATCTTCAAAGGAAACCAACGAAGCCCTGCTCCGTTTTTTTCCAAAAAAATTTTCCGGGAAATGGTTTAAGCGCTATTTCCGCTCTCCGGAATTTGCCTTGGATGAAACAGCGCTGCAGAAGTCTGTCGTTGACCCGATTTGGGATTTTCTTGACAGGGGCGGCAAGAGGTGGCGTCCCGGGCTTTTGCTTCTTGCTTGCGAGGCCACCGGCGGGAACAGGAAAAAGGCTGTTCCGTTCACCGTGCTTCCTGAGCTCATCCACAACGGAACCATAATGGTTGACGATGTAGAGGATTCCTCGACGCTTCGCCGCGGCAAACCATCAACACACCTGCTGTTCGGCGTTGATGTGGCCGTGAATGCGGGCAACGCAATGTATTTTTTGCCGCTGCTGAAACTTTTTTCGGGCCCTTCGCTTGACGCGAAAACAAAGTCGAAAATTTATGATTTGTATGTCCGCGAAATGGTTTTCCTTTCCTTTGGCCAGGCCACCGACATCCATTGGCACCACGGCTACAGCAACAAAGTTTCAGAATCCGAGTATCTTCAGATGTGCTCCTTCAAGACGGGTTCGTTGTCGAGGTTTGCTGCGCAGCTTGGCGCGATTCTCGGCGGTGCCTCGGAAAAACAGGTCGCGGCATTCGCCGATTTTGCGACAAGCATCGGCGTTGCTTTCCAGATTCAGGATGACATTCTTAATCTTGTTCCTTCGGAGGGGTGGGGCAAGGAAACGGGGGACGACATTTCGGAAGGGAAAAGGACTTTGATTGTGATTCGCGCCTTTTCGGTTCTCCCGAAAAAGAAAAAGCGGCGCCTCATAAAACTGCTTGACTCGAAAACAACTTCCGTTTCTGAAATACAGGAGGCGATTTCTATTTTGTCCGAGTGCGGTGCGATGGATTACGCGAGTTCTGTTGCGAAAAAGCTCGTTTTGAAAAGCTGGTCAAGGCTGGACGGGGTTCTCAAGGATTCGGATTCAAAAAAATTGCTTAAGGAATTTGCGGGCTATCTCATTGAGCGGGAAGTTTAAACGTCCTCGTAGCCTTCCTCTACCTTGCTTATCTTTATTCCTTTTGTGCCTATCTCGAGCGGGTGCAAATCTTCCGAGTGCTTTGTTGCGCGCATTTTCCTTATGTGCAGCGTCCTGTTGCTCTGCGTCCCTATTCCCATGTAGTGAAGCACAATTACGCCGTCAACCACGTATTCTTCTATGCCGAATTTTCCGTACGTGTTTTCCTGTTCCCCGATTTCGGAGGTCATTATCGTCGTCACGCCTATGCGCATTAGCATGTATGAGAGCTTGAGCACGGCATTCCTCACTTCATTCTCTTTTTCGAAATTGAATCCGAGCGCCGGAATGGAATCTATCACAACGCGTTTAGCGCCGATTCTTTTTGTCGCGCGTATTATTTCCAGCAGGAGTTTGTCTATGTCAAAGCCCGTGTTGGGCATCGAGAATTCTTCCTCGCTTGGGATGCCTAGTTTTGCTATGCTGCCGTCAATGATTTGGAGCATGTTCTGGTCTTCGAGCTTTCTGAAGTCCCACCCGAAGCGCTGCATGTCCTGCCTTATCAAATCCGGCCTTTCATCAAGTGTCACGTAAATTCCCGGGTCGTTGTACTTGCTTGCGCCAATGTAAATGTACTGTGCGGAGAAAATTGTTTTTCCGGTTCCACACCCGCCCGAAACGAGTACGCTCCTGTACTGTGGAAACCCGCCTTCAAGCAGCTCGTCCAAACCTGTTATTCCTGTAGGGATTCTTTTGATTGTGTCCATTTTTTCCGCACTTTATAGTTTGAATTTGAACTTGTATTTATATGTTCTTAGAAGCGCGCGAGTTAAGCACTCTCGATTCCGACAAGGTGACTTCCTTTACTGTGACGATGTTCAATCCTTTGGATGACAAGAAGGTTGCAGAGCTGATTGAGCTCAAGTATCCTGATGAGCTCCAGACTTTTACCCAAGCCAATCTTTCTGAGCAGATTGGCGGCATAATAGACAATCTGAAGATCCTTGCGGTTGCGGTTGCATTGATTTCGAGTGTTGTTGCCGGAATAGGCATCGCGAACACTATGCTCATGAGTGTTCTTGAGCGGTTCAAGGAAATCGGCGCTTTGAAGGCGGTCGGCTGGACTAACGATGATATCGTGAAAATGGTTCTTTACGAATCTCTTTTCATTGGAATAATAGGCGGAATTTTTGGCGTGCTTCTCGGCTTTATTGCGGCGCAGGCAATCGCCTCTTTTGGCCTTGTCACAAAAGTTTCCCTTCAACTGGCTGTGGGCTCTTTTTTTGGCGCAATCATCGTCGGCCTCATTGGCGGCCTTTACCCGGCATTTATTGCCTCGCGCATGGACCCGATCGAGGCTCTCCGTTCTGAGTGATTCATTCCCTTATTACTTCAAGAACATCCCTGGTATTTTCAATTTTTTCCGCGAGCGCCTCCAGCTGCGCCCTGTTGCGCACGTTTATCCTGAAGCTGCAGACCGTGGTGTTTGCCTGGCCTTTTTTCGCGTTCACGTAATTCACTTTCACGTTGCTCTTTGAAAAAGTTTCCAGGAGGTCCTTGAGTATCGTTATCCTGTCGTTTGCCTTCACTGAAAGGTTCACTTCGTAGTTTTGCTCCTCGTTGCGCCATTCCACATCAAGTTTTTTGAGCCCGAGCTTTGCGGCTTCCGGGCAGTCCGCACGGTGCACCGAAATTTTTCTTTTCTTGGTCTTGAATCCTATTATGTTGTCCCCGGGAACCGGCGAGCAGCATTTTGCAAGCCTTACTTTTGTCGAGTCCGTTTTTATTGCGTGGCTCATGCTCCTCCGCATGGCCGCATTTTCCGGCGTTTTTTTGATGTTCAGCCTTACCCTTATCTTGCTTTTCGCTTTGGAGGTTTTCGCGAAGTTCAGCCACGAGACTTTCGGGGTTTGGCTCTGCGAAGTGGTTATTTCAACCACATCCCCGTTTTTTATCTGCGTGTTCAGTGATGCAATGTTCCCGTTTATTTTTGCGCTCTGGCACCTGTTGCCTATTTCCGTGTGCACTGCGTAAGCAAAATCAATGACTGTTGCGCCTTCCGGGAGCTCGATAACCTGCCCCTTTGGGGTCATGGCGAACACCTGCCCCCCGAACAAATCCATTTCCGTGCTCTGGTTTTCCTCTTTCTTCCATTCGAGGACTTGCTTCATCCACTCTATTTTCCTGTCGTATTTCGAGTCCGCTTCCTCACCCTTGTACATCCAGTGTGATTGCCCCCCGAATTCCGCGAAATCATTCATTTCCTTCGTCCTCACCTGTATTTCCACCGCGTTCCCGTTTTCAGTCGTCACGGTTGTGTGCAGCGATCTGTAGCCGTTAGCCTTCGGCTTTGCAATGTAATCGTCGAACTCCCCCGGGATTGCTTTCCAGTTGCTGTGGATTATCCCGAGGGCTTCATAGGAGTCCTTTTCAGATTCAACTATTACTCGCAGCGCGTTTATGTCCATTACTTTCTGTAAAGGGTTTTTTTTTCTCTGCATTTTCTCGAACGTGCTGTAAACCGTTTTTGTCCTCCCCACAACCGAGGCCTTTATTCCGGCTTTCCCCATTTCGTCTTCAAGCCTAGCTTTCACATTCTGCACGTCATGCCTTCCCTTTTCCACTATTTTCTGCACTTCCTTCTCTATGAGCGCATACTTCTCCGGTTCCCGGTGCCTGAAAATCAGGTCGTTCATTTCTGTGGAGATGTAATAAACCCCTATTTTGTGCGCGAGGTTCGCGAAAATATCCTTTGTTTCGTTTAGGAATTCATGTTTTTTTTCCTTTGGCAGCCTGCCTATTTTCCTCAGTATGTCGAGCCTTTCGGCCAGTTCCAGCATGACGACATCCTGATTGGCTGAAAGCACGATTATGAGTTTTTTTCTCGAGTTTTCCTTGTCCAGCGGTTTGAACAAAAGCGCCTTTTCCAGCCTCATTTTCTCCTGAACCATTGCAAGCGTTTTCTCGCCAAACGCCTGCGCCACATCCTTTTCCGGTATGCCGTGCTTCACAATGTTGTGAATAAGCCCTGCTGTCACAACCCCTTTTTCCATGCCCATTTCAAGGAGTATTTCCGCCACTCCGATGTTGTGCGCATAGTAAAGCTCCTCGTTCAGGCCGCTTGCCTTGCACATTTTACTGATTAGCGCGAAAGCCTTTTCCGGTGCTGCGGCATCTCCAAAACTCCTGCCAAATTTTTCCATGAATTCCGCGGCAATCCCGGTTTCTGCCATGTAATTAACTTTTGGGAAAAAAGTATTATAGTCCTTATCGTCCCGCAAACGTTTATAAAGTTCGACACTTTCCTATACTTGGTTCAGATGATAAAATCAGCGATAGTGTTTGATTCCGGAAAAATGCGCAGCATTGCGCCCGAACAGCTTTCAGTGCCCGCGCAAAAGGGCTTTGTGTGGGTTGACGTCGAGAGGCCGGAGCAGGCCGATTATGGCTTTCTTGAGCATCTCCTGCCGCTTCACCCTTTGGCGTGGCAGGCAATGCAGGAGCCTTACGTGCGCCCGAAAATAACGGTTTTTGACGAGCACATTTTCATTGTTTTCCACGAGCCGCTGCTTGAAGGCAAGGCTGTTTCGTTTTCGCGCCTCGGTTTTTTTCTCGGAAAAAACTTTCTGGTTACCGTGCACAAGAAAACCCTGCGCTGCACCGATGCCGTGCTCAAGAGCCTGGACATCAACTCCTCGTTCCTGAAGAAAGGCCCCTCTTATATTGTTTATGCGCTCCTTGACCGCATGGTGGACGATTATTTCCCGCTTTTGGATTCGCTTGACAACAAGTTTGATGAAGCCGAGTCAAAAGTGCTGGTGCATCACGATGAAAAGGCCCTCGAAAAAATTTTTACGCTGAAGCGCGAAATCCTTGAGCTCAGGAAAAAGGCGATTCCGCAGCGCGAGGTCCTTTCCGCGCTTTCAAGGCACGACTCCAAAACAGTGGAGCCTTCGCTCATAGTTTATTTCAGGGACGTTTATGACCACATGATAAGGGTGGACGAAATGCTTGATTCCTACCGTGATTTGGTCACAAGCCTTCTTGACGCGTACATTTCCGTGCAGTCCAACAAGCTCAACGAAACCATTAAGGTGCTTACTGTTATCGCAACCGCAACTCTGCCGTTGACTCTGATAGTTGGGTTTTACGGAATGAATATAACTTTTCCCGAGTTGCGGTTCTTCGGCGCAAACTCGTACTTCTTCATTTTATTCATTATGCTGCTGGTAACAATAGTAATGGCCGTTTATTTCAGGAACAAGAAGTGGCTGTGATGGTGTCTTCCTATCTTTTCGTTAACTTCAAGACTTACAGTGAGGCGACCGGAAAAAAAGCGGTGCGCCTCGCAAAAATCCTCGCCTTTTTCAGCAGGAAGGGCGTTGAAATAATCCCTGTTGTGCAGGCTGTTGACCTCGCTTCCGTTTCTTCGGCTGTTTCACTGAAAATTTTTGGGCAGCATGCCGATCCCGTTTCTTTCGGCTCGAATACCGGCGCGGTTCTTCCAGAAGCCCTGAAAAGCGCGGGCGCATACGGAACGATACTGAACCACGCGGAAAACAAGCGCCCCAATGAATTCATTGAAAAGGCGGTTCGCAGATGCAGGGACGCGGGTTTGAAGGTAATGCTCTGCGCGGAATCAATCCAACGCGCAAAGGAACTCGCTCGTTTTGCGCCTGACTTCATTGCCGTCGAACCACCGGAACTCATTGGCGGCGACATAAGCGTCAGCACCGCCAGGCCCGAACTGATCTCGGATTCGGTCGAGGCCATTCATTCCGTGGACAAAAAAACAATTGTCATCACCGGCGCGGGAATAAAAAATTCCGGAGACGTGAGGAAAGCTTTGGAGCTGGGCACAAAGGGTGTTTTCGTTGCCTCCGGAATAGTCAAGGCCGAAAGCCAAAAAAATGCGGTCAATGAACTGATGAAAGGCTTTCACCAACCCAATCCCCTGCGGGGATTCCGTTGACGGTGTGTTTGCTTCGCTAGAAGTTCAAATGATTATGCCCTTTACAACGGTTTTTTTTCCGCCGCTTTTCTCGTAAGCCTCGAGGCCTTTCTTAAGCACATTCAGGCCGAGCAAAGCGCATTTCATCCGAGTCTGTATTATGCCGCCAAGTTCTCCCAGGAGCTGCTCATCGGAAATTTTTTTCGCGTGCTTGACGCTTTTCCCTTTTGCCATTTCCGTCAAAAGGGATTCGGCTGCCGTGCTTATTGCGCAGCCGCTGCCCAAGAATTTTATGTCCTGTATTTTGCCTTCGCCGATTTTCATTGTGAAGTAAACATTGTCGCCGCATGTGGGGTTCCCGCCCTGTGCCTCGACATCCGCGCCCTCGAGCTTTCCCCTGTTCACCGGGTTCTTGTACAGGTCAAGTATTATTTCCGTGTAAATCTCTTTTTTCATTCAGACACCGAAGACTTTTTTCGCGCGAATTATTCCGTCCGCGAGCCTGTCAATTTCTTCAGGGGTGTTGTAAATGTAGAATGACGCCCTCGCAACGCCCTGTATTCCCATTTCATTCATTAACGGCTGTGCGCAGTGATTGCCGGAACGTATTGCGACGGCATTTTCGTCAAGTATTCCCGCAACGTCATGCGGATGCACATTATTCAGGTTGAACGCAATGATTCCGGTCCTTTCGCCGGCTTTCGGGCCGTAGAGCTTTACGCCGTTGATTTCAGAGAGCCTCTTCAGCCCGTATTTCAGCAGCCTTTGTTCCTGCGCGCGTATCCCGGCAAACCCGATTTTTTTGAGGTAATCGATTGCCGCGCCAAAGCCTATTGCCCCGGCAATGTTAGGCGTTCCGGCCTCGAATTTCCATGGCAGTTTATTCCACGTGCTTTTTTCGAACGTCACTTCAGAAATCATGTCTCCGCCAGTCAAAAAAGGCGGCATTTCCCCGAGCATTTCTTCCTTTCCCCAGAGCACGCCGATTCCTGTCGGCCCGAGCATTTTGTGCGCGGAAAACGCCATGAAATCCGCGCCGGTTCCCTTTGCGTCTATTTTAATGTGCGGCACGGACTGTGCCGCATCGATTATGAAAATCGCGCCGTTTTTTTTGGCTTCTTTTGCCAGCCTCTTCACAGGGTTTATTGTGCCGAGTATGTTCGAGGCCTGCGTGACGGAAACTATTTTTGTCCTGTTGCCGATTTTCAGGGCAAAATCCTCGAGGTCCAGCTTTCCTTCGCGCGTTATTCCTGCAAAAACCAGTTTGGCTTTTTTTCTTTTCGCGAGCTCCTGCCACGGAACAAGGTTCGCGTGGTGCTCCATTTTCGTGAGCAGTATCTCGTCGCCTTCGGAAATTTTTTCTCCGAGCGAGTAGGCAAGGAGGTTCAGGCTCTCCGTAGCATTCTTCGTGAACACTATTTCCGCGGAATTTTTTGCGTTTATGAGGCGTGCGGTTTTTTCGTGGGCCTCCTCGTACTTGTCCGTTGCCTTCTGGCTCAGGAAATTGAGTCCGCGATGAACATTCGCATTGTAATTTTCGTAGTATTCCTTCACCGCGTTTATTACGCTGCGCGGCTTTTGCGTGGTTGCCGCATTGTCCAGGTAGGCGATTTGCTTTCCGTTGTGCCTTATCCTGAGAATCGGGAAATCCTGCCTGATTTTTCGTGCATCCATGGTGTCATTTTCCGGACAATTGTTTCCCTATTTCTTCTTTTATTGGTTTCCTCACGCCTTCAGGGAGCAGGAAAACCACGCTTTCCAGGAAACTTTCGACTATTATGTCCTTGGCGTCTTCCTTTCCAATGCCGCGGGATTGCAGGTAATAAAGCTGCTCGTCCTCTATCCTCTCAACGGTTGCGGAATGCGTTGCCTTGACCTCATCGGTTTCGATTTCGAGGCCGGGAATCTGGTTGCTCCTCGCCTTTTCCCCGAGAATCATGCTGTTGCATTCAAGCAGCGCGTTCGTTCCATCGGCTCCTGGCCTTATTCTTATCATTCCGTCAAAAACGTTTGTGCACTCGTCCTTGAGTGCCGCCTTAAATACGGCATGGCTTTTGCTGTTGGTTGTTTTGTGCAGGGCCACGTAGTTCAAATCATAATGCTTTTTGCCTTTTCCGAAAAGAATGCTGTAATCGAGTGCTGTCGAGCCTTCTCCCGCGAGGATTGCGGTTGCTTTTGCCCTCACGTATGAGCCGTCAAACCAGCTCGCATTGTTCGTCAACGAAGCGTCTTTTTCTAGTATGCTTTGCTGGTGGAAGAATTTGTCTGCAGTGTTCAAATGCAGTGTCGCAAGCGTAACCCTCGCGCCCTCACGCACAAGCAGAGTGCAGTTGCAGAGCAATTTTGCCTCGCCTTTGAGCGCCTGTGTTATTTGCGCTTCGCAGTTTTTCTCGGCAATTATGAAGTACTTTATGCACACCTCTTCGCCCGCTTCAACCGTTATTTCCGCGTTCGTTTTCCCGCTTGCCGTTATTACGAAAGAATCCGAGAAGTTTGCGTTGATGAATGCCTCGAACTGGTCTTTAGGGGCTTCCTCCATTGAAAGAATTTTCTTTATCGTTTCAGGGTTTTTTTCCGTGAATTCCCAGAGACTTTGCAGTTTCGCGCCCGCGGCTTTGACTTTTGCCTTTCCATTGCTTTTTTCCAGGCTTTCATCAAGCCTCGCTATGCTGGAGTACTTGCTTTTTTTTACCGGCCTCGCGGCAAAGATTTCAAGGTTTTTTTTCCTGTATTCCTCGAGCAGCTTCGCGCCGTCCGTTGCTCCTGTGAGGGTAGCTATTTTCTGCAAGAGCCTTCACCCCACGGAGTTTTCCATTTCCATTTCAATGAGCCTGTTCAATTCAACAGAGTATTCAAGCGGCAGGGTTTTGGTGAACGGCTGTATGAAGCCGAGCACAATAAGCGTCAGCGCTTCCGCTTGGGATAGGCCGCGCGAAGTAAGGTAGAATATCTGGTCATCGCCAATCTTGCCGACCGTTGCCTCGTGCGCTATTGTCGCGGTTGGCTCGTCTATTTCCATGTAAGGATAAGTGTCGCTCCTCGAACCCTTGTCCAGTATGAGTGCGTCGCAGGTCACGTTGCTTTTCACGTTCCTGCAGCCTTTCACTACCTTAACGAGGCCGCGGTAGCTGCTTCTTCCCCCGTCCTTGCTGATGCTTTTGCTTGTAATCTTGCTTGTGGTGTTGCTTGCAAGGTGCACTGCCTTTGCCCCCGCGTCCTGGTGCTGGCCCTTTCCGGAAAGCGCAATGCTTAATACTTCGCCCCTTGCGCCTTCTTCCATCAGGTATATTGCGGGGTATTTCATGGTTACTTTAGAATTGTGTACAATAAAGCCTTGCGATACAAAATTGCCTGTGCCGTCAACTTCAATGTCCCAAGTAGGCAATGGTTCTAAACTAGGTTCAGAAACATTCACTGGCACGATTTCTGCATCCTGCCCTAGTATGATGCCGGAGCGCCCAACTGCCTGCTTGGTTCGCAAGATGCGATCTGGCGAGCTAAGGGCTTTTTCGCGCAGCACAGGGCTGACGAAACCGAGCAATCTTTCATCAATATTAAAGTCCAAGCGGTGTGATCCGTGTGTAGTGCACTTCACTCCCATTATAGTCACGGTTTTCGGTTCGCTGAACTCAGTGTACAGGCGTGATGTGATTCCGAGCGTTACAAGGATTGAGGAAATATCTTCTAACAATGGTCGATTGACAGATTTTATGGAAAAAATGCGGTCATTTATACAGCCATCTGCGTCCAGATAACCCGCAACAAAAGCCAGGCGCTGTGATTCAGGCAAAGACCACACCCACTCTGGAACCCGCTTATCTCCAGCCTTCCCTTTGAAGCCATTAATTTGGAAGAATTCCGCCAGCTCCTTGCTGTTCCATGCCAAGTGGTTTCCATCAGGGCGCTCTGTTGGTTGCGCATCAATGAGCATTGTCATGGTGTTCATGAGTTTACCGCGGGCGCGGTCCTCACGCGGAGTTGAAAAACCCACTTTTGCAAAGCGTATTACGCCCGCAGTTTTAGCCTCTTGGACTTCAATGTCCCCGTCGCCTAACCAATACCCAAACAGCCACATAATTTCATTGTCCGTGCATTCTGTCTGAATCATTTTGGGGAAGCGCTGGCGGGTCATTGTAAGGTCACTGACGTATTGGTTGAGGGAGGAAAACTTAGTGGTCAGGTCTGGCGCTTCAAGTCTGTGTGGCTGCCCGTAATCAATTGAAGTGCGCGGAATAATCGCTTCACTCAATTGATCTGCCCTGACATAGCCTAATCGGTAGCGCCCCAGTTTTTTGGGGTTTTCGGGATTGTGTATGTAGGAATAAAAAGGGTGGTTTGCGGTGACACGCAGTTTGCGCTCGCCCACTGAAACCTCATGGACTTTCTGATATCCTGAAAACTGCTTGACAGTTACGGAGCGGAAACACAATTTCCCGGAACTTTCATCAAACGACAAAACCTTGTCTCCGACTTCAAGTGATTCTATGGTCTTGATTCCTTCCGGCGTTGTCACGGTGCTGCCTTGTGCCAAACAGCCAAGGTTCCCGTCAACCCATTCAACTGTCGCGTTCCTGTACGCGAATGCGCGTTTCGTCACTAAATTGTAAATGTTGTTCGCCCAGTTCTGTATGGTAGTGTACCTGAGTTGCGCGCCCTGCTTTGCGGTCACCTCAACGACTGCGGCGTGCAGTGATTGCGTTGAAAAGCGCGGCGCTGTGCAACCTTCTACATAGTGAACCTGCGAGCCCTCATCGCCTATAATGAGTGTTCTTTCGAATTGCCCGAAGCTTTCCGCGTTTATCCTGAAGTATGCCTGCAGGGGTATCCCCACTTTCACGTTTTTCGGCACAAAAACAAAACTTCCGCCTGACCAAACCGCGCTATTCAGTGCGGCAAACTTGTTGTCATTGTAAGGGATTATTTTTCCGAAGTATTGCTTCACTATATCCTCGTGCTCCTTGAGGCCCTGGTCCATTGACATGAATATCACGCCTTTTTTCTGGAGGTCTTCGCGTATGCTGCTGTACATCACTTCGGAATCGTACTGCGCCTCCACTCCTGCCAAAAATTTCCTCTCCGCCTCGGGAATGCCGAGCCTCTCGAATGTTTCCTTGACCTCTTTTGGCACGTCATCCCAGCTCTTCATGTTTTCCTGCGATGCCTTCATGTAGTAAATGATTTCATCGAAATTTATTTCCCCGAGGTCCGCGCCCCATTTCGGCATTGGCATTTCCATGAATGCCTTCAATGCCCTGAGCCTGAAGTCCAGCATCCAGTTTGGTTCCTTTTTTATTTCGGATATTTTCCTGACTGTTTCTTCGTTCAGGCCCTTGGCGAAAATAGTTTCATAGTTTTTCGTGCCGTAATTGAAATCGTATTTGGAGTAATCCACCTGCGCCAATGCGCGTTCCTTGCCCCTGTCAAGGGTTTGCTTTGTTCCCGCGTTCTTCATTTTTTCTTCGCCCATCATCCATTCACTTCCAAAACCTTTATTCCGTTTTCGCGCAGCAGGCCCGTGTACCCTTTTTCTTCGAGCTGCTCCGCGAGTTCCATTCCGCCTGATGTGATTATTTTTCCAGCGTGCATCACGTGCACCTTGTCGGGCTTCAGGTGGGTGAGTATCCTTTTGTAGTGCGTCACGACCAGCGCCCCAAAATCCTTTCCCTTCATTTCGTTCACGGTTTTTGAAACAAGCTTCAGCGAGTCGATGTCCAACCCTGAATCCGTTTCATCGAGTATGGCTATTTTTGGCTTGAGCATGAGCATCTGGAGTATTTCGGCGCGCTTTTTTTCCCCGCCCGAAAACCCGACGTTGAGTTCGCGGTCCATAACGTCTTCCTTGATTTCGAGTTTTTGTGATGCCTCTTTCAGCATCTGCCTGAATTTCACGACGCTTATGGCTTCGAGCGGGTGGTTTGCCTTGTATGCCGCGTGCAGAAACCTGCTGAATGAAAGCCCCGGGATTTCGAAAGGGTACTGGAAAGAAAGGAACAAACCAAGGCGTGCGCGTTCCTCGGGCGGCATTGCGAGAATGCTTTTTCCGTTGAATAATATGTCCCCCTTTGTGACCTTGTAGGTGGGGTTTCCCATTATGACGTTCGAGAGCGTGCTCTTTCCAGAGCCATTTGGGCCCATGATTGCGTGGACTTCGCCCTGCCTCATGGCCAGGTTTACGCCTTGGAGTATTTCTTTTCCTTCAACGCTTGCGTGTAGCCCTTTTATTTCGAGTGTGCCTTGCATGGTTTCATCCTTTAAGAATTATAGCAGGCCAACAAAATATTTCAGCAATATTTCAGGGTCTGCCATCTAGCAAACCGAGCCATATGCCGAAAAACTTTCATTGTTTGCTATAAAATAAAATTCAGAGCGCCACTCTTCGGACGCCGTTTTTTTCCATCATTTCGTAAGGCGCATCAAATTCCTTGCAGACCACACAGAGGCCGTCAAAGCCCTTGTCGGATTCCATCATTATGTCGGCCATCTTCTTGATTTTCCTGAGGTCGCTGTCATTGAAGCTGTAGTTTCCTCCGCGCTTCGCCTTGAGGTACTGGCACACCGCGGCCTCGGTAAGGCCGAGTTTTTTCGAGACTATTTTGCGCGTAACCCGCTTTTCGGTTACAAGGTATTTCGTTATTTCCCGCCTCACGGCAGGCAGCACATGCCAGCTTATGATTTCGCACGGAAATGTCAAGCCCATTAATACCACTAATTAACAATCGTTAAGATTCTTTTTAAAGCTTTCGGGTCAATGGCCCTTCTTCTATTCCGGCCCTTTTCCTTGGGTTGGGGCGTTTTCGTTTTAAAGCTTTCGCGGTTTGTTCTGTGGAGATGAGCAAACTCAAGGAAATGAAGAAACAGAAGGAGCAGGCCGAGGGCGGGGGCATGCTCTACACCATTCTCGCGGTTCTTGTTGTGGTTGCGGGCATTGCGGTTGTAGCGCTTTTCCTGCTCAATCCGAGGCCTTCGATTGACCTTGCAAAGCTCGAGGCAGGCGGCCAAACCCGCGGAAATGAAAACGCGAAGGTCAGCATTGTGGAGTTTTCGGATTTCCAATGCCCTGCCTGTGGCCAGGCCTATCCTGCTGTTGAGCGGGCATTTTCGCAATACTCTGATAAAGTGAAGTTCACTTACAGGCACTTTCCATTGAGCTCTTTGCACCCTTACGCGCAGAAGGCTGCGGAGGCCTCTGAATGCGCCTCCGAGCAGCGGAAGTTCTGGGAAATGTACGACAAGCTGTTCCAGAACCAACAGAACCTGAAAATCAGCGACCTCAAGCAGTACGCTACCGATATCGGACTTGATTCCGCGCAGTTCAATTCCTGCCTCGATACCGGCAAGTACGCTTCAAAAGTCGCTTCCGATTATTCTTTCGCGCTTTCCATAGGCCTGAATTCAACCCCCACTTTTTTCATCAACGGCGAGAAGTATGCGTCAGTCATGAGTTTTGACCAACTGAAGGCTCTTATTGACGCGAAGCTCGGCTGAATGCGTTATTGGTCAGGCTAACCAAATGCTTGGTTTTAAATACCTTTCAGTAAGGGATTAATGGGTTCGAAGGAAAGGATTAAAAACCCCGGAAACCCATATTATATAACATATTCATGTTAATTAGTTAAAACAAGGAGGTTTTTTGTTTGGAACAAAACATGTATCTGCCTTTGAGTATCTTGGTTTCCACGCTTATACTCTCAGGAACGCTTTTTTTCGTGGGTGCTGACGTGAGCAAAAGCATGACTGGCTTTGTGACAGCAGTCCAGGATTCTGGTCTTGCTGCGGGCAGCGGTTCAGGTAATAATGCGCCTTCAGGAGACGCCGGAAATGCCGCGCCACAGGCACAGCCGACTCCAACGCCTTCTCCTACAATAGACATGAAGACCCTGGCTGACGACGACCCTGTTGAAGGCAATGCGAACGCACCGGTCACAATCATAGAGTTTTCGGATTTCCAGTGCCCGTTCTGCGAAAGGTTCTATACCGGCACTCTTTCACAGATTAGGAAGGACTATATTGACACGGGAAAAGTCAAGCTCATTTACAGGGATTTCCCTTTGAACTTCCACCCTGAAGCGCAGAAGGCTGCCGAGGCCGCGGGATGCGCCGAGGAACAAGGAAAATTCTGGGAGTATCACGATAAGATTTTCCAGAACCAAGCCGCTTTGGGCGTTGCTTCAGAAAAGCAGTGGGCCAAGGATTTGGGCCTTGATACGGCAAAGTTCAACCAGTGCCTTGATTCCGGTTCAAGGAATTCTGAGATAAGCAAGGACCTCAGCGACGGCCAGAATGCGGGCATTTCAGGAACGCCTACGTTCTTCATCAACGGCCAGAAAGTTGTCGGGGCGCAGCCTTACTCGGTGTTCCAGCAGATAATCGACGCAGAACTCGCTGGGTAAAATCCGCGGGTTTTTTTCTATTTTTTTAACTCTCTTCCTTCGCGTAAGTCCGTTTTTTTCTTTCGGCAAAGTCTTTTTATTTTCAGCGTGCCTTAATTCGATTGGTTTCAAATGCAGCAAGTGACCATTTACTCGACCCCTACATGTGTTTACTGCGGGATGGCGAAAAAGTTTTTTGCCGAGCACAATGTCAAGTACAATGAATACAATGTTTCCGAGGACTCAGGCAAGGCCGAGGAAATGATCTGGAAGAGCGGCCAGAGCGGCGTCCCGGTAATTGAAATCGGGAAAAAAGTCATTGTGGGCTTCGACAAGCAAGCGATTAAAGAGGCTTTGCGCCTAAAGTGAAGTGTTGCGCATGGAAAAATATGACTTGATAATAATCGGCGCGGGTTCCGCCGGTCTTCCTGCCGCGGTTTACGCTGCGCGCTTCAGGCTTAAAACCCTTGTCATTGGAGAAATTGTCGGGGGCACAATAATCAATACGCACATAGTTGAAAACTGGCCGGGCGTTGTTTCAATTACGGGCTGGGATTTGATGGAGACCCTGAAGGCGCATGTGAAAGCGAATGAAGTGCAGATTGTTGATGCAAAAGTCACTGATGTAGAGAGGAAAGGCAAGCTCAGGTTCATTGTCAGGACAAAGGCCAAGGATTATTCCGCCAGAACAATTTTGTTTGCCACCGGAACTGCCAGAAAAAGGCTAGATGTTCCCGGTGAAAAAGAATTCGAGAACAAGGGCGTTTCATATTGCGCGGTTTGTGACGGCGCATTTTTCAAAAATAAGGTTGTCGGAGTTGTTGGGGGATCTGACAGCGCGGCAAAGGAAGCGCTTTTCCTTTCCGAGCATGCTTCAAAAGTTTACATCATTTACAGGGGCGACAAAATAAGGCCCGAGCCTATAAACGGCGAGCGTGTCCAGAGGGCCAAAAAAATCGAGGTCATTACAAAGAAAAATGTTTCGGAGATTTTTGGCGAAAAGAGCGTCAAGGGAGTGAAGTTCAGGGAAGGCGGCTCGCTTGCGATGGATGGTGTCTTCATTGAAATCGGCGCAACCCCGAATTCAGAGCTCGCGAAAAAGCTCGGAGTGAAGGTCAATAAAATCGAGGAAATAATAATTGATGAATCCTCAAAAACAAACGTGGGCGGAATTTTTGCCGCGGGTGATGTATGCAACAGGCACTTCAAGCAGGCAATCACCGGCGCCGCTGAAGGTGTTATTGCCGCGTTTTCGGCTTACGAGTTCATAAACAATAATTCTGCAAGCTTGGGCTTGGAACAGAACTAGGGATTCACTTTGGACAACGATGTGCTGAAGCTTCATTCGAAGCTTAAGGGAAAGCTTTCCATAAATTCCAAAATAAAAATAAAAACCATGAAGGACCTGAGCCTCGCTTATACTCCGGGTGTTGCGGCGCCGTGCATGGAAATAGCTTTGCATCCTGAAAAGGTTTACGAGTACACGATGAAGGGCAACACTGTAGCCATAATCACTGACGGTTCCGCCGTTCTGGGCCTTGGCGATATCGGGGCCGAGGCTTCTTTGCCCGTAATGGAGGGCAAGGCGCTTCTCATGAAGGAGTTCGCGGGAATCGATTCTTTTCCGATTGCATTGAAGCTCCGTGATGTGAATGATATTGTTTCCGCTGTAAAATCCATTTCCCCTGTTTTCGGTGCCATAAACTTAGAGGACATTTCAGCGCCGCGCTGTTTCGAAATCGGCGAGCAGCTTGAGAATCTCGGGATTCCGGTTATGCATGATGATCAGCACGGCACGGCAACGGTTCTTCTTGCGGCCCTAATTAATTCTTTGAAGGTTGTCGGAAAGGAAATAGAAGAGGTAAAAGTTGTGATAAGCGGTTCGGGGGCAGCCGGAATTGCGGTTGCGCGCCTTTTGCGGTGCATGGGTTATGATGAAACTGTTTGCCGCCGCGTCAAGGAAATAATCCTGGTTGACAGCGAGGGAATAATTTACGAGGGCAGGCCGGGCCTGAACAGGTACAAGCAGGAAATGGCTTTGTTTACCAACCGCGAAAAGAAAAAAGGCTCATTGAAAGACGCTTTAGCCGGTGCGGATGTTTTCATCGGTGTGAGCAAAGGCAATATTCTTGACAAGTCCGCAATAAAAAGCATGGCTCCAAAAGCCATTGTTTTTCCAATGGCGAACCCTGTTCCTGAAATAATGCCGCAGGACGCCGTTGCTGCGGGTGCCGCAATAGTCGGCACTGGGCGCAGCGACTTTCCCAATCAAGTGAATAATGTGCTTGCCTTTCCCGGAATATTTCGGGGCGCGCTGGATTCAAAAGCCACGAAAATAACGCCCTCAATGCGCATTGCAGCCGCCCATGCGCTTGCTTCCTGCGTGAAAAAGCCTTCGGCCAACAATATTCTTCCCAAGGCGCTTGACAAGAGCGTTGTTCCGAAAATTGCGAAGGCGGTTGCCGCCATGGCAGTCAAGGAAGGGGTAGTAAGAAAATGATTGAACTTATGGCGCGCGTCGAAATGCGCGTGGTGAGGAAATGAAATCCATCGCAATTATCGGCGCCTCGAATCACAGGGAAAAATTCAGCAACAAGTGCGTGCGCGCCTACACAAAGCTGGGTTGGAAAGTTTTTCCCGTGAATCCAAATGAAGAGGAAATCGAGGGGATAAAGTGCTACACTTCAATAAAAAACGTTCCCCAGAAAACAGACCTTGTTTCAATTTACATTCCATCGCAGGTAACAATGGGCCTCATTCCCGAGCTTAAAGGCACAAGGGTTTCCGAAGTTATCCTTAATCCTGGTGCGGAATCGGATGAGCTCATCGCGGAGCTGAAGAAAAACGGCATAAAGCCATTGATGGTTTGCAGCATCCGGATGCAGGGCCTTTCTCCGGACGATTTTTAGCGCTTGCGCACAATTAAAGCGTTTCCCGCATCTTTTATTATTCATGAAGCAGAGTTTTGGCTCGGGCAAAACTATTTTTGAAGCCCTTGAATCCGCGGCGTCAGGCTTGGGGTTCACAACTTTTTTTGTGGGCATAACCGCAAAAGACCAACTTGCCAAAGTTGAGGCAAGGGAAAGCATTTCCTCTTTCCTTGAACAGAAGTTCGGCGCAAAAAAAGGCTCTTCGGAAAGCCACGACCTGCACGTGCTTGTCGACCTTGAAAAAAAATCCGTCGAGGCAACACCTTCAAGCGTTTTCGTCGAGGGCTTTTACAGCAAATATGAAAGGGGGATTGCGCAGACTTTCCACTATTGCTTCAAGTGCAAAGGAAGAGGGTGCGCATTCTGCTCTTTCTCCGGGAAGCTTTCCAAGGATTCAGTGCAGGAACTTCTTGAAAAATTTTTCCTGCCTGCCTTCGAATCTAAAGAATCCAGGTTTCACGGGTGCGGTCGCGAGGACGCGGATGTTCTTATGCTTGGAAACGGCAGGCCGTTTGTGATTGAGGTTGTTTCTCCGAAAAAGCGCTCCGTAGAGCTGAAACTCCTTGAATCAGAAATAAATTCCGCTTTTGAAGGAAGGATTGCCGTGCACGGCCTCGGGTTTTGCGGAAAGGGTAAAATAGTTTTTTTCAAGAGTGCGGTGTTCGAAAAAATTTATTGCGCGCACTGTGAATCCGCTTCGCCTATTCCAAAAGAAAAAATTCTCGGGCTTGCGGGAAAAAAGTTCGATGTTTTGCAGTTCACCCCCGAGCGCGTTGAGAAGAGGCGCGCATTAATGGAGCGAAAAAAATACGCTGAAATAAGGCGGGTTCCGGCCGTTGCTGCGCACCGCTTTGATTTGGTTGTGCTTGCTTCCCATGGAATGTACGTGAAGGAATTCGTTTCGGGCGATTCAGGAAGGACCAGGCCGAGCATTTCGTCTTTGCTCGGAGCCGAATGCATCTGTGCCGCGCTTGATGTGCTTGAAATAATATCGAAAGACATTAATTGTGAAACTTTTTCAAATGTCTTTCGATAGCTATAACAGACCAATAAAATATTTCGGCGACATTTTTGGTCTGCTATCTAGCACCTGATGCCCAAGGGCATTAGGCCTCGCACCCTACGGGCGGAAGGAACCACGTTAAAATGCCGAAAAACTTTCTGGTTTGCTATATCAAAGGACAATTTTGTAGCCATATTTTTGTCCTTTGATATAATTATTTGAATTTTGGAGAATGGGGCAAGCGCTTTTTTTGCGCTCACACGTCCTCTATTCCTGTTTCCGTTACCCTGTAAATGGCTTCTCCGTCGGGCAATGATGGCGAGTCAACGAGCTTTGCAACGCGCTTGTCTTCCTTGCTTTTCCTCAAATAAAGGCGTGTTTTTGACGCGTGCCCCACGATGTTCCCTCCAACCGGCGTGGTCGGGTCGCCGAATAGTATGTCCGGCCTCTCCATTACCTGGTTCGTAACCAAAACAGCCACGTTCTGCATTTCGGCTATTTTCTGGAGAACCCTCATGTGCTTGTTGAGTTTCTGCTGCCTTTCCGCGAGCGTGCCCCTTCCCACGAATTCCGCCCTGAATTGCGCCATGAGCGAGTCAACAATCAGGAGTTTCACGTTTTTTTCCTTAATCATGTCCCCCGCCTTTTCCGCGAGAAGCATCTGGTGGTCCGAGTTGTATGCCCTTGCCACAAAAATGTTTTTGAGAACCTCATCCGGATTCAGTCCCTGCGCTTCCGCGATTTTCCATACCCTTTCCGGCCTGAAGCTGTTTTCAGAATCAATGTAGAGGCAGTTTCCCTCCAGCCCGCCTTTTTCCTTTGGCAATTGCACGGTTACTGCCGTCTGGAAGCACCACTGAGTTTTTCCCGAGGCAAATTTTCCGTAGATTTCGGTTATGCTCTGGGTTTCAATGCCGCCTCCGATGAGTTTGTCCACTTCCTTGCTTCCCATGGTAAGTTTTCCAACGAGCTTTCTTTTTTCCGCGAGAATGTCCGCGGATTCAAAGCCCATTTCGAGTGCGTCGCGTGCCGCCTTGATTGCTTTGGCGGCTGTCCCTTCCCCCAATCCGGCTATTTCAATTAGTTCTGACGGGGAGGCAACTGCAACGTTTTCAATTGTCCTGTATCCCGCGGCGCGCAGTTTTTCGGCTGCCGCCTCGCCGACTCCCGGCAAATCCTCCACTTCCCTGATTTCTTTCGCCATAATGGTTCCTCCAGCATTTCCAATGCCTTTTCGGGTCTTCTTCCCTTGGCCGGGAATTGCCCATTGGCACGAATGCTTACTATATTGAATAAGTGGGTTCCTTATAAATAATTATTAGGGTACATTGCCGGTGCCAACACCTTTTTCTTTTCGTTGACACGAAAAGAAAAAGCTGTGCCAAAAAGAAAAGTGTGAAAAGCCGTACCAAAAGAAAGAGTGTGAAACCTGCACTAAAAAGAAAGAGGGCTTCTCGGTTTTGAGGCATTTGCCTCAGTTATTTTCCGCTTTCGAGTCCTTTATTATGCGCGCCATCCACCCCAACTGGATTTCTATTCCGTTCATGCCTTCTTTTGTGTAGGCGCCCTCGATTTTCACATTGTCCCCTTCGCCGAATTTTTCGACCTCGTCAACCATTTCGTTCCACGCGGTTGCCCTTATTTCGTTCACGCCTTCAGCAATGATGAAGTTCATTACTTTTCCCTTTCCTTTCGCGCTTTCGAATTCTTTTGCGGGGAATATTTTCTTGATTTTCACGCGCACATCGACATTGTCCATGCCGATGTCAAGGTCGGTTATGCCGGTTGTTTTCGGCTTTGCTTCTTCCGCGCCGTTTTCCATGTGCCTTTCGATTGAGCTGTTGTAGTTGAGGTTCAATTGAAGCGTTCCCTTGTAGCTTGTGACGGAGCAGTTGCCGAGCTTCAGGCCTTCGCCTTTTTCTATTCCGAGTTCGAGGAATTTTTCGATGTCGTTGTTCCAGAGCGTTGCGCTTATTTCCCCGGAGCCGTCGCTTATGATTATGTTCTGCCTTTTTCCTTTTCTTCCGTTCTTTTCGAATTTCTTGGGCGCGAACCCCTGCTTCAGGCGGCAAACAACGTCAATGTTCGCCATTCCTTCCTTGAGCGCGCCGATTTTCGTGTGCTCTGCCGGCGCGCTTTTTCCCAGTTCAACTCCGAGCTCCTTCGCTATCATGAACGCGGCGCCGGAGTCTGTCAAAAGCCCCGAGAACTTTTGCTTCTTTGCCTCAATCATTTCCGCTACCTCGGAAACGCTCCTGCCGCTTGTTGCGGCAATCAGTTCCTTTACTTTTTCCGGCTCGCTTATCAAATTCATTTTTTTGCCCCAAAAAACTAATGCGTTTGGGAATAAATACCTTTACATTTTCAAAGAATTTTCAACTTTTTTGCGTGTGTTTTTGCGCTCTCGAAGGGTCCCCCCTCACAACCTTTTTATATGGTTCTTGGGTTAGTTTATTAGTAATTTTCATGAACCACTTCGGCAAGGTTTACAAGGAAATTCTGAAATCCATTGAGGAAAAGGGCGGCATGGCCTTTACGGTTATAGATCCTCCCAATCAGGATCCTGTTGTTGCGGGAAAGATTGCGAAAATCGCGCAGGAGTGCGGGGTCTCGGCCATTGCCGTTGGCGGCTCTGTCGGTGCGCAGGGAGAATTGCTTGACAGCACGATTCTCCAGATTAAGGATAATTCTTCGCTGCCCGTGATTCTTTTTCCGGGAAACATTGCTTCTGTTTCGAAGCATGCCGATGCGATTTATTTCATGTCCATGCTGAACAGCACCGACCCTTATTACATCACGGGCGCCCAGATTGCGTCTGCAGCGCCTATAAAGAGGACCGGCCTTGAAATAATTCCCACATCATACATTATTGTAGAGCCCGGAAGGGCTGTTGGCTGGGTTGGGCGAGCACATCCGATTCCCCGCGAGCTTCCATACTTGGCAGGAATAACTGCTTTGGCGGGCCAGTACCTGGGTTCCCACATGGCTATTCTTGAGTCGGGTGGAGGCGCCCCTGAACCCGCCCCCGTTGAAATGATTGCTTATACAAAGAAGATGATTGACATCCCTTTGGTTGTCGCCGGCGGAGTGAGGAATGAGAAGTATGCTTATGAGTCCATTAAAGCCGGTGCCGATGTTGTTCATGTAGGAACCGCGGTTGAGGAGCAGTCGAATGATTTGTCGAAAGTGAAATTTACTTTGAAGAGGATTGTCGATTCCGTTTCCAAGGCGGGAAAGGAAAAGTTATGAGCCGCCTTTGATCAGCTCGCTTAGTTTTTGTTTCAATGAGTATTTGGCTTTCCACCCTATCTGCTCCAGTTTTTTTGTCGAGTAAATCCTTTCGCGCTGCATCCTCTTCACGTAATCCGGCTTGAGCATTGGGTTGAAGTTCAGGATTTTGTTCGCGTAAGCAATGGCCATTCCAAGCCATACGGGGATTTTTTTGAGCTTGCTTTTCATGCCCAGTTCGGCCCTGATTGTGTTTGCTATTTCTTCGAGTGTCATTGTTTCTTTTCCCGCAACGACAAATATTTCGCCGTAGCAGTTTTCGTTGTCAATGCATATCAGTATGGCTTCCGCGAGGTCTTCTACACACACCATTTGCCACTTGTTTTTTCCCTCGCCTATCAAAGGAAAGTTTTTTTTCACTGTTGCAATTATCTGTCGCCAGTACTTGTTGCTTCCCAAGATAAGTGCCGGCCTGAGTATTGTTACCGCCATTATTTCCTGGTACGCAAGCACTTTTTGTTCCGCTTCCGCCTTGCTTTTCTCGTATGGCGTTTGCGGCTTCAAAGGGGAATTCTCGTCCTTCAGCCCCTCGTAATCCCCGTATGCGCCCACGCTGCCGAGGAAAACGAATTGTTTCACGCCGTTTTTGGCGCTTGCCTCCAATGCGTTCTCGGTTCCTTTCACGTTTATCCTGTAAAGGTCCTTTGATTCCTCATCAAGCGTTGCGGCACAGTGAATAACCACATCAATGTTCCTGAATGCCTGCCCGAGCTTTTCAGGCGAGAGCACATCCGCATTGTCCTTCGTGCATTGCCTGACGACGTACCCTTTCTGCGAGAGTTTTTTGCAGAGCTCCCTTCCGACCATTCCGTTGCTTCCGGTAACGGCTACGCGCAACAGTTTCGTCCGAGAAGTGCCTCGGAAGGGCATGGCGGATTGTTGGGTGCGATAAGCCATATTCGTTTCACCCGTATGGCTTTGGCTTGTTTCATTCGCCTTTTTTTCAACCATTTGATTCACTTTTCAAGCACAAGCAAAACGTCTTTTCCCAGCGTTTTTGCCTCTATTATTTTAACGCTGACTCTCTTTTTAAGGTTAAACGCGTCCATGCCACTGCCGATTTTTTTTGGCGCCGCAATGACAACAAGCCTGTTGAAAAGCCTTTTTTTCAGGAACGAGGAAGCGGTTTTGTTTCCCGCTTCAACGAGCACGGATTGAATTCCCATTGCGTTGAGTTCGCGAAGCAGCGCCTCAAGATTCACTTTGCCATTTTTCCCCGGAAGCATGAGCACGAACGCGCCCTTTTGCAAAATCGCTTTAATTCTTTTTTCCGGCGCCTTTTCAGTGCAGGCAATTACGGTGAACGCTTTCCCATTGAGCGCTTTCCCATTCAAGGGCGTTTTTGCTTCCGAATCGAGTATTATCCTTACAGGATTAAGCAGGGGATTTTTCCTGTAATCGAGTTTCGGGTCGTCCTTGAGAACGGTATTCAGGCCTACCAGAACCGCGTCATGCGTTTTCCTCAGCTCCTGCGCAAATTCGCGCGCCTTTTTTCCAGAAATTTTTTTCCTTTTCCCGTTGCCGTAAGTTATTTTGCCGTCGATGCTCATTGCGGTTTTTATTGTTACGAAAGGAACGCCTTCACAAACACTTGTTATGTAGAATTCATTTTGTTTTTTTGCTCTTTCCGCGAGTTCCCCTGCAACCGTTTTTATGCCGTGCTTTTTGAGTTCCCGTGCCCCGCTTAATGAGCCTTTGTTCGGGTCTTCCATTGCGTAGTGCACTTCCTTTATGCCGGCTTCAATGATTGCTTTGGTGCATGGGGGCTGTTTTCCGTAGTGGTTGCACGGCTCCAGAGTGACATAAAGTGCCCCGCCTTTAGCCTTTTTGCCGGCATTCCGCAATGCATTGGCTTCTGCATGTTTCCCCCCGTATATTTCGTGCCATCCTATCCCCATGACCTTTCCGTTTTTCACTATTACCGCGCCAACCAATGGGTTTGGGGAAACCATGCCTTGGCCTTTCTGTGCGAGCCTCAGGGCTTCCTCCATGAATTTGCTCATGCCCCGCCACCCATGACAAACATTGCGGCGTCCGGGAGCGCAATTGCAATCAAAACCCCGAGGAATATGAATGGCCCGAATCTCGGAAGGTTCCTGTAAACCGGAATCTCCCTGAAGCCTTTTTCTCCAAGCCATAGGATTTCCTTTGTGCCGATTATGCCCTTGATTTTCTGGAATTTTTCCTTCTCGCTTTCGCTCATAAAATCAAATGCGATTATTTCGTCCTCCTCAAGCTCCTTCACGGAAATCCTTTTGAGGAAGAATTCTTTCCTGATTCCGTTTTCGAGCGCGAGGAATGTCAGCGCAAACAGGAGCGGAACGGCAAAGAACGCGGTGTACGAAAACGAAACAAATCCTGCCTGCAGCAGCACGAGGAAATAAATTGCCATGAGTGCTCCCATGAGCAGCGCCCTGCGGACTCCTTTTTCGTTGTCTTTCCACTTAATCCCTTTGCGTGCGTACTTCAGGGTGTACAGCGTTCCGTAGAACACGACCGCGCCGAGTGCGGCAAACAAAACAACGGGGAAAATGAAAAGCGTTCCGCTCTGGAAAGGGATTGCCATCGCTATTCCGGCAAAGAGCTTTACATCTCCTCCCCCGAATTTTCCCGTGAAGTAAAACGCGTAGCCCGCGGCAAAAATTGCCGCGCCTATGAGTATGCCGAAAAAATTCTGTTCAACAACATTCAATGCAATCCCTATCGCAATCAGCGGCAAGGTTACCCAGTCATAAATGTACCCTGTTTTCGCGTCTGTGTACGCTCCCAGGGCCGAGGCAATGAGCACTGCGGCCTGCCTTGCAACCAGGAGCTCGATCAAAGTGTTTCACCTTATCCTGAATTTCTTTTTTTTCGCGAACATTTCCTGCAGCTTGTCCATTCTGAACCCTTTTCCTTCCTGCAGCTGCTTTTCGTCCATGTTCCTGAATTGCGAGAACATTTTTTTCATGCGCTTGAAATTTTTGAGCAATTCCCTGACTTCTTCCTGTTTGGTTCCGGAGCCTTTTGCTATGCGTGCAATCCTGCTTTTGTTCATTATTTCCGGGTCGCGCTTTTCCTTTTGCGTCATTGAATCCATGATGTGCCCGAACTTGTCCAGCTTCTGCTCCCCCACTTCCAGCATTTCCTTCGGCATCTGCTGTTTCATGCCCATCATGTCCATTACTTTGTCCAAAGGCCCCATTTTTCTCGCGGCCTTCATCTGCTTGTAAAAAGTGTCGAGCGTGAATTCCTCGCTTAAAAGCTCTTCGGCGTCGAGGCCTTCTTCCTCCTGCACTTCCCTGGCTTTTTCGAGCAGTGATTCAAGGTCCCCGTAACCCATTATCCTGCTGAGGAATCGCGTCGGGTCAAACTCCTGCAAATCATCAAGCTTTTCGCCTACGCCGATGAAGTACACTTTTGAGTTTGTTGAGCTGCATGCGGCAAGAGCGCCGCCGCCTTTTGCGGAGCCGTCCATGCGCGTAATGATTACTCCGTTCACTCCCACTATTTCGTGGAACGCGTTTGCCTGTTTCTTCGCCACTTGGCCCACATCGGCGCCAAGAATGAGCCACTTTTCTTTCGAGCCGAATGCTGAATCAATTTGCTTCAGTTCTTTTGAGAGTTCCGCGTCCAATGCGCTTCTTCCGGCTGAATCGCAAATCAGCAAGTCGTATCCTTTTAATTTTTCGAGGCCTTCCTTTACAACCTTTGCCGCGTTTTTTTCCTTGGTGTTCCCGTAGAATCCAACTTTGGCTTTTTCTGCTACCTGCCTCAATTGCTCGACAGCCGCGGGCCTGTATGTGTCAGCCGCAATCACCGCTGTCTTGAGGCCGCGTTTTGCGTACCATTTTGCGAGTTTTCCTGCGGTTGTAGTTTTTCCAAAGCCAAAGAGCCCGACTAAAAGTATTTTTTCCGGCTTTTCAGGGGCCTTTGCCGAGCCGCCTAAAAGCCCGGCTAATTTATCGTATGCGGTTTTGATTATGTGCTCTTTCCTGTTTATTCCTCCGGGCAGATCCTTGAACGCCTCTTCCTCGATTTCGCGGCTCAGCTTGAGAACCAAAGAAATTTCGACGTCCGCGCTTATCAAGGCCCTTTGGAGTTCCTTCACAACCTCTTTTACTGTTTCTTTGTCGAGTGAGGTGCTGTTCCTGAGCTTTTCCATTGCTTTTCTTAGGTTTTCGCCGAAGCCCATGCCATCGCCTGAAACAGATTAATATCGAAAGACATTAATTTTGAAACTTTTTTAGTGTCTTTCGATAGCTATCAAAGGACAAATTTTGCATCCATATTTTTGTCCTTTGATATAATTTTGGGGTCGGAAAAGAATTAAAATCAGGGGTTTCAAAGAATTGAAACCCCTTGATTCGCCTCTGGCGAAGAAATAGTATTTTTATGCGAAGCCTGTTCAGGCTTCGATTACTGCAGCTACCACTTCTTTCTTTTTGGTCCTGAAGTTTGCGTATGGCCTGTACTTTGTCTTTGTCCAGGCTTCAGGCTGTTTCTTGCGCAGCTTGAACTCTTCTTTCAGCAGCTTTTCCCTGAGCTTCTCGGAAGCCTCAAGGCCCAGCTCGTCCATTAGGTTTGTCATTTGTTCACTCCTCCTTTTCCCCTTCTTCTTCAATTTCGGCTTCCGCATCTTCGTCGGAATCCAGGTCTTCGTCGGATCCGCCTTCTGCAGACCCCTCTGTTTCCTCTTCGTCGTCTGTAAGTTCCTCTTTCCGGCTTCCGCCCTCGCTTTTGCCTACTGCTTCTCCAAAGCTTACCCTGCCCCTTACGGCATTAATCTTTACCTTGATCTTGTCGCCTTTCTTGGTGTTCGGCACTATGATCACATAGCCCTCTAATTTTGCTATGCCGTCCCCCTTTTCGCCGATGCTGATTATTTCAACATCTATTATTTCCCCTTCCTTTACGGGTATTTCCTTTGCGCCAAACCTTGGCCTGTTGCCTCTGTCTCCTCTATCATTTCCCCTGTTATTGTACATTTAATTCCTCCTCAAAGCGATGCGGACGCAACAAATTCTCCAACCCTAAAGACGTAATAATGTCTAGAAAGAGGTATTTGTTGATCCAATCCTTAATAATTGGTGCTTAGGAAGTATTTAAAGCAACCTTTTTTTGTGTTTTGCGGATTATACTACTTCAAGATTGCCTTTTTTTCCAGTGGAAACCTGTTTTTGCCCGCGGAATTCGGAGCACCAGCCCTCGGTTATCTTGATTTTGTCGCCTTCGTTTACCTGGTCTATTTGCTCGTTCCAGAGGCTCACGCTGACTTCTTCGCCCGAATCATCCTTGCCGGCGCAGCTGCAGACCTTTCCCGAGCCCTTTTCGGTTGAGAATTGCCTTGTCTCGCCCTTCGAAACTATTTCGAGCATTATTTCCGCTATCGGCTCCCTTGTTTTCAGTTCTGAAATCTTCATCAAAAATCACTTACAAAACAAATTCCAACAAATCCTTTTAAATGGTTCTATACGAGTATGCGCTTTATTATGAATCCCGGCCTGAATTCCTGAATATCCTTGTACTCCTGCCCTGTTCCAACGAAAACAATGGGTTTCTTGAGCTTGTAGAGCAGCGAGATTGCTGTTCCGCCTTTCGCGTCCGCATCAATCTTTGTCAGGACAAACCCGTCAATTCCTATTGCATTGTTGAATTCGGTTGCCTGCTGCAAGAGCGCTTGGCCGGTGTAGGCCTCGCCGACATAAAGTTTCAAATGCGGCTTTATCACTCTTTCAATTTTCTTCATTTCCTCAATCAAATTTTTGTTCGTGTCCTGCCTTCCTGCGGTGTCAATCAAGACAACATCAATCTTCTTGGCTTCCGCGGCTTTTACCGCGTCGAACGCAACAGCCGCGGGATCGGAACCGTAGTTGTGCTTCACCATTTTCACGTTCAGCCTGTTTGCGTGCGTTTCAAGCTGTTCAATGGATGCGGCGCGGAACGTGTCCGATGCCGCGAGGATGACGCTTTTGCCGTTGCTTGTAAAATAGTTCGCGATTTTTGCTATGGTTGTGGTTTTGCCTGCTCCGTTCGGCCCGACAAAGAGTATTTTCAACGGCTTTTCCTTCATGCGGAGCACATCAATCGTTTCCGTGGTCATTATTGTTTCCAGCGCTTTTGCGATGTGCTTTTTGAGGAATTCCGTCACGTTTTCCTTTGAGGAAATTTCTTTTCCAACCAATTCTTTTTTGAGTTCCGCCACAATGGCCCCGGCCGTTTCCTGCTCTACATCCGATTCAAGCAGGCTCAATTCGAATTCCCCGAAGAACTCTTTCGTGTCCTTTTCGCTTATCGTGATTTTTCCGGAAAGCTTTCCCTTAAGCTTCTCCGCGAAGCCGGTTTTTGCCTTCAATTCCCTTTTCTCTTCGGCTTCTTTCGGCTTTGCCTCTTCTTTGGGCCTGAATATGTTTATTGTTTCCCACAAGGATTTTTTGTGCTGTGGCTGCCCCGTTTTCACGCTTTCTTTGGGCGCCTTTTCCGCGGGCGTTTCCTCTTCCCGGATTATTTCGGCTTTTGCTTCTTCGCGGATCCAGATTTTTTCTTCCGAAATTTCTTTCGCAATTTTTTCCGATTTGATTTGTGTTGCAGCCTTTTCCCCGGCTTTTTCTTTTTTCCATGCCGCGGGCCCCGGCTTTTTCTCCTGGGTTTTTTGCTTTTCCGGCCTCTTTTTTTCTTCAGGCTTCTCTGCTTTTGGAGTTTCCTTTAGCCCGGCTTCTGCTGGTGCCTGCGGCGCTTCCGTTTTTTTTGCTTCGAGCGCTTCCTTTATTTTTCCGGTAAAATCAGTTATTTTCTTTTTCAGGAAGTCAAACATAAAATTAATTGCGGCCCGGGCCGCTATATGCCGCTTCAGCTTTGCGCGGATTTCTTTGCCTGCTGCTGCATGTGCCTTCTTCCGGCTTCCATTATCTGCTCTATCTGGTTGAGCCTTGACCATGCCTTCTGCTGGTCCTGCGCGGTTTTTTCAAGTGTCTTGTTGATGCTTGCAATCTTGTTTTTGAGTATTTTTGCTATGCCCTCGCTTTTTTTGCTTTTGAACACGTTGCCTGCAATCGAGAAAATCGCTTCATCGGTTTTTTCTATTGATGCTTCGGCATAAACCCCTGCGCCGAGGCTTACGAGCATTTTTTCGCCCTTCTTGTTTTTTCCGAGCTCCGCGAGCGAATCAATTGCCATCTGGAGTTCGGCCCTGAAGTCCTGGAATGCCTGCACCTTTCGGTTTATTTCCTCGAGTTTTACCCGTTCCTGGTTCCCGAGCTGCGCCAGCTGGTTCCCGCTTATCCTTACCTGGCTTTTTTCTTCCGCCATTTTCATTTCGCTCCCTTTTCCTTTACCATGGTTATTTTGATTGATTTTCTCGCTATTTTGTGCTTTGAGCCTATTGTGGAGAGGAGTTTTTCCCTTGCAAATGCCTCGTTGTGCGATGATATTTCCTTGGAGAATTTTTTCTCGCTTCCCTTTTCAGTGTATGTTCCCGTTACCGTGAATGTTTTGCTTTCCATTTTCAGTCTCCCCTCAGTGCGTCGTCTATCCTCGAAAGTTCTACTCCTGATGTAAGTGTTCCCGCCATTGCGCCTTTGGAGTTCGCTATTACGCTGTTTCCGACGAAGAGGTCCCCGTAATTCGCGCTTGTTGGCGCGCCCTTCACGCCGAACGTTTTTTCCAGCAGTTCGAACTCCTTTTCGGTAATATTGGGGTGCACGATAAACCCTTTATTTGTTACTGTTATCGCGGCTCCGGGCAAATTCGTTTCCCCTATGGGTGTTTGCGCGAATTTGATGCCGAAAAACGCCTTGAGTTCATCCATGTCTTTTTCAGTGAGAAGGGGGCTCGCGACCCCGCCTTGTGAGTTCATTACAACCAGATTCCCGGTTGCGCTCCTCGTTTTCAGAACCATGGTCTCAATCCCGTTTTTTTCGAGTTCCCTTATTTCGCCGCGCTCGGCAATGTTCGAGACAACGAATTTTTTCCCGGTTCCCTTGCAAAGAACCCCTATGAGCGAGCAGTTCCCTATTTTGGATTTTATTGCCCCGACTTCCATGACCCTTTCGAGTTCCCTGAGCTCCTGCGGGAGAACTGAGTGCGGAACCAGCGCGACTTCGTCCGTCACTGATGAAAAAATTCCGATGTATGGGCTGCTTCTTATTGTCGCCCTTGAAAAGTTCATTGCAAACACTCGCGCTTTTACTTCGCGGTTTTCCTCTTTATTTCGCTTGCCTTCGCGGCCTCTTCCTTTGCGCGCTTGTCCTCGAGCTTCTTTTTGTCTTCTTCCTTCGTTTCCTCTTTTTTTGCCTCTTCCTTGCTTGCTTTTTCCTTCTTCTCTTTCTTCTTTTTTTCCTCGCTTTTCTTTTTGTATTGCTCGAGCTGCTTGCCCTTCTCCAAAAAAACGGTTGCCCTTTCCCCTTCAAGGAGTATTGTTGCGCTTATTCTCCTCGGCACGTTCTTGGATTTCAAATGCACGAACTCGTTCACTTCATTGCTCACGTAAACCTTGGTTCTGCGTGTGTGCTTTTTCACGAAATTCTTCATGGTCGCAATAACTTTTGTGACCCTTTTGTCCGGAGGGAAGTAGAAGGCCTTCCTGAGCGGAATCACGTAGTTTGCCTCTTGCCCTTTCATTCAGTATCCCTTCGTTTTCTTGTGCTTCGCGCTTTTGCGCTTTTTTCCGCTGGTCGCGGCCTTTTTGTTAGCGATTTTTCCCTGTTCGCGCTGTTTCTTCTTGAACATGGTTCCCAGGTCGGTTTGCCTCCAGTGCCTCTTGGATTTCTTGTTCCAGATTCTTTTTCCGGCCTTCTGGAGTATCCATACGGGCGCATTGGTAAGGCCCGGGCCTATTTTTTTCCTCGCTGAAATGAGGAATTCCTTTTCTTCCTGAGTTTTTCTTCCCATTTTTTTTGTTCACTTCATTTTCTCGTAATCTTTATCTCGTGGTTGCTTTTCAGTTGCCCGAGTATTTCTTTTACCTGTTCTTCATTGAGTTTTCCTTTCACATACCCTTTCTGCACAATCGTCATTATCGCCTGCACTGCCTTCATGTAGAGTTCATGGTTTACAATGCGGACATTGTTGAGCCTTTCCCTTGCATTTTCCTCGAGGAGCCTTTTCAGGATGCTTTGGATCTGCGCTTCTTTTTCGAATTGCTTTTCCTGCTGTTCCTGTTGCTGCGCGAGTTTTTGCTGGAGCTCTTCAAGTTTCTTTTGCTTCAGTTCCTCCTCTTCGCTCTCCATGCTCATGCTTTTTCGCCTCCGTCAACAGTTTCGGCTGTTGGGTACGACTACTATCTTCGCCTTTTGGGCTCGATAGTAAGTTCGGCTGTTGGGTACGACTACTATCTTCGCCTTTTGGGCTCGATAGTAAGTTCGGCTGTTGGGTACGAGAACCCGTGCTCGTTTCACTCGTATGGCTTTGGCTCGCCCCGGCAGGGCCCGCATCCTTCTGCTTTTCTTGGCCTGCCTCGCTTGTTTTCTGTTCCTGCTGTTTTTCTGCGCCCGCTTTCTGCGGCTCGGCTTTTTTAGCTTCATCTTTTGCAATCGTTTCTCCCCCGGTGCGCGCAACCGGCGGGGTTGGCTGTGCAGCTTTTTGCGGTGCCTGGGCCGTGTTCCCGGTTTTCACTTGTTTCTCCTGCGCCTGCTTTTCCTGCCTCTGTTTTTTTGCCGTGTTTCTTTTCGCCATTTCTTCGTTTGATTTTTCTTCCTTTAAGCGCAATTGTTCCTTGAAAACTTTTTCAACCGCCCTGGCTTTTTCCATCAAAAATTTTTCTCCCTTGCCGCTGACTTTTCTCCCGTGCTTCTCCTTCTTCAAAAACCCCTCTTTTTCGAGCATTTGGAGGCACAGCCTTATGATTTTTCCAGAAGCCTTGACCTTGTGCTCCGGCCTGACTTTCATGTTTTTTCTTCCGCCGTAGTAACTGCGCAGCCCGCCTGTTCCCACGTTGCCCTGTTTGTATGCCTGGTAGAGTATGCTTGCCGCCCTCATGTAGAACCAGTCGCGCCTCTGCGGAGCCCTTTCCCTGTGTGCGCCCGTCTTTACGTATGCCACGAATTCAGGTTCCATTATTTTTGTTTTGAGGTCCTTTGCTGCCTCTTCAACCAGCATTCCTGTCGGCACGTCAAATATGCCCATTGTTTTGCACCTTTTTTCCAATTCTTTGCACTTTTCTTTTTGGTACAGCTTTTTCCTTTTCGTGCCAACGAAAAGAAAAAGGTGTTTTTTCTCCTTGCGGAGCAAACTTTGTTTCAAACCCGTGAGGGTTAAACTTCCAAAAACAGAAGCAACAATAATTCGCGTGTGAAACCTTTAAAAACGTTGTTTTTAGCGGTCAGCCATTTATGTCTCGTATAGTATTGCGCCGCCGCCCACGGGCAGCAAATACTCCATCGCGCCCCGGGCTTTTTTGCTATATTATGTGCAGTTGGGTGCGGCGAACAATGCGTGCTTTTCCTGCGCGCATACTTGCCTTATTTCCGCGACGGAGAGTGCCCTGCTGTAAATGCGGATGTTGTCCATCTGTCCGTTGTACCTGTATGGAATTGAAACTGTCGGGGGCGGAGTAGAAACATATCCTGCGCCTATCAGTAAAGGCGAGGCGTTCGAAATGCCGGTCGCCTTTGTTGCATTAACATCCCTCCATGCAACCTTCAGGGTTCCGTCGACATAAAAGTATCCCCACGGTGCCGGGCTGCGCGTAATGGTGATTGCTATGTTGTGCCATGTACCGGTCCTCCACGCTTCCGCATTTGGCGGATTGCTTCCATCATCCGGTCCAGGGGACGCAACACGCAGGAAGTTTGGAGAATTGGTGCCGTCAGCGCTTGTAAGGTAAAATGTGCCCCTGTAAAGGCCGTATCCCGGCGAACTGTTGTGGTATGCTTTTGCAATTGTTGACTGCTGCAATGTGCTTGTTTTTACCCACATTGTTATTGTGAAGTCGCTTGTTCCAAAGTCAAGTTCCGGGCTGTCTGGGATGCTGACATATTGATTTCCATCCAGGCTCAAAACTTGGCCTCTTTGCGGGTCGATTGGGAATGTCGGGGAGCTGACAAGTGTGCCGTTGTGCCCGTTTCCGGAAGAGTCATTTGCGTTTCCATTGAATTGCCAGTATCCGACCAATCCTTGTGTGAGTGTGTTGACGCATGTTCCGTTCTGGCAGGTTCCGCCGGCCACGCTCGTGCACGTTGTTCCGTTTGGTGCATTGTTTGGGTAACCGCAGACTAATGGATTTCCACTGCATGTTGCACCTGTTGCTGATTTGCATTCCGGCGGATTAGTACACGAGCTTGGACTCGAGCAAGTCTGTGCTCCGCCTCCACCGGGTGGTGACAGGCCGGTGATGCAATTATTGTAAACCAAGTCACAGCTCACTACCGTTCCTCCGGCAGTTAAGCATTTTTGCTTGTCAATCAAACAGAGCCCGGTGTTTGAGCTTTTTAGTGTCTGTGTTTGTCCCGTGCTTGTTATTCCGAGTATAAGTGTTATTACTATTACGGCTACCAGCACCGCGCCGCCTATGAGCAGTAAGTATTCCAGCGAACCCTGCGCTTTTTTATTTTGCATCATAAATTAGATTGTTTTTCGTGTATTTATTGCTTGGGTTTGTCGCCTGTTTTGCGCTCAAATCCGCATTCAATGCATTTCACAATTGTGAGTGTTCCGATTGTTTTTGTTTCCGAGTTTTTTCCTTTTTTGAGGTATGCTCCGCATTTTTTGCAGAATTTTTTCTTCATTTCCCTGCTCATGCGCACGCGGTGTTTTTTCGAGAGTTCGCGGGCAATGTGCACGTATCGCTTGCTCCGTTCGGGTTTTTTTCCCAGTTCCTGCTCCGCGAGTTCGAAGAGCCTGTGAATCCTTTCTTCCGCGAGCTGCGTGGCTTTCGTGTGCTTCATGCAAGTAGTTTTGCCGTGGAACTTTATTTATGTCCTTTGATATGATAGCTATCAAAAGACACTAATAAAAGTTGCTGAATTAATGTCTTTTGATATAATCCTGTTTTTTGTTTTCGGGGTCCCGCGGCTTTAGCGTGGGAGAATGTCATCCAATAGAGTGCAGCCGCGGGGATTCGAACCCCGGCCAAAAGCTTGGAAGGCTTTTATGCTAACCGCTACACTACGGCTGCGTTGTGAAACTTCCTTAGGATTATTTGCCCCCCAAGGATTAAAAAGATTGGGAAACGGCTTTCAGTGCGGGGCGCGGCAAACTATTTTAATCCCTTGAGCCATTACTGTTCTCATGCCGATACAGGAGCTTCACAGGCGGGAAATTGAAACCATAATCAGTGGCATGCTAAGATCTAAAACCTTGCCTCTCCAAACAAGAGAATTTTTGCGGGGTTATTTGTCGGCAAACGGAGTGGCCCACAGGGTGACAGGCCTTGAAAGAAGATTGGATAATGCGAAGAGCCTGCCGGGCAATGGCGGGTATTCTGCGCAGGACCTGAAAAGATTTGGGAGGCTTCTAGAAGCAGACCGGAGATTAATACATGATACGGCTTATCAACAAAGGTTGCATATGCGTGCAATGAGCGGTTCCGTAAAACCAAGGCTGCCTCAACACAGGCTCGGCAAAAGGTGATTCCTTTGTTCGTTGTTTTTGACGGAGTTGATGGTGCGGGAAAGGGAACCGCGGTCAAGGGCGCCAAGAATTTTTTGCTTTCAAAGGGCGTTCCCGAGGAAAAAATTGTCCACACCGCGGAGCCCACGAACGGCTTTTACGGCAAAAAAGTGCGGGAATTACTTGCTTCTTCCCCAAAGCCCGAGTTGAATGCGAAGCAGTTCCTGGATTTGTACGTTGCGGACAGGAAAGAGCACCTCGAGAAAGTGATTGACCCGGCGCTGCGCGAAAACAAAATCGTTTTGTGCGACCGCTTCAAGCACAGCACTTTTGTTTACCAGCATTTGCAGGGGATTCCGCTTGAAAAAATCCGCGAACTGCACGAGGGAATGGCCACTCCTGATCTGGTTTTCATTCTGGACCTTCCTGTTGAGGTTGCGATGAAGCGCATTATGCGCCGCAAGAAGCTTGACACTTTTGAGCGGGCCCCTTTCATGGAAAAAGTGAGGCAGGGTTTTCTCGGGCTTAAAGCAATTTTTCCGCGCGAGGACATCGTGTTCATTGACGCGTCGAAAAGCATTGGTGAAGTGAGGGCAAAAATAGGTTCGGTTCTTTGGAATAAAGTCAGGGGAAATGCGACCACCGGGAATCGAACCCGGCCCTGAGCCTTGGCAAGGCCCAATCATACCAATAGACTATGGTCGCAACCTTTTTCTTTTCTTGATAGAAAAGAAAAACGTTGACGAAAAAGAAAAGAACCCTAAGCCTAACAGATTTTTCCGTGGCGAAATCTTTTAAATTGCTCATTTCAACTGGCCGAGTATAACCGCTATTAAAGCCCCAAAAACCAGTATTCCAAGGCCTAAAACCCAAAGCAGGATATTTTGGCCGGTGAAAAGCCCCCTGCTTTGCCCCTGCAAAGCCTGCTGTTGCGGTTCGGGCTGCACCTCTTTTGCCTCGAGGGGCTGTTCCTGCGCGGGCTTTTCCGGCACGATTATTTCGAATTCCCTTTCAACGCCGGCATTCACCTTTACAGTCACTTTTCCGGGCTGAATATCCTCTATTTTTTGCGTGAAGAGCTTTTGTGCCGACGCCTCAATGTTCACATTGCTCTTTGTTTCCTTTCCCAAGTAAATTACAGTTATTGTGGCTTCCCCTTCTGCATTGCCGTTGTTTTTAAGCAGAACCCTGAGTTCCAAATTGCTTCCATCAATGAACGGGCTCACGTCCTTGACGCTTATGTCGGCCGCTTTCTGTTCCGCGCCTTTCTTCTTCACGAGCTTTATTGTGCCGCTAATGTTTCCGTCCGGAAGAAGCAGGTACATTCCGTATGTGTAGTAGCCGTTCTTTGCCTCCTTGTCAGGCGCCTTCACTTTCCACGAAACCTCCTTTGTTTCCCGCGCTTTGAGGAAAATTATTTTGTTTTTTTGGTCCGCGCCGAAATCCTCGTGCAGCGCAAGCTCCACAGGAAGTATCGCGTCCTCTCCCGAAACATTGGTTAATTGTGCCTTGATTTCAAAGCTTTCAAGCGGTTCAACTTCGGAAGGCTTTTCGAGCTTCACGTCAAGCAGGCGCGTGAAGAACTCAACCGAATTTATTTTTATTTTCGGCTCCCCGAGCTGTGTCTGCACCTGAATCGCTTTCGCGCTTTTCGTGCTCAGGATTAAGTCCGCGGCTTTGTTCGCATCGATTGTTTTTGCTATGGTGAAGTGCGCCGCGTCCAGATATCCGGCCTCGCCATAGGTGCTGTCAACCCCTATCCAGCCGGTTCCCGGCAAATACGCCTCGAGCCAGCCATGAAGCCCAAAGCGCGTGCCGTCAAAGCTTATTCCCTTCACGTATCTTGCGGGAATTCCTTTTGCGCGCAAAAATGCGGCGGTAAGGTTCGCGAACTCATCGCAGACGCCCGCGCGCGAATTGTATGTTTGTTTCGCGCTGTATGTGGCGCTGTAATAATTGTCGAAATCATATGTGATGTTCTGGTTCACCCACTCGGTTATTCCGCGTATGGTTTCTATTTCAGAGTCGCTCGTGAATTCGAGCCGCGCCTTGCTCATTATTTCAGGGTCGCTTGATTCAATGTAATCGCTCGGCTTCTTATACTCCGGGAATTCCTTTATTGGGTTAGTGAGGTTGTAGTCTTCCCCAAGGCCGATTGCCGCGTTCCTCCTGACCCGCGCCTCCCTCACGATTTTGAATTGCGGGGCTTTCGCGTACTCATGCAAATCATTTATTTTGTACACCGCGTACTGCACGCCGTTTTTTTCTCCCCGGGCCGGGAGGATTTTGTTCCCGCCTATTTCCATGTGCTCGTTCAGTTCAAGGAGCTCCTGGCCCTGTTCCTGCTGCATTGTGATGAACATTATTTCCATTTCGTCTCCTCTCGTTATTGTTCCGGAAAACGAGCCCGTCGCCTCGGAGGTTATGGTTACGTCCATGCTTTTCACGGTTGAGGGCCGGAATTCCTGTGCCGAGACGATTGAGGAGAAAAGCAGCAGCATAATGAAAAGCAATTTTTTCATGCAAAGAAGTAGTGTTTCTTTATTTTAATTGCTTCTGGTTGTCTCTTACACTTTTCTTTTGGTACAGCTTTTTTTTGCACTCTTTCTTTTTAGTATAGGTTCCTTGTGGAATCGAAGATTCCACGAGGCCTCGCAGAACTTTAGTTCTGCAAGGTTTCTTTCTCCGCAGGAGAAAGAAAAAAGTATGGGCCCGGCAGGAATCGAACCTGCGATTTCTTCGATGTAAACGAAGCGTCCTAACCGCTAGACCACGAGCCCAACCTTTTTTCTTTTCTTGCGAAAAGAAAAAACGTCCTTGCAAAAGCCCCTTGCTTTTGCGAGGCATCGCAAGCCCTGCTTGCAATGTGACGAAAAAAGAAAAGGCAAGTCCTGTTGCTGGAACAGCGTAGAATGAAGTGCCCTGATAGGGTTAAAAAAGTTGGCTAAAAAGGTAAAAAAGGCTTCTGAAGCAGAAGCCGTTTACTTTGTTTCTATTATTATTCCGCCTACCATTCCCGCGAATACATTGTACAGGAATGCGCCTAGTGCGCCGCTTATGAATCCTAATACTCCGTAAATTATCGGAAGTATTATTATTGACAGTACTCCGCCAAAGATGCCTCCCGTAATTCCTGCCCCGTTTCCGCCTGCTATTGCTCCGAACACAAGCGATAATACCGTTAAGAGTGCCCCGAATATCAAGCCGATTACTGCGTATGTCACTCCCGTGATTTTTGCCATGGACATGACGCCTATTTTCCTGATTTCCAAAAGAAATCACCTCGCACACACATTGCGTTGCTCCGTATAAATTACTTTCATTTTTTGGCGCTTTACGGAAGCTTTATATATGATTTAATTGTATTAATTGTTGATTTCCATGCGCAGAATAATGTATTTCAGGGTTGCTGGGCGCGACGTGCACCTGCCAAAGCTCATAGGCGCGTTCATCCTTTTTGCTTCATTGCTCATGTTTGTGCAGTCTTCCGCGCAAATGTTCGATTCATGGGATAACCTCAAGCATTATGATTCATGCATACTGAAAATCAATTCGAACGCTTCGCTTGATGGCCAGCGCGCCGAATTCAATTCGTGCTCCGACACGCTGTACAAGGCAACCGGCATTGTTGTGCGTGAGGATGTGCCAAAGCTTACTGCGCGCCAGTTCTGGAGCGGCTTATTGGGTTCCATAGCTAGCCTCTTGTTCTGGCTCGCGATACTGTTTGTGGGCTACGTGCTTTACAGGAGCGGCGACCTCGTCATTCCGATCGAGGAAAGAATAGTCACCGAACCTGAGCACCAAAGAAAAAGAAGGAAATAAGGACAGTTACAATGTAACTGCCTTGACTTTTCCGTTTTCCTCTATTTTTCCCTTTCTTACTCCTACAACGTATTTTGCGCCGGCTTTTTCGGCCGCGTCGAAGAGCCTTTTGGTTATTACTCCGTCAAATACTATTGAGTGCGCGTTCTTTATTTTCGCCATTTCCTCGACAAGGTTTTTTACCTCGACTTCCTTGACTTGTTTGTTCTTGTCATCAAGAATTCTTGCCTTCATTGTTCCCTTGAGCTCATCAAGTATGGGCCTGTAAACCGACTCTTCGTTCTGTGAGAGCGTGGGCCTTGCGGGGAATTCCTGTATAGGTTCCCTGGGCGCAATTGTTTCGCGCGGCACGAATTCCCTTCTTTCGCGCCTGTCAGGCCTCATGCCGTCGTCGCGGTTGCCCCACCTGCTTGTTGGCCGCGAACCCCTGTCTCCGTGATCGCGCATCCCTCCCCCGAAGCTTCTTTGGCCGAAGCTCCTTTCCCTGAAGCCGCGTTCGCGGAACGGCCTTTCCTGGAAGGCCCTTTCGCGGAATTCCCCTCCTCCGGGAAATTTCCTTTCCGAGAGCTCTTCCTCCGCGGGAACCCTTTTCTTGAGGCTCTGGAGAATCTCTTTTCTCGTGAGCTCCTCAACCTCTTTTCCATCGGGCGCTTTTGCAATGTATGCTATGCGCGCGAGCTGTGCGAGTTTCCTCGCGTTCAGGATTCCTCCTCGGTCGCCGTCAACGAATGCTGTTATGCTTTTCTTTTTTCCGAGTTCGCTTATTGTGCTTGAGATGTTGGAGCCGTTCATTCCTATTACGTTCTTTATCTGGTTCCTCAGCATGTTCAAGACATCTGCGCGGCCTTCAACAACAATTATTTCTTCGCTGATTTCTATGTCGGGGCCGGCGGGCAGTTTGTCGGGGCCGTACTCGGTTATTTCGGCTGCGCGGACGTTTTCGCGTATCTCGTCCCTCAGGGTTTGTGTTTCTGGGCTTGATTTGTCCATCATTTTTTTGAGCAGTTCTTTTGCGCGGTCCTTTATTTCCTGCCTTTTCGAGGTTCTTGTATCATCAATGTCATCTATTTCGAACTTTGCCTGGCAGGGCCCAACCTTGTCCACGCTTTCAATGCTTGCCGCGAGCAGGCTTGTTTCCGCCATGTCCATTGAACTCGGCACCAAAACCTCGCCTTTTGTTCTTCCCATTGCGGTTGTGTGGTTTATTTCTATGCGCCCGATTTTTCCGTTCTTTTGGAGCTCCTTCAAATCCATTTCGTCTCCCAAGAGGCCTTCGCTTTGCCCGAAAATCGCGCCAATAATATCCGGCTTGTCAACTATGCCGTCTATTTCGAATTTCATTTTTATCATGTATTTGACCGTGTTTATGTAGGTCTTCGCCATTTTCCAATCAACCCCTTTTCCATGGCTATTTTGTTTTTTTTTCGCGAGAATTAGTTCTTCGGAAGCTTTTCTCTTTTGAGGAATTTGAGAACAAGGCTTTTTTCTGCTCCTTTGAGGGGCAGTTTTTTCCTGCGGCTTTTTTCGCCGCTTTTAATTTCAACTCCGCATCCAAGCCTTTTTTCGAGCTCTTTCACGAGCCCTTTGTTGGCCTGGCCTTTGAGTGCCTTTTCCTTAACCTTGATTCTCAATGCGTTCGTCCAGGGGTTAAAACCCAGGATTGCGAACTGTTTTGAATTCGGAATCACTTCCAATTCAATTTCAACATCATTGTTT
The DNA here is from genome assembly GCA_000402355.1 of Candidatus Iainarchaeum andersonii SCGC AAA011-E11. GTDB lineage: Archaea > Iainarchaeota > Iainarchaeia > Iainarchaeales > Iainarchaeaceae > Iainarchaeum > Iainarchaeum andersonii. The sequence goes on from AQRS01000040.1 coordinate 44,475, forward strand.
TCTGCAACTGATTTAAGGTTCGTCAAAACCAATTAAACCTCAAATTCCCCAAAAGGACTCGGGCTTCCAAAGCCGCCAATCCTCTTTTAGCAAAACAATAAACTATATACATAAAGCTCGGTTATGGGTATATTAATGTTAGGGTTCCGTTTGCCCCTTGGTGCTTTGGCACGGATTATATATTCCCCTGGCCTTTTTATTGTACATATACATGGCTCACTACAACAAGGGCGCTTCGGCGGAGCGCGAGCTCATAAAGCTTCTCTGGAATCTTGGTTTCGTGGCTGCGCGGGTCGCGGGTTCCGGGAAGAACGCTTTGCCCATGCCTGATTTAATAGCCTTGGGGAAAGGAAAGAGCTTCATTTTTGAGTGCAAGGCGTGGCGCGGGAACTATTTGAACATTTCCGCGGAGCAGATGGCCGAGCTCCAAAAATGGGGCGAGGTTTCCGGCGCACAGGCTTTTATCGGCTGGAAGTACCCGAACAAGGGCTGGTTTTTCGTGAAGCCGGAGCACTTCAGGAAGAGCAAGCATTACAACATTTCCATTGCGACAACAATGAAGGTCGGCATTCCATTGGAAGTTGTCGTGGGCGAGCAGCGGCAATTAAAGGTTTAAAAAGCCGTCATTGCTTATTTCTTTTATGATTGAGCTTGCCTTGGTTTTGCAGGAGCTTGAGAAGCTTTATGCGAAGGAGAAGAGCCTGCGCAAAAAGAATTTCCTCGAGGGCGCGATAACGAACATTAAAGAGTATGAGAAACTCCTCTGATTTTTAAGAAATTTTCCCGCGCTTAAATCACGGTTGCCACGAAAAGCATTGTAACCGAAATCAGGCCCATTATTGTCATTAAAATCAAATTATCTATTGTAAGCGCTTTGTCGAAGTTAGCGTAGAAGAAGTACAGCACTCCTATTCCGAACGCCAATCCAAGTATCCACATTGCGTTGCTGATGAGCCCGTTTCTTCCGCCGACTCCTTTCATGTGTGCCTCGTCCATGTCCACCTGCACCTGCCTTACTGCCTCGCCGAGCTCGTTCAGCTTCACCTTCACCCGTTCGTTGAGGTCGTTCACTTTCGCTATGTTGTCGCCGATCTGTTCCTGAAAGGTTTTGCTTTGCCCCGTAATATCTCGCTCGTATTGCTTCAAATCGCTTATCACTGCCTTTGTGAGTTCTGTTCTGGATTCATGTGCGCTTGTTACGGCTTCCTCCTCGATGAATTTTTTGAGCGTGGGTTTTTGCGTTTCCAATTCGGCCTGCACGATTTTTTTATTTCGCCGCGCAGCAATGCAAAAGTGTCCGCCTGTCCGAGAAGCAAAAGCCTTTTTGCCTTGTCCTGCGGAATCCCGAGGTCTTTCAGGGTTTGCACTATTTTTTCTTCGCTTTCGCCTTCGCGGACCATTTTCTCTATTATCTCTATTATGCTTGTGTCCGTTTTCGCCATTTTTACTGCACCGTTATTGCCTGCTGGAACTGGTCCACATTATTTTCCGTGTTTAGGTTAAAATAGATTGTGGTGCCGCCTTTTTGTATCGGTATGAGCGAGTAGTCTATCTGCTTGCATTCAACAGCCTTGAGCGTTATCGTGTCTGTTTTGTTCGGCTCGGAAAAGAATCCTTTTTCGTGGTTCTCCGCTATTTTCACCTGCTTTTCAGTTGCGGTGTTGTTGCATGCTTCCACGCTGAACGCAAAGCTCTTGCCGAAGAGTATGTCGCTTGGAAAGCTCATTGTCAGGGTTATTTCCTGCTTTGCCCTTAGTACAACGAGCTTTTCGATTGTCGAGTGGAAAGGGCTCTGCACAATTATTGTTGCCTGGTTCGCGCTTATGGCGCCGGTGTAAATGCGTTCCTCCCCTTTGGGCGCAAGTGAAGCAAACATGTTCAGGTCTTTCGGTTCGCCTTCTTCCTCGCGGTATTTCACGGTTATGTCGTTGATTTGCCTGCCGGTGGTGTTTTGCACGTAAATTTCTTTTTGGCCGTTTTCCTCGTTGAATTTTTCCTCGATTGAGAGGCCGGTGTTGAACAAAAAAAGGTATATGAGCGTTATTCCGAATACCGCGTAAACCGCCAGGAAGAAGAATTTCGCTTTTTTTGCTTTTTCCGGCATCATTGTTTTGCATCCCTCGTTTTCGTTTTTGCGTCCCCGTTCCATGAATTGTTTTTTGTTTCTTTTAAGTGTTTTGTTTTCTCCTCAGAACCCCGCGCTGGAAATCCGTTATGAGTATCATTGCTGCCGCGTTCGTGTCAGGGGCGCCGTGCTTGCGGAGCTTTTTGCGTGCGAACGCGATTTTTTCGAGCAGCTCTTCCCCGTCTTTTGCGGTTACCCCGTAGGTGTCGAGTATTTCCTCTTTTTTTGTTTCAAGCAGCACATCCGCGACATCTATGCCTGTTTCCTCGAGGTTCTTGAGCTGCTGCGCGTTTTTTGCGCAGAGCAGCGCAATGAGCGTTTCATCGTGCTCGTTGAACGGTATTACTCCCGGAGAGTCAATGAGCATTGTTTGTTTGTTGATTCTCACAAATTGTACGCCTCTTGTGAATCCGGCCGTGGGCGAGGTTCTCGCGCTTTTCCTTCCTGCGAGTGCGTTGATGATGCTGCTTTTTCCCGTGTTGGGATAACCGACAACCGCTATCTTGGTTTCGCCGGAGCCGCTGAGTTTTCCAAGGGCTTCCTTGAGCCTCATTATGCCTTTCCTGTTTTTTGCGGAAACAAAAATGCTTCCCGGGAGCATGCTTTTTTCCTTTTTCATTGTGTTGAGGCTTGTGAGGTCTGATTTGTTTATTACACGCAGCAATTTCTTGCCCTTTTCCTCCACGAGCCTTTCAAGGTGGATGTTGATGCTTTTTTGGGGGAAGCGCGCATCAAGGACCTCAATTATAATGTCCGCTTCCTTGACAAGGTTTTTCACGATTTCAGAGTAGTTCATCCACAGGTCACTTTACGGCAAGATATTTTGCCCAGTACTGGACAGGGTCGAATGCATTGTGTTCGCTCCGCTCGCATATTGGGTTCATTTAATTGCCCCCTTGATTATGTGTGCCGCAGCATTGAATAAGTATGTGCCGCCGAGGATTATTATTGCGAACACAGCAACTACTCCTACCGGGTTTGCTTCGGAAAACAACCCGTTTTTGAGGAATGAGTTCTGCATCACGCCGTACAGCGCGAGGAGAATCATGCTTCCGAGCAGTGCCAGGAGCGCTATTGAAACCAAACTTATCTTTTTTGCCTGTTCAAGCATATGTTCAGAGTAATTTGAGTTCCTTCGTGAATTTATTTATCTCGTTTTCCGGAACAGGCCCTATTGCTACTGCGGTGGGTTCGCCAGCCTCGATTTGTGTCCTTCCCGCGTCCTTGATGAGCGCGGTTGGAAAGAGCTTTTTGAGTTTCTCGAACATTTCCAATAATTCCTTTTTGGAGTTCACTTTAAGCACGATTTTCGCTTGTCCTTGCTCCTTCCATTCCTCGACCCATTTCGGCTTTTCGCGCAGGGTTTTTTCGTATGCTTCAAGGGAAGCGTGTGCAGATTGAGCTCCGATTTTGCCGCGGCCCATGTTCAGGTCGGCGCGCACGATGATTACCTGCTTATAGTCCATTCAGAATTCAAGGCAAACAAAGAATATATACGTTAGCGTTGAAGCGGCCGGAAACTGGTTTGCGCTCTTTATTTCACGTATTCCACGTTTTCCATTCCGATGAATCCTTTGTCGCCCGTGAGGAATTTCATGTCCCTTGTCTTGGCCATGATGTATCCTATGCAGTCTATGTAGGATAGCTTCAGTTTTTTGTGCCTTGCCCTGAATTTGCTCGCTTCTTTTATTGCTGTTGAATCAAAGCCTATTGTGTGCTTTTCAAATAAATCGTAATAAGAGTCGGCTGTTTCCTCCCCTTTCTGCAATGTGAGCCAGTAATGCAGTTCCATAAGGTTGAGCCTCGTGGTGATTATGCTTATTCCCTCGTTGTATTTTTCGTAGTCGGGATTTCCCTTCAGTATTTCAAAGAACGCGTAGCTGTCGAAAAAATAAGCGTTATCCATTAATCCCAGCCCTTCCTTACCATGTCCTTGAACTGCTGCCCCGTCATTCTCGTGCCCTTGAGCGAGCCGAAGAGCCTGGAAAAATCGGCTTTCTTCACCACTTCAATCAGGACCTTGTCGTTCTCCCTGATGCCCTTTTCTTCCAGGAACTCCTTCGGGAATATTGCCCCTTTGGAGTTCCCCCATTTTTTCACGGTGACCTCGATAGCCATGCAAACCACTAATTATACTTGAGTATAACTCTTATTTAAACTTTTTGAGGGTTCTTTGCCGGTGCGCAGCCATCAATCGAGCTTCCAGTAAATCCTTCTGTTCTCGGCGCCCTTGTTTTTGAAATCAGTGATTTTGAGTTTCCCGATTTCTTTTGTGTTGTGCACGTGCGTTCCGCCATCCGCCTGCACGTCAAGAGCCCCTATTGAAACTATTCTCAAAACAGGAATATTTTTCGGCAGAACATCCTTGAGCCTAAATAACTCAGAGCGCTGCAGCGCCTTTTCGCGTTCCTCGTATGCAATGGTAATTTCAAGCCCTTTTTGTATCGCTTCGTTTGCCTTGTGCTCAAAAGTTTTGAGCAGTTCGCGGTCGAATTCAGGCACGTTGAAATCCATTCTTGATTCTTCTTCGCCGAGCTGGTTGCCTGTTATGAGTGCGCCGATTTCCATGTTGATTACAGCCGCCAAAATGTGCGCGGAGGTGTGCATGCGCATGTGCTTGTACCTTTTCTCCCAATCGAGGACGCATTTTACTTTGTCCCCTTCCTTCAATCCATGCTCCGAGACTTCGTGGGAAATTTCATCGCCGAACTGCTTTGCAAAAACGACTTTGTATTCCTTGTTGTTGCAAATTATTTTTCCGGTGTCGCTTGGCTGCCCACCGCCATGTGCATAAAAAATAGTTTTGCCGAGCACAACGAATTTTCCTTCGCTCACTTTGGTTATTTTTGCGGAGCATTCTTTCGCGTACGAATCGTCGAGGCAAATTTTTTGCGTCATTTTGGTTTTCTCCACCTGTTTACTTGCTTCCAGTTTTTTCCCGGTTCTTGTGGGGGTGCAGGCTGGGTTTCGATTATTTTAGGTTCAGGTTTCGGGAGCTCTCTTTTCAGTGCGGACGGGCATTTTTTGTATATCTGCAGGAGTGCGGGCGATTCCCCGTACCTTCTTTTGATGTCGTAATATTTGTGTGCAATAATGCGCGCCAGTTCGTGCATTGTCATGTAGGATACTGTTGGATGGTTATAGATTTTCACGAGCTTGTTTAGGTATGCGGTTTCCAGCATCCTCGCTGCCCGTGTGTGTTCTTCCGGTGCCATCCCATTTATTCCTGTGCTGAGAACGGTATGTTCGTCCTTGATTGCGCCAAAATTAGGGGTCGGCCCATGGTTTATTCCATTGATTTTGTGTTCATATAATTCCGGAATTTGTATGAATTCCCTGAGTTGCCGGAGGAACTCTGCCCTGTCCATAAGAATTAGTTGCTGTTGAAAATCGGTTTAAATGGAATGCCTTCACCCCTCGCTTCCGTTTGTCTGTATTTCTATTTCCACGGCTTCCTCTTTTGCCTCGCGCGGTTCCGGCGCGGCTATTCCTTTGTATGTTATGGTTTTGGTTACCCCTTTTTCTCCCCAGAGGTAGGCTATGCTTTGCTCTTCGCCCCTGGAAAGGGACAGGGTTTTTCCTTTTGCCTGGTCGTTCCCCTCTTTAAGCGTGAATAGCCTGCTGTACTCGAGCTTTGCGTTGTCCCCTGCAATGCTCAGGACCTTGAAAACGTGCTCGTGGTTCCCGTTTCCCATTACCTGGTCGAATTCCTCTTCGTTGTCCGCGGTGTAGGAAATGGTCTCTATTTTCTTTTTGAACGGGGGTCTCCAGTCCGATTCAATGGTTTTTACCTGAAAAACAGCTTTCATGCTATTTACTAAGTTCTTCGTCGTATAAAAAACTTTTGCTGTTTCCGGGCTTAGTTGAAAATCTCTGTTTGTTGAACCAGTTCTAGGTTCTGTGCTGAGTATCTGGCGTGTAATTGTGCTTTGCGTGTTCTGGCGTAGCGGCATGAGAGATGGCTGCCGCTACGCCGTTTGGTGGAGGAGAACCCTGATTCAATGCCTTTTTTCTTAATAGGGCAAGGAGCATCTAAAACGGTGCAACTTGTGGGGCCTGTAGACAAATCACATTATGGGGTAGAAATTGACGGTAATTTTGTAGTAATGGACTTTAAATGCCAAAAATCAACGTTTTTCAATTTAAGCGTTTGCGAGCGTGA